>RYWL01000009.1 GCA_003979155.1 Muribaculaceae bacterium
TTTTGCGCCCTGCGACGGAGAGTCGAGTGTACACCGGGTGCGCCCGTCTTTTTCGACAAAATTAAATACAAGCGGAAGTTTAACTTTTCCGACCAACAAATCGCCTCGCCAGGTGCCTGTGAGCGAAAATGCATTTATCGAAGTAAACAATACGACAAATGCCGTGAGAATATAACTGGCAAGAAACTTATTCATACACAAGGTTCTTCGCATGCACGAAGCGCTTCTTCGAGCCTGCGGGTTTGCCGGTTGACTGTAATCCAACGGCAGATGCCAATGGGCAGGCCCACTATCAGGCCTGCGATGAAACCGTAGAACATGTATGGTTCGTTTTTAGCGAAGATTTCGATTCCGAGCGAAAGCACAAGGAACACAGCTACCACAATACCCACGGCACGCATCAGCGCTATCTGGCGGCGCAGACGTATTATGTGCTGCAGCGCCTTCGACACGGGCAAGGAGAAGAAATTTATATCGCGCAAATTGAGCATTACCACAAGCGCCCACAAGGCCATACCTATACCGAAAACCGAGTACACAATCAAGAGCCACATCGGCATATTAAAATCCATACCAAATACCAGAAACGGCATTGCCAGGCCTGCGACAGCCTGAACCTTGAAGTGCCTCATAATTCTGTCTTTCGACGAAATGACACGGCTTGCAGCAAGCTTTATGGCGAGTTGATGTTCGTCGACGGCAGGCTTGCAAGGAGCTTCGTCGATGAGTTTCCATTTATTTTTCAGTTCATCAATATCCATATATACATGATTCGGCTATTTGTCTGCCAGTTTAGAGAGTCGTTCTTTGATACGATGAAGACGCACAGCCACGTTCGACACGCTCATGCCCATAACCGCCGCAATTTCCTCATATGGCTTTTCGTCGAGCCACAGTGTGATAATTGCCTTGTCTATCGGTCCGAGCATAGAAATCAGACGATGGAGCTCAAGCATTTCTCCGGCATTTATGTCCGACGGCACATCGGCCGGCTCAAACGGCAGCTCGTCGATTCCCATCGAATCGCAGTGACGGCTGTTGCGTCTGTACCACGAGATGCATGTGTTTATGGCCGTGCGATGAATCCACGTCGACATTTTGGAGTCGCCACGAAAAGAATCCATTCCCTGCCATATATTGATAAGCACCTCCTGATACAGGTCGTCGAACGATATGCCGGGCGAGGTATAGAGCCAGCACACCTTGTAAATAAGAGGACGGCACTGCTCAACAATGCCGAGAAACTGCTGCTCCTTATCTGTTCGGGTCTTCATTGTATCTATATGACGCAACAAAGACCCGGAAATTACATATGTGTATCATTTTTTTGCCCGATACCTTTCATCGCTTCGCAAAAATAGCGTCGAGCTGCTTGTCGCTCGGATTGTATGCAGACACTTTGCCGTCGGGGTTTACAAGCACAGCACCATAGCCACGGCCAAGACCATAATTCTTGATAATAGCACGGGCGGTGTCGCCGGCAGCATGGAATTGTTTTGCAGGCTCGAGGGAGTCGAGGCGCACTATTTCATGGAACAGAGCTTCCGATTCGTCGAAATTGACACCGATTACCACAAGCGGCGACTGCGGATAGCGGCGCTTCCACGCACGGTAGCGGTTTGCCTCGCGGCGCGAGACTGCATCGGTTGAATTCCAGAAGTTTATAAGTGTATATTCGCCCTTTAGATTATCAAGCACCACAGTGCTGTCGACCTTCGGAAGAACGAACGACGGGGCTTTGTCGCCGACATATGTACGACCCAAAAAATGAATCGATTCGCCGGCAAAAAGTATCAGTCCGACAATTAATGCCGCTATTATCAGTGTTTTCTTCATAATATCATTCTTTTAAAGAAAAACACTTGAACAGTGCGATTGTTGAATCACACCGGGTCAACGTCGTAGTACACCGTCACTCCGCGCATCAGGGGCGAAGCCATAAGAGCCACATATTTGCCCCGCAGAATTTCTTTCACTTTATTCATCGACACTTCGCGCTCCACCTTCAGCATTATTGTGCGTATATACATCGACGACACACGCGATACGGCAGGCTCTTTTGGTGGAGAAACTCGCGGGCCGAACACCTCGCGAAGGCTTGCCGAGAACTGTGAGGCACACTCGCATACGATATGCTCGTCGCGATGTTTAATATATATATTGATTATACGTGTGAACGGGGGGAATGCGAAAGCACGGCGTTCGTCGAGCTCGCGCTCGTAGAAGCCGATGTAATCGTGAGCCTTCACAAAGCCGAGCACCGGATGCTCGGGCGTGTAGGTCTGCACAAACACATGTCCGCGCTCATCTCTGCGGCCTGCACGTCCGGCAATCTGCTCAAGCATGTTGAATGCCCTTTCGGCCGAACGGAAGTCGGGGAAATTAAGCAGAGTATCGGCATTGAGCACGCCCACAAGGCCTACATCGCCGAAATCAAGACCCTTAGTCACCATCTGGGTACCGATAAGAATATCGGCCTTATGCGCCGAAAAATCGTCGATGATGCGGCCGTAGCTGTCTTTGTTTCGGGTTGTGTCGAGGTCCATGCGCAGCACCTTGCGGTCGCGGAAATTGGCCTCTATTTCTTCTTCGAGACGCTCAGTGCCGTAACCGGTAATTTCCATTGCCGGCTCACGACACTCGGGGCATAGAGTCGGCACGTTGTACTCCGTGCCGCAGTAATGGCACACAAGTTTGTTGATTCGGCGGTGGAAGGTGAGCGACACGTCGCAGAAATTGCATTTGGGTGTAAACGCGCACATAGTGCAGCGTGCCATTGGAGCGTAACCGCGCCGATTGTGAAATAGTATGGCCTGGCGCTTGTTCGACATGGCGTCGAGTGTGGCATCGAGCAGACGATGGGAGAAATATCCCGACACGGCTTTGCGGCCACGCTCTGCTTTCATGTCGATTACGTCGATGTCGGGCAAAGTGGAGCCACCAAAACGTTCGCTAAGTTCGACAAGGCCGAATTTTCCGGTGCACGCCTTGAAATATGTCTCCACCGCAGGAGTGGCGCTGCCGAAGAGAGTCTTTGCTCCGTGCATCGATGCAAGCACCGCTGCGGCATCGCGTCCGTTGTAACGCGGAGCCGGGTCGGCCTGCTTGTAGCTCGACTCATGCTCTTCGTCTACGATGACGATGCCAAGGCGAGAGAACGGCAGAAATACCGCCGAGCGCGCTCCGATAACCACACACGGCTCGGCAGAGTGCATGAGTTTTTTCCAGATGTCGACGCGTTCGTTGTCGCTGAACTTAGAGTGGTAAATCACCACCTTAGACCCGAAGACGCGTTGCAGACGGCGCGTAAGCTGTGTTGTAAGGGCGATTTCGGGCACAAGAAACAAGGCCTGACGGCCCTGTCGGAGCACATAGTCGATAAGATGTATGTAGATTTCGGTCTTGCCCGACCCCGTTACGCCACGGAGGAGCACAATATCTTTTTCGACAAATGATTTGTGAATCTGCTTCAGTGCCGTATCCTGCGCTTTCGAGAGCGACGGCACAGTGAAGCTGCCTGTGCCGGAGAATGAGAATCGCGACACTTCTTTCTTATAGATTTCACATATTTCCTTGTCGGCAAGTGCTTTGACCGCCGTCCGCTGCACAGCTGCACGCTCGAGCAGCACATCCATGGGCACTTCGACAAGCGGCTCTGCGCAGTCTTTGTAGAATCCCGACAGCGCCACAAGGGCCATAAGAGCTTCTTCCTGACGGGGCGACTTCTTCACACGGGCGAAAGCCTCGTCGAGAGCATCGCGGTCGCCGCGCGCTATTGCAGGCCGCACATACTCGCGCTTTTCGCTACGGTAGCGCTCTACAAGTTTTTCCGAAATAATAAGCAGGCCACGGTCGACGAGCTTCGATATCACACCGTCGCCGACTCCTGTTTTGGAGCGGATGGCAGCAGCAGTAGACTGCCCTTCTTTTTTCACAAAGTCGAGTACGGCAAGCTCTTTGACCGTACAATTTCCGAATTCGGCGACATCGGTGTCGGGGTTCAATGCTATACGCGTCTCGCTGCCGATTTTGAGTCCCGACGGCAAGGCGGCGTTATAAACTTCGCCGATAGTGCACAGATAATAGTCGGCAAGCCACTGCCAGAAGCGGATTTGCAACGGACGCAACATGGGCTCGTCGTCGAGGACACTCGATATTTCTTTGAGCGCAACTCCGGGCGGAGGCGCCACTGTCGACACGCTCTCTACAATGCCGGTATAGAAATGCCGAGCGCCGAAAGGAACTATCACTCGCCGGCACGCCGACACATCCATGCCCTCGGGAATGGCATAGGTAAATATTTCGTTGAGCGGGAGCGGTACAATTACTCGGGCGTAGCGACGCATACTTTTACTGAGAAAGAGATGATAAAAAAACGGCAGCCCTGATAAAGGACTGCCGGCTTTGGTAGGGTGCCCAAGGGGATTCGAACCCTTGACCTTCGGAACCACAATCCGACGTTCTAACCAACTGAACTATGGGCACCATTTCTTAAGGCACTGCAAAGGTACGCACTTTTTTTGAATCTGCAAGCGCATCGACACATTTTTTTCGAAAAAAGTTTTTTGGGGAGGAAAAACTGCAGGGTAGGCGAAAAAATTGGACGCTGAATTAGGGCGTATGCAAAATTTTGATTATCAAATTTAGGAAGGACCGAAAAAACCGCCTGCGACTCATCGTCGCAGGCGGCAATATGGGTGACTGTCTTGAATCAGAATTCAAGACTGACTTGATGCTTAAATCCAGTAGGTGTAGGCGAAGTCCTGACGAGAGGGAAGCTCTGCATTCTTCGGATAGAAGCGGAAGCCATAGCGGAATACACCTGCATCCTTAAGCTTAGAAGAGAGCTCATAGGAGAGCACATCGCCCTCTTGTTTAACAACTTTGAACTCTTCGGTACGGAGGAGCGATTCATGGCCGTCGCACTGACGGTAAATCACCATTTCGAGACCGAGGTCGCGGCCTATGCCGTTGGTGTCGGCAACAACTTCGATATGGAAGGGTTCGCCTGTGAGGCTTGCGCCGATTTCACCGCTGTGGCGCACGTCGAGCACTTTGATACCGCTCCACTCCGAAGCCACTTTTTCTTTCCATGCCACGATGTTTTTGGCAAGGGCGAAATTGTCGGCGGCGAGACGTTTGCTGCGGCTTGCCTCTTTGTCGTAGAAGCGGCTGATATAGTCGTCAATCATGCGCTTCATGGTGAAGTGGGGAGCGATGTGGCCGATAGAGCCTTTGATGCACTGAATCCAGCGGGGCGAGTAGCCGGCGGAGTTCTTCTCGAAGTAGAGAGGAATAATCTCATTTTCGAGCATAGAGTATATAGTGGCTGCGTCGAGTTTATCCTGCTGACCCTGGTCGGTGTAAGTGCGCTTGTCGGTGAGCGCCCATCCGGCTTTTTCGTCGAAGCGGTAGCCTTCGTACCACCAGCCGTCGAGCACGGAGAAGTTGAGCACACCGTTCATCTCGGCTTTCTCACCCGACGTGCCGGAGGCCTCGAGAGGACGTGTGGGAGTGTTGAGCCAGATGTCGACACCGGTGACGAGTCGCTTGGCCACAATCATATTGTAGTCTTCGAGGAAGATAATCTTGCCGAGGAATTCGGGACGGCGGCTAATTTCGATAATGCGTTTGATGAGGTCTTGTCCGGCACCGTCGGCGGGATGAGCCTTGCCGGCGAAGATAAACTGCACGGGGAACTTCTCGTTGTTTACAATCTTGGCCAGACGGTCGAGGTCGGTGAAGAGAAGGTGAGCGCGCTTGTATGTGGCGAATCGACGTGCGAAGCCAATGATGAGGGCGTTGGGGTTGATGCGGTCGAGAATGTTAACCACAGCACCGGGATCGCCCTGGTTGGCAAGCCATTTTTCTTTGAAGTCGCGACGAAGGAAGTTGATGAATTTGTTTTTCATCGTCTGTCGCATGTTCCAGATTATCTGGTCGGGCACGTCGAAGATGCCTTTCCATGCATCGGGATTGCTCTGATCTTCGAACACGCGGCTGCCGAGAGTGTCGTGATAGAATTCCTTCCACTCCGAAGCAGCCCATGTGGGCATGTGCACACCGTTGGTCACATAGCCAACGTGGCTTTCTTCCCACGAGTAGCCTTTCCATATGCCGGCAAACATTTTCTTCGATACTTCGCCATGGAGCCAGCTTACGCCGTTGGCCTCCTGGCAAGTATTGAGGGCGAACACGCTCATTGAGAAACGCTCGTTGGTGTCGGGGTTCTCGCGGCCCATGTTCATAAGCTCGTTCCAGCCTATGCCGAGTTTGGCGGGATACTCACCCATGTATTTGCCGAAGAGACCTTCGTCGAAGTAGTCGTGGCCGGCAGGCACGGGGGTATGCACCGTGTAGAGGCTCGAGGCACGCACGAGCTCGAGAGCGACGTTGAACGAAAGGCCGTCTTTCTGTACATAGTCCACGAGACGCTGTAGGTTGAGCAGCGCGGCGTGGCCTTCGTTGCAATGGTAGAGCTGGGTCTTGATACCGAGCTTCTGAAGCATGAGAATACCGCCGATACCGAGAAGATATTCCTGCTTGATACGGTTTTCCCAGTCACCGCCATAAAGCTTGTGGGTGATAGGACGGTCGTATTCGCTGTTCATATCGAAATCGGTATCCATGAGATAAAGGCTCATGCGGCCCACGTTCACACGCCAGATGTGCGAGTAGATGATACGGCCCGGATAAGGCACTTCGAGAATCATCGGATGTCCGTCGGCCTCCATTACCTGCTCAATGGGGAGCTGGTTGAAATTCTGGGGCTCGTAATTGGCTATCTGCTGACCGTCGACACTAAGAGTCTGGTTGAAATAGCCGTAACGGTAGAGGAAGCCGACTGCGGTCATGTCGACACGGCTGTCGGAAGCTTCTTTTATATAGTCGCCGGCGAGCACGCCGAGACCACCGGAGTAGATTTTGAGGCAGTTGCAGAGGCCATACTCCATAGAGAAGTATGAAATCGAAGGCACGTCTTTGCGCATCGGTTTCGACATATACTCTTTGAAGTTGGAATACACACGGTCGAGCTCGGCCATGAAGGCATCGTCGGCCAGGAGTTGTGATATGCGCTCGGATGTGAGCGACTGAACGAGGAGAACGGGGTTCTCGCCATCTTTGCGCCAGCTATCGGGGTTAATGGAGCGGAAGAGGGCTTTTGCCTCGCTGTTCCATACCCACCAGAGGTTTTTGGAGAGAACTTCAAGCGGTTTAAGCTTTGCGGGAAGCTCAGATTTTACAGTAATGTCGCGCCAGACAGGGGCGTTTGTGTTACTTACTGGAATTTTCATATATTACTGTTTTGTGATTTTTCTTTTAAAAATCGGAGATTATTTGTTTTTGACACGGCTGTCGCGGGCGGCGAGCGCGTCGCAGTAAGCCTTGTCGTAATATTTCATAAAATCTGACCACTGCGCTTTGGCGGCAGTAGCAGCCGCAGCCTTACGAGCAGCTTCGGTATGTGTGGCATCGGCGGCGAGCATGCTTCTTACAGAGTCGCATACGGCATCCACGGCCTGCCAGTAGTTGCTGTCGGTGCGTTCGACAACTTCCACACCGCAGTTTTCGAAATTGGGAGCGGGCTCGATTTCCTTCACCCAGCGGCCGAAGCCGGCGAGTGTGGTAGTCACCGTAGGCACTCCGAAAGCAATGCTTTCGAGCGGCGTATAGCCCCACGGCTCATAATACGAGGCAAAGACCGTGAGGTCGAGACCCGGAAGAAGCTGATAATAAGTAAGGTCGAGAATACCGTCGAAGCCGTCGAGGTAACTCGGCACATAAATCACTGTAACTGCGGCAGCGTCGTCGTTGGCAAAGCCAAGCTGATGGATTCGGCTGTTGATTGGGTCGCTGTCGTAGTTGTTAAGTTTGTGGGTGATTATGGGGTCGTCGAGCCGTGCGTAAGTGTGCATGAGCATATGCTGACGCAAATCCTGTCGCGGACCTGCGGACCATGCCGGCACAAGCACAATAGCGAGCACCTTGCGCGAGGGATTGCTGTCGGCTATCTTACGCAAAGCGTCGAGATACATGTCGATGCCTTTGTTCCGATACTCACAGCGGCCCGATGTGGCCACGATGAACGTGTCGTCGGCGAACTTTACGCCGGTGAGGGCTCCGGCCATATTGAGGATGGCGCTGCGCGCTGCCCTGCGTGCGGCGGCATATTTGTTTTTTGCAGGAACGAAATTGAGCTCAAATCCGTTTGGCGTTACTTCGGGACGGCGTCCGAGCAACTGCTCCGCTTCAGTGGCTGTCACCTCGCTCACGGTGGTGAAGCAGTCGGCATTCCATGCGGCGGCTTTTTCAAGCGAGTGCTTGCTCTGCATATTGAGTTCGGCAGCCATCTGGTCGCCATTGTAATTGGAGAGCTGGTCGTAAAGCGGCTTGCCGTTGCCGCATATGCTGCGGCCTATGCTCGTAGCGTGAGTTGTGAACACAGTGGCCACGCCGGGCATATCGGCTTTGAGCGTGAGCAGACCCATTGCAGTAGTCCATTCGTCGAAATGGGCCACAACTTTGCGGGGCGATGTCTTTGTATAATCGATTATGCTTTCGATGACCATGGCAGCGGCACGGGCAAAGGCACAGCCTTCGTCGTAGTCGCCGTAAGCGTGCAGAGAGTCAACGCTGAAGAGGTCCCACATGCGGCTATAGGCGGCATCTTTCGACGCATACATGCCGTCAAACTTCACGAGCACTGCCACAGGCTTTCCGGGCACATTCCAGCGGCCTACGCGCACACTCACTCCCTCGGGGAGCATCACCGTCTCAGCCCAGCGCTTCATGAGCGACTTGGTCTCAGTGAAATACGGCGACGGATTCTCTTCTGACCATACATCTGGACCTATAAAAATAAGATTGTCCTTAAATCTGTCTTTCAAGGTCTTGGCCTTACTGGACAAAACGGCATATATACCACCTACTTTGTTGCAGACTTCCCAGCTTGTTTCAAAAAGAAAATCAATATCTTGGCTACAGTTTTCCATATTCTGTGAAAGCGTCAATCAATTTTAGAGCGGCAAAGGTAGCGCTTTATTTCGACATTTCCAAATTAGAACTCAGAGCCTTAAGCGGATTTTGCGAAAACAAATATGGCTGTAGACATATGTGAATCGGCCTCAGATACGGCTCTGGCGACGATGCAGCCTCGGCACACCGGCATACAAAGATGCCGGAGAGAATATCCCTCCGGTAAAAAGAAGCCAATGAAAAATTTATCAGTCGTTGTTCCGCGGATTGTTGTTCAATTCCTCTGTGTTGTCTTTTACAAGCTCGGGAGTCACTTTTTCACTGTCGGCTACATCGACAGCCACTCCGGGATATTTATCATCGCGCTTATCCTCTGCCTGAGGCTCTTTTTCAGATGTGCATTCTCTCATTTTATCGGTATTTAGTTATACATATTTATTAAAAATAACTAATGCAGACCCTATATAGTTTTGCAACTGAGCGGACAATTTTTCAGAAGCACAGAAAGGTTAATTTGTGTTAAAGATTTGGACACAAGAAAATTTCTCTGTAATTTTGCAGCATCAAAACAGCGCGGAGTGGAGCAGTGGTAGCTCGTTGGGCTCATAACCCAAAGGTCGTAGGTTCGAGTCCTGCCTCCGCAACAAAAAAGCCTTTCAGTTTTCTGAGAGGCTTTTTTTTGTATCCATATAGCCCATTTCTCAGTTCACCGCAGGGCATCGACCCATAGTGCCAATCTTCTTTTCAAAAGCACCTGGCAGACTTAAAAAATTTGTAATTTTGCATCCTGCAATTTCCATCTCTAAAAAACCATCAAGGATGACAGGCAAGGAGTTTGAATCGCATTTCAAAAGAATGTATCTGCCGTTAGGCATGTACGCACTCCATATTGTCGACAATGCCGATGAGGCCGAAGATTTAGTGCAGGACGCCTTTATGAAAGCATGGCTCTATATTGAAAGAGGCAGTGAAGTCGACAATTTTTCATCTTTTATGTATCGCACAGTGCGAAATGTGTGCCTTACGCATCTGCGCAACCGACATGAGACCGTTGACGAAAGCTTTATCTCCGATGTCGGCGAGGATGAAATCGACACATCTATCCGCGATGCCAAAATCTGGAAAGCCATCGACAATCTGCCCGAAAAGTGCCGCAATGTATTTCTTATGAGCAAACGCGACGGTCTGAGCAACGAAGAAATCGCCGACGAGCTCGGCATTTCAATTAAAACCGTCAAGAATCAGTTGACCAAAGCTTTCGGCCGTTTGCGCGAGGCTCTGAGCGACGGACACAAGCCTTTTTTCTTACCTTTTTTATAATTGGCGTAGGACCTTTTCACGATTGATGAGTCATAGTAGTAAAGAACTAATTCATCAACATGAAAAAACCGATAATTCTCATTCTTGCCGCGACTCTTCTAAGTCTCACGGCCACAGCACGACAACCACACCGCGGCTACCGCGGCTTCTTCGAGTGGAGCAACAGCCTGCGAAGCGAAAATTTCGCTTACGTCGACATGAGCGGCAATCTGTATTTCTACCGCGAAAGCACTTTTTATACCGGATTCTCGACATCTCACGGCTATCAGATTAATCCAAAGTTCTTTATCGGCGCCGGCCTCGGCATGGAGGGCTGCACAAACGACAATATCGACAACTGGGTCGTACCCGTCTTTATCCAGAGCCGTATAGACTTGCAGTTTGGAAAATTTACGCCATTTGGAGATTTGAAACTTGGAGCCAATCTTTCCGAAGGAATCGGAGCTTACATCTCTCCGACAATAGGCTATCGCTTCAATTGGGGACGCAAGATGAGTGTCAACGCAGGCATGGGCCTCACGCTTGCAGGTTACAGAGTAGAGCATTTTGAGGGAACCTGGACAGGCCCTGATTCATACGAGCTGCAATACATAGGCACAAAACATCATATCCGCCCGTATTTCTCATTTCGCATCGGCATAGATTTCTGAGCTTATGAAAAACGATGAAGTGGATTTCATAGCCCATCACTACAGAGAAGGAAGATTCTCTCCGGCCAACGGCTGGAAGCGGCTCGGCGTAGTGCATGTATCGTTCTGGAAGCGATACAGAGTAGCTGCCGCTGTGGCCGCAACAGTCTTTATTTCGGCAAGCGCCGCAATAATATATAAAGAGTATCGTGCCGCCGACACGTCACAGCCGGCAATCGAAGTTTCTGTGCCGGGAGCGCTGACCGAAGTAAAAGTCATCGACTTTGAAAACGCCTCGTTGAATGATGTTGTCCGCAAAATAGAGACTGTCTACGATGTAAAGATAGAGAATCTCCCCTCCGACGGCAAAGAATATGAATTGTCGCTCCACTATGAGGGCACGCCGACCGAACTCATTGATGCAATCAACGACATCTTAGGCACTCAAATGACAGTAAGCGAAAAATGAAGAAAATAATATCACTGTCGCTGATGCTCTGTATATCCATAATCGTAATGGCGCAGAATATCACAATCATGGCTGTTGACGAGCCGGCTGCCGCGGTGTTCAGAAATATTATCGGGCAGACCGGGAAAAACTTTGTTTATAGCTCCGACCTGCTCGACGGCATGCGTGTGACTGTCGTTGCGGATAACCTGCCTCTGAAGCAAGTTCTGTCAATCATGTTCAAGGATTCGGACATCAAGTGGAAAATCAAAGGCAACAACGTCATTATCAAAAAGAAAACAGCAAAGGCTAAGCCTGAGCGTGCCGACAAAACTCGCGATGTCGCCGAGCTTCCGCTAAAGACGCCGCTGCCTGTTCCCGAAATGCTTGAGGAAGTCGTTGTAGTGTCGCGCCTCGAAGCCCCGGCTGTAGCGACAGCCGAAATCGGGGCGAAGAAACTCACGGCCAAAGAGATACTCGCCACACCGGTGATGTTCGGCGAAAGCGATGTCATCAAGGCACTGCATATGCAACCCGGCGTCTCCGAGGGGCAGGAAGGCCTTGCAGGGCTGAATGTGCACGGCGGAAATTCCGACGAAAATCTCTACATGCTCGACAATGTGCCCATATATCAGGTCAACCATTTCGCCGGGTTGTTTTCGGCATTCAACGCCGAAGCTATCAGATATATCGATTTCTTCAAATCATCTATCCCGGCCAAATACGACGGCCGTCTGTCATCGTATCTCGACGTGCGCACCAAAAACGGCTCGCGCGAAGGGCATCACGGCTCATTCCGACTGGGACTGACTTCGGGCGCATTCAATATCGACGGTCCGATTGGACAAAGCACAACATACTCCGTAGCCTTGCGACGGTCGTGGTTCGACCTCCTTTCCACTCCGCTGCTCGCCTTAGGCAATGCGGCTTCCGCTGATGAAAAAATACGGTTTCACTATTCGTTCCTCGACCTCAACGCAAAGCTCACACACCGTTTCTCCGACAAAGCCTCGGGGTTTGCATCGGTTTATTTCGGAAACGATATGCTCAAAACCGGCTCTTCCGACAAAACCGAACCCGACTACGGATGGTACGACGACGAGAAAGTAGACTTACACTGGGGCAATCTTGTGGCGCAGACCGGGCTCAACTATCGCTTTAACACTGAATTGACTGCCGAATTTACCGCCGCATACACGCGATATTTCTCCGACATGAAGTACGACTGGCTTTCAAAGGAGATAAGCCCTGAAAACACTACCGAGTCCGACTCCAGAACCAAAACAAAAAACAATATAAACGACTGGCTCTTCCGTGCCGACTTCGACTGGAGCCCCAATGAAAATAACCGTGTGCGCTTCGGAGGCAACTACATACTTCATTCTTTTTTGCCTGCCAGAACCGAGCGTAATTACACTACCGGCACGACACATATAATAACCCGCGATTCTACATGGACCTATAGCGCCAATGAAGCGAACTTGTATATCGAAGACGACTGGCGCATCGACAAAAAGTTGAGAGTGAACGCCGGCCTGCATCTGTCGCTGTTCAACATCGACGGCAAAACCGACTTAGGCTACGGTCCGAGGCTTTCGCTGAGTTATCGCCCGAACGGAAACATGGCCTTGAAAGCGGCATATGCACATACAAACCAATATGTGCATCAGTTGGCGCAGACCTATCTTTCATTGCCTACAGACCAGTGGGTGCCGGTCACAGGCAAGTTCAAGCCACAAGTCGCCGACAAAGTTTCGGTGGGCGCATACTGGCAAAGCGACAACAGGATGTTTGGCGCGTCTGTCGAAGGCTATTACAAAATTATGCGCAATCTTGTTGATTATCGCGATGAGTATTACCTCCAGCCCCCGACTGCGATGTGGAATGCACAGCTCTGCTCCGGCAAAGGCTCGGCCAGGGGTGTTGATTTCAAGTTTGAGAAATTAACAGGAAAACTGACAGGACACATAGCTTACTCTCTTGCGTGGGCCGACCGCACCTTCGCCGACAAAAACGGTGGCAAGACATTTCCGGCACGCTTCGACAACCGCCATACAATAAATATTCTCCTCAACTGGAATATCAGCGACAAGGTAGGCTTGAACGCAGCATGGATCGGTCACTCGGGCAACCGTTTCACCCTGCTTCCGCAGGTGTGGGAATCTCCCGGGTTCGGCACGATGTATGCCAACGACGAGACTCCGTTGAAAACATCAATCAACAATTATCAGCTGCCGTTCTACCACCGTCTCGACATATCGTGTACCGTACGAAACTCACGCGGCTACTGGACATTCAGCCTCTATAACGCCTACTGCCACATGAACACAATTGCAATACGCAGAGCGTACGACAATAGAAACAATCCTGTGTTTCAGAAAGTGAAACTACTTCCCGTAATACCATCAATATCCTACACATGGCTATTCTAAGATATATATTATTTCTGCTATCGGCAACGATACTGACAAGTTGCTACGAGGAATTCAATCCGGCAATCGACACCAAGCCCGTGCTTTGCATGAATGCTCTGATTACGGCCGGAGAGCCTATAGAAGTGGAGATTACACATACATGGATGTTCAATGACAAAGCAGCCGAGAACAATCACGGAGTTGATGACGCCACAGTAACAATCTTTGTGAACGGAACGACCGCAGACAGCGCTTACCGCCCCGCCGAGGGAGATAAAATACGAATTGTAGCAGAGAGCCCCACATACGGAAGCGCAACTGCCGAAGTGGCTGTACCCTACTCCACTCCGGCAGGAATAGTGAAGCCAAGCCCCGTGGTTACCAACATATGGAAAGCCGACGAGGATTTCTTTCACTATGAGATGCTGGCCGACATAACTTTCACGCTCAATATCGAAATGGATGTCGACGACCCGGCCGGAGTCGACAATTACTATCTTTTCGGATACAACTGGTTCAGCACACAGACCGATAACCCCATGCACTATGGGGAACTGTAAATCGGCAACTTCGAGTATGATTCCGAGCCGATTTTCAAAGAGCATGTGGGTGTATTCGAAACGGTAATGGGCAATGACGACAGCTCGGGGAGCCTATTCTTTTCCGACCGTCAGTTTCAAGGAAAGACATACACCCTGCATCTGAACTTCTCCGGCAACACATTCTCCGTAAAGTCGCAGAACTACGACGAGTCGCTGCTCGACTGCGGCATTAACCTCTATCTCACCTCTGTATCGCGCAGCTACTACGACTGGGCTATCTATAAGTGGAATGCCGATGAAGGCATTCTCGGAGATTTGTCAGACATAGGCCTTTCCGAAACACAATGGGGCTACAGCAATGTGTCGACCGGCGCCGGAGTAGTGGCAGCTCGCTCATCGGCAAAATACACAATTGATTTAAAGGAGTTTTTGAGCCAGGCACTGTCGCAGCAGTCACTGTAGAGCGGGGGCCGGTAGGCCGGGTGGGTGTTAATAAGTTTTTTGCGACGCATACCCGAAAATCGGCGAAAACTTCCTACCTTTGAAGCCAAATCATCAACACGCCATGCAAAGGAAAGGAAAACTATATTTTCGCTACGGCACTATGGGATCGGCCAAAACCGCCCTTCTGCTCACTACAGCCTATAACTTTGAGGAACGCCATATGGACTACCTCTGTCTGAAACCGGTGATTGACACCCGGGAGAACGACAGCGTGATTCGTTCGCGCATAGGTATAGAGCGTACCTGCCGCTGGATACACCCTAACTCAAACCTCTACGAAATGGCGATTGAGCTGTATAAGAAAGAAGACCGTGTGGTCGACTGGTTTCTCATAGATGAAGCTCAGTTTCTCACAGCCGCACAGGTCGATCAGCTCGCACGTGTAGTCGACGACTTCGGCAGCAATGTGATTTGCTACGGCCTACGCACCGACTTTCAGACACACCTCTTCGAAGGCTCGCGCCGTCTCTTCGAGATTGCCGACACCATCGACGAAATAAAGTCGACATGTAACTGCGGCCGCAAGACTATAGTAAACGCACGCATCGACAGCAACGGAAATATCGTTGAGACCGGCGCACAGGTCGAAATTGGCGGCGACGAGCGCTATGTGGCCATATGCCGAAGCTGCTGGCGCAACCGTCGCATCGAGCAGACTCACCGTGTGGCTCTGCCGCTCGATATCGATGATTTGAAATAAACCGCTCTACGCGTGCCATGTTAAAAATTATTTTGTTTAAACCATAGCCATGATAGTCTGTCAAATAGAAGACGCACAGAAATTCGTAACACTCTCCGAAGGAATTGCCATTGCAATCGAGTGGCTCAAAAACCATAAGGCCGACGAGTTTGTTAAAGGTATATATATGGCGGGCTCTGCCGCCGAAGGCGATGTAATCGTGAAGTGCGAGGAACCGGCTCTTATGCCGCGCGAAAACTCACGACTCGAGGCTCACCGCCGATTCATCGACATACACGTGCCCCTGAAAGGAACAGAAATAATAGGCTGGGCTCCCGTCTCGGCGCTGAAACACCCCACAGTGCCCTACAGCTCCGAAACCGACATAGAGTTTTACGGCGACGCAGCCCATTCGCTCATTCATCTGCACAAAGGCCAGCTCGCTGTATTTTTTCCCGAAGACGCCCACGCCCCAAACATCGGGCTTGGCAACCACCGCAAACTGTGCATAAAAATACCGGTGTCCTGACACCATAGCCGGGACACATAACAACCGACAAATCGATTATGTTTCTCAGACTTCACCGACTCGCCGCAGCCTTGCTGCTATCAATATTCTGCATTTCCTCTTCGGCTGCCGCTAACCCCGGCACTGCCGTTCAGAAAAAATTCGAGCCGGAGACGCTCAATTACAAAGTAATGTACAAGTGGGGGCTGATTAACAAGCAGGCCGGACACGCCAGCCTGGCACTGACACACGACTCCCGACACTATCACGCGCAGCTCACCGCGGCATCGGAGCCGTGGGCCGATAAATTTTTCAAAGTTCGCGACACCCTCAACGGGCGCATGACCTATGCCGATTTCACACCTCTCTTCTACGAAAAAATAGCCCACGAAGGAAAAGACCACAAACACGATGTGGTGCGATACGACTACTCTGTGCCGGGAACAGTGTCGGCCAAATGTACACGTAAAGTGACAAGCAAAGGCCAGGCGAAAGTCGACGAAGAACGCGAAATGCAATCGGAAGGTGCCGCTGTAGACATGCTCACATCGTTTTACTACATGCGCCGGCTGCCTTTCAACGAATGGATTCCGGGACACATAAATAAAATCGACATCTTCTCGGGCAAACGCAAAGAATTGCTCTCAATCACCTACAACGGTATTGAGGATGTTGACATCGACGGCCGCCGCATTCCCGCCTATCATGTCACATTCACTTTCACAAGCAAGGGAGGCGCCAAGACGAGCGACGACATGGAGGCATGGATAGCTGCCGACGAAAGCCGCATACCCCTGCGAATGGAAGGCAACCTCCCGGTGGGCAAAGTGCGGTGCTTCTTCACAGGCAAGAGTAAAGCCCCATCGAAAAAATAATTGAAAAAAAATTTTTTCGGTCACAATAATTTTTACACAATAATTTTTACGCTTATTTAAGCGGCAATTGCCACAAAATTACTACCTTTGCAAGAATTTTCACGTTTTACACACGTGGGAATACTTTCAAAGGTATCGTTTTTTTAGGGAAATCCCTGTCATACATAAACCAAATCTCATAATTATTTAAGTATCATTTATAAATAGATGAACAACGACCAGGTAACGGTGATGTTCGCTTCCGAGGAGCATACCAAGTATGCCGACCTCATAGTGAAACTCATCTACGAGTCAGCCCTTCAGCGCGGCACAGGTATCGCCCGCCGCTCGCCACAATATATAATCGACAAGATTAAAGGTGGCAAGGCTGTTGTGGCTTTGTACGGCGACCAACTCATCGGGTTCAGTTATATCGAAAGCTGGAGCCATGGAGATTATGTGGCCACTTCGGGTCTTATTGTCGACCCAGAATTCCGCAAGCTAGGTCTTGCGGGCCGTATCAAAAACAAGACATTCGAACTGGCCCGACGACGATTTCCCTACGCTAAAATATTCTCTATCACCACTTCTTTGCCGGTGATGAAGCTTAATTCCCGTCTGGGATACAAGCCCGTCACCTTCTCCGAACTTACCCAGGACGAAGAATTCTGGAAGGGCTGCGAAGGATGCAAAAACTACGACATCCTGTGCCGCAACAACCGCCGCATGTGCCTCTGCTACGGCATGCTCTACGACCCCAAAGCCGCACTCGAGAAGCAATCGTGGACTATTCCTTACACCACGTGGTTTAAGAACAAACTGCGCAAACTTCTGCATCTCAAGAAGTAACCCACTCTCACTCCTCTTAGTACAACAAGCAAAAAAACGACACAAATGGAAAATAACAAAAAGAAAGTAGTGCTCGCCTTCAGCGGCGGCCTCGATACCTCATTCGCAGCAAAATATCTCTCCGAAGACCTCGGATACGAAGTACACACAGCAATCGCCAACACCGGTGGTTTCACCGACGAAGACCTCGCACGCATCGAGAAACGCGCCAAAGACTGCGGCGCCGTATCGCATGCGACTCTCGACGTGACAAAAGACTACTACGAGCGCTCAATCCGTTACATGATTGCAGGCAACGTGCTCCGCAACGGCACATATCCAATTTCGGTGTCGTCCGAGCGAATTTTCCAGGCGATTGCAATCATCGAATACGCAAAATCAATTGGTGCCGACGCCGTGGCTCACGGCTCTACCGGCGCCGGCAACGACCAGGTACGCTTCGATCTCACTTTCCAGATTCTTGCACCCGAAATCGAAATCATCACTCCTACACGCGACATGACTCTCACCCGCGAATATGAAATCGATTATCTACGCAACCACGGCATCGAAGCCGACTACAAGAAAATGGAGTATTCCATCAACAAAGGCCTCTGGGGCACCAGCATCGGCGGCAAAGAGACTCTCCACAGCGAGCAGACCCTCCCCGAAGAAGCTTATCCGAGCCAGGTAACAGCCCACGAGCCCGAAACACTTAAAATCACATTCAAGGAAGGCGAACCCGTAGCCGTAAACGGTGTCGAATACGCAAATCCTGTCGATGCAATCCGTGCCGTCGAAGCCGCCGGAGCAAAATTCGGTATCGGCCGCGACATGCACATAGGCGACACTATCATAGGCATAAAAGGCCGTGTAGGCTTCGAAGCCGCAGGCCCCATCCTCATCATCGCCGCACACAAGATGCTCGAAAAGCACACCCTCACCAAGTGGCAGCAGTACTGGAAAGACCAGCTCGGCACATGGTACGGCATGTTCCTTCACGAATCGCAGTATCTCGAGCCCGTGATGCGCGACATGGAGCAGTTCCTCGCAAGTAGCCAGAAAAACGTGACCGGCACCGTGGAAATCACTCTACGTCCGCTGAGCTACACCCTCGTAGGTGTCGACTCGCCCTTCGACCTCATGAAGACCGATTTTGGCGAATATGGTGAAGTAAACCGTGCATGGAGCGCCGACGATATCAAAGGGTTCACCAAGATTCTCGGCAACCAGATGAAGATTTACCACAACGTGCAGAAACGCAACGGCAAATGATTCGTGCCGGCATTATAGGAGGCGCCGGCTACACTGCCGGCGAACTCATCCGTCTGCTCATTAATCATCCGCAGACAGAAATCGCGTGGATTCACTCCACCAGCAACGCAGGCAACCCCGTCACCGACGTGCACGGAGGCCTTTTCGGAGAGACAGACCTCAAGTTCAGCGACAAGCATCCGCTCGACGAGACCGATGTTGTATTCCTTTGCTCCGGACACGGCAAAAGCTCCGGATTCTGGCAGGAAAACGCACTCCCCGAAAACGTGAAAGTGATTGATTTGGCACAGGACTTCCGCGACGAATCGTGCGGCTATGTATACGGGCTTCCCGAAGTAAACCGCGACCGCATACGCAAAGCCACCAAAGTGGCCAACCCCGGCTGCTTCGCCACGGCCATACAGCTCGCTCTTCTGCCCCTCGCTGCAGCCGGTCGGCTGCACGGCGACGTGGCAATCACCGGCATCACCGGTTCGACCGGAGCAGGCGTAAAGCCCGGTGCCACAACACATTTCAGCTGGAGAAACGACAACCTGTCGGTATACAAGCCTTTCAATCACCAGCACCTCAAGGAAATAGGCATGACGCTTGCCAACCTCGAGCCAGGCTGCGACGCCGAACTGTGTTTCATTCCGGTGCGAGGCGATTTCCCGCGTGGAATTTTCGTCACAGCCACTGTAAGCCTTCCCGACATGGGTACCGATGAAGTACGCGCCTTGTACAATGATTTCTACAAAGACGCAGCCTTCACCTTCGTGCATCCCGCCGGCGTAGACCTCAAACAAGTGGTCAACACCAACAAAGCTCTCGTGCAGCTCGTGAAGCAAGGCGACAAATTACTCGTAGTAAGTGTCATCGACAATCTGCTCAAGGGAGCTTCGGGTCAGGCTGTGCAGAACATGAACCTCATGTTCGGGCTCGACGAGCGCACAGGCCTCGCCCTCAAGCCCTCGGCTTTCTAACTCCACTTTGTGTATTTCCACCATGCAATTATTCGACGTATACTCATTATATGACATAGAGCCCGTGCGCGGTCGCGGCAACTATGTGTACACTGCCGACGGCACAGAATATCTCGACCTCTACGGAGGCCATGCCGTAATTTCAATCGGTCACACTCATCCGCATTACGTAGAGGCTGTCTGCAAGCAAACCGCCGCTCTGCCCTTCTACAGCAACTCTGTGAAGAACTCGCTCCAACAGCGACTCGCCGATTTGCTGGGCAAGGCCTCGGGCTACGACAACTATCAGCTATTTCTGGCCAACTCGGGCGCTGAAGCAAACGAGAACGCCATGAAACTGGCTTCGTTCGTCACCGGCCGCAAAAAAGTACTCGCTTTCGACCGTGCATTCCACGGCCGCACATCGGCTGCCGTAGCAGCTACCGACAACCCCAAAATCCAGGCTCCGCTCAACCACACCGACAACATTGTCTTCGTGCCGCTCAATGATATCGAAGCCACTCGTCGCGAACTAGCATCAGGCGAATACGCTGCCGTGATTGTCGAGGGAATTCAAGGCGTGGCCGGCATCCGTATGGTCGACGATAACTTCCTCGCCGAGCTCCGCAAAGCCACTGAAGCCACCGGAACACTACTCATCCTTGATGAAATACAGAGCGGCTACGGCCGCACCGGACGCTTCTTCGCCCACCAGCACGCCGGCATACGCGCCGACATCGTCACCATGGCCAAGGGCATTGCCAACGGATTTCCTATGTCGGGCGTTCTCATAGCTCCTTCTATCAAGCCCGTTAAAGGCATGCTCGGCACCACTTTCGGCGGCAACCACCTCGCATGCGCCGCAGCGATTGCCGTGCTCGAAGTGATGAACGACGAAAAACTTGTAGACAATGCTGCCGAAGTAGGCGCATATCTGCTCGAACAGCTCAAATCCATACCGGGACTCAAAGAAGTGCGTGGCCGCGGCCTCATGCTCGGCATCGAAATCGAAGGCTCTGCATCGGAGCTACGCAAGCGCCTGCTCTTCGACCACCACATCTTCACCGGAGGCGCAGGCGAGCACACTGTGCGACTGCTACCACCTCTCACAATCACCCGTCGCGAAGCCGACATTTTCATCAACGAATTTCGTAAAGCACTCTCCGAACAATGAAAAAATTCACCGACGTACACGACATCGGCGACCTCCGCGCCGCCGTTGCCGAAGCCATGAACATAAAGGCCGACCGCTTCTCGTTCAACACTCTGGGCCGCAACAAGACCCTCATGATGATTTTCTTCAACTCGAGTCTCCGCACCCGTCTGAGCACACAGAAAGCCGCCATGAACCTCGGCATGAATGTGATTGTGCTCGACGTGAACCAGGGCGCATGGAAACTCGAAACAGAGCGCGGCGTGATAATGGACGGCGACAAATCGGAGCACCTGCTCGAAGCCATCCCCGTCATGGGCTGCTACTGCGACGTGATTGGCGTACGCTCTTTCGCCGGCCTCAAAGACAAGGCCGAAGACTACGAGGAGAGAATAATCAACCAGTTTATCAAATACTCGGGCCGGCCTGTTTTCAGCATGGAGGCCGCCACGCGTCATCCGCTGCAGAGTTTCGCCGACCTCATCACAATTGAGGAGTACAAGAAAACAGACCGTCCGAAGGTGGTGCTCTCATGGGCTCCGCATCCCAAAGCCCTACCCCAGGCTGTGCCCAACTCTTTCGCCGAATGGATGAACGCCACCGACTACGATTTCGTCATCACACATCCCCACGGCTACGAGCTTGCCTCCGAGTTTGTGGGCAACGCACGAGTTGAATACGACCAGCGCAAAGCCTTCGAAGGCGCCGACTTCATCTATGGCAAAAACTGGAGCGCATATGCCGACCCCAACTACGGCAAAGTGCTATCCACCGACCGCAACTGGACAATCAATGCCGAGAAAATGGCTCTCACCAACAACGCTTACTTTATGCACTGCCTGCCCGTGCGCCGCAACATGATAGTGACCGACGAAGTGATTGAATCTCCGCAGAGCATCGTCATTCCCGAAGCTGCCAACCGCGAGATTTCGGCCACGGTAGTACTCAAACGAATTCTTGAATCGCTCTGACAATGGTAAAAGTCTATAAAATAGGCGGAAATGTTGTCGACAATCCTCAGGCTCTCGCAACCTTCCTCGACGAATTCGCCCGCATTCCGGGTCCCAAAGTGCTCATTCACGGCGGAGGCAAGGAGGCGACTCGTCTGTGCAGCCGGCTCGACATACCCACACAGATGATTGACGGCCGTCGTGTGACTGATGCCGAGACACTCAAAGTGGTGACAATGGTCTACGCCGGCCTTATCAACAAACGCATTACCGCAGCTCTGCAGGCTCGCGAATGCGACGCCATAGGCTTCAGCGGAGCCGACGCTGGCTGCATACGCGCTGTCCGCCGTCCGGCCGCTCCGGTCGACTACGGCTTCGTGGGCGATATTTCTACCGAGGGGGTAGACGCCGAGCGCATACTCTCCTTCATTGAAGGCGGACTCACGCCGGTGTTCTGCGCCATCACTCACGACGGAAACGGCAACTTGCTCAACTGCAACGCCGACAGCGTGGCCGCAGCCGTGGCAATGGGTCTGGCTCGAGTCACCCCCACGGTGCTCATCTACTGCTTTGAAAAAGACGGTGTGCTCCGCGATATCGACGACCCCTCGTCGGTTGTTCCACGCATATCGCACGACACTTTCGACGCGCTCCGCGCCGACGGCACAGTGAGCGGAGGCATGATTCCCAAAGTGGAAAATGCTCTGCGCGCACTCGATGCCGGTGTGGCAAGTGTGACCATACGCAAAAGCGACAATATACTCACTCCTTCCGGCACCGTTATCTGCGATGAATGACAAAGAGGCCGTAGAACTGCTCAAAGAGCTTATCGGCACGCCCTCGCTCTCGCGCGACGAAGGCCGTGCCGCCGACATTGCCGAGAGCTTTATCAGCAGTCGCTGTGGGCGATGCAAACCGCAGCGGGCAGGCAACAATATAGTTGTCTTTCCCGAGTATTTCGACCTTGCCAGGCCCATTGTGATGCTCAACAGCCATATTGACACCGTAAAGCCTGCCCCGAGCTATACCTTCGACCCCTTCACACCTTTCGAACGCGACGGCAAGCTCTACGGCTTAGGCAGCAACGATGCCGGCGGATCGCTTGTGTCGCTCATAGCAGCCTTTCTCAATATAAAAGACAAAGAACTGCCATATAGCCTCTTCCTCGCAATATCGGCCGAGGAAGAAGTAGGTGGAGAAAACGGCATGCGCCACTTGCTCAAATTTCTTGAGAGCAAAGGACTTACACGCATCGACATGGCCATCGTGGGCGAACCGACCTCGCTCCAGCCGGCAATTGCCGAGCGTGGCCTGCTCGTACTCGACTGCGTTACCAAAGGGCTCACCGGACACGCGGCCCGAAACGAAGGCATCAATGCTATTTACCGCGCTATCAACGATATAGTAGCGCTGCGAGCCTGCCATTTCGACAAAGTGTCGTCGGTTCTCGGCCCCATAAAAATATCTATTACGCAGATTGAATCGGGCCGACAGCACAATGTCGTTCCCGACGAATGCCGCTGGGTGGCCGACGTGCGCACCACCGATGCCTACAGCAACGAGGAAACAGCCGAACTGCTGCGCCGTTCGGTAAGCGAACATACCACAGTCGTGCCCCGGAGCACACGCGTGCACGCATCCGTTATAAGCGATGCGCATCCGCTTGTCCGCTCCGCCAAAGCCATGGGCAAGACTCCTTTTGTGTCGCCCACGACATCCGACATGTCACTCATGCACGGCATACCCTCGCTAAAAATTGGCCCCGGCGAATCATCGCGCTCACACACGGCCAACGAATTCATATATTTAACCGAGATTGAGCAAGGCATCGACTCATATATGCAGTTGCTCAACAATCTCGCCAAAGAACTTAACCAGAAATGAAGCTATGGGACAAGGGCTATGAGCCCGACAAAATGATAGAAGAATTCACTGTCGGTCAAGACCGTGAACTCGACCTGCGCCTGGCACGCTACGACGTGGAAGGCTCTATGGCACACATTCGCATGCTCGAATCAATCGGACTGCTCACAAAAAGCGAACTCGAGGTGCTTCTCAAAGGCCTTGGGGAAATCCGTGCCGAAATCGAACGCGGCGAATTCACAATCGAGCCCGGTGTTGAAGACGTGCACTCTCAGGTAGAGTTCATTCTCACGGAGCGCTACGGCGACATCGGCAAAAAAATTCACTCAGGACGCTCACGCAACGACCAGGTGCTTGTCGACCTCAAACTCTTCATGCGCGACGAGCTCCGCAAGATAGCCCACGCCACAGAGAACCTTTTCGAGCGCCTTCAGTCGCTCAGCGAAGAGTATCAAGACGTGCTTATGCCGGGCTACACACATCTGCAGGTTGCCATGCCTTCTTCGTTCGGACTGTGGTTCGGAGCATATGCCGAAGCTCTGGCCGATGATATGCAGATGCTTTTGGCCGCTTACCGTATCGCCGACCAGAATCCTCTCGGTTCGGCTGCCGGATACGGCTCGTCGTTCCCGCTCAACCGCACAATGACCACAGAGCTGCTCGGATTCTCCGACCTGCACTACAATGTTGTGGCCGCACAGATGAGCCGTGGCAAAACCGAACGCGCCGCAGCAATGGCAATCGCATCTATCGCATCGACCCTCGCACGTTTCGCCATGGACGTCTGCATGTGGATGTGCCAGAATTTCGGTTTCGTATCATTCCCCGATGAATTTACAACCGGCTCGTCAATCATGCCGCACAAAAAGAATCCCGACGTTTTCGAAATCATGCGCGGCAAGTGCAACCGCCTCCAGTCGGTGCCCAACGAAATCGCTCTGCTCACAGCAAATCTCCCCCTGGGCTACAACCGCGACCTACAGCTGCTCAAAGACATCACATTCCCGGCTACTACAGAGATTGTGAAATGTCTTGAGATGTGGGACTTCATGCTGCAGCACATACGCATAAACCGCGATATTATCAACGACCCGAAATACGACTATCTCTTCACCGTAGAGGATGTAAACCGTCTCGCACTCTCAGGAATGCCCTACCGCGACGCCTACAAGACAATAGGCATGCAGGTACAGCACGGCGAGTACAAGCCTACGCGCGAAGTGCACCATACTCACGAAGGCTCAACCGGCAATCTTTGCAACGATCGTATTGCAGCAAAGATGCACCGAATCATTGAGCAGTTCAAATAAATATCGCTATATCACATCGGCACAACGTCGTGTTTGATTGTTTCCATCACAAACACGCTCTGCACCGATTCATGCATATCAAGACCACCAAGGCGTGCCGTGACAAACTCACGGTACGCCTTCATATCAGGCACCTGCACTTTAAGCATGTAGTCGACCGCACCGGAGACATTATAGCACTCCGTCACCTCGGGCATCGCCGCCACTTCGGCAGCGAAACGCTCATGAATCTCGGTATTGATTCGGCGCAACTTAACATTGCAGAACACAATGAAATCGCGGCCGATTTTCTCAAGATCGATATTGACGGTATAACCTTTTATCACGCCCTGGCTCTCGAGCCTGCGCAGGCGCTCGAACACGGGTGTTGCCGAACGGTGCACTCGCGCGGCAAGCTCACGCACCGACAGACGGCTGTCGCGCTGCAGTTCGCGCAATATATCTAAATCGACCTTATCAAGTTGTATATCATTCATAATTACATGTCTTTCGCAGGCAAAGTTAATAAATTACCGTCAATATTCATCGTTCGGAATAATAATAGCCATGCGCCAAAATCCTCTCGGGAAACACGTAGGCCGGGCTGAGCACGTCGAACTCCTGTCGGTACCAAGGAGACGACGGAACGAATGCGCCCAGAAGTGAATGGGCTATCAAATCAAGCGACACCGGCCGGGCAACGGCACTGCGAAGCGCAGCCTCAAGCTGTGGCGACTGCCGGCGCAACGACGGCGACATCCAGAACACGAGCGGAACATCGTGCATACGACGTACCCATTCATGGTCGTCTGGATACTGACGCGTGCGGTGTCCGGCAGGTGCCGAATCCCACATTTCCTCGCCGTGGTCGGAGAAATAGACAAGCAATGTCGGTTTATCGCGGTAAGTGTCGATAATAGCCGACACAATGGAGTCATTGTAAAGCGTGGCATCGGCATACTCGGCCACCACGACACGGCGCTCATGAGTGAGCCACGGTTTATCGGCCGGAATATCATCGGCAACAAAACGATGCCGCGAAGCCGGCGGCACACGCATCGATGGCGGAAAATGCTGTCCCATAAGATGAATCACAGTCAGTGTCCTTGCCTCGGGCTCGCCCTGCCGCAGAGGAAGCGATGCCAGAAAATCGCCGTCGTATTCAAAATTAAGGCTGTTGTAGGCACTGTATATCGAATCGAGAGCCAGCGTGTCGAAAAGTTCCATGCCTAAATCCTGATTGCTGCGGGGAACATACTGGTTGGAAAACATCTCCACACTCCAACCGGCCTTGTGGAAAGCCATGGGAAGCGACACGCTCTCCCACCATTTTTCGCTTCGCGAGAGGGCGTTCAGATTCAATATATTGCTCAGCGAAATCACTGTATAATTGGCAGGCGCCACGGCATCGGCAAAAACAAACAGGGCACTGTCGCGCATCTCGCGCTCCAGACCAGGGTTCACCGGCAGATGATAGCCATACAGCGACGAATGACTTCTGATGAAAGACTCGCCGATTACAACCACTACACTCAGGCTGTCGCCGGGAGCGCTTGCACGGGGTACTGCGTCGTATATCTTACGCTGACAATCGCTCCACAGATGAAAATTACGGGCATACAGTTGTCCGGCTTTGAACAGATAGGCCGATTTACTCACCGGGTCGGCCTTGAGAGCGCGAGCGCCGTTGCTTATATCCGGATTGTCGCCGCACACCGATTCCCATACAATCAATTCTTCGTAAGTGCTGCAAGTCAGCACCGAAAACATCTTTACCACGCCTGCCGCACCGGCGCACACGCATAAAAACAGCGGAAAGGCAAAACGGTAGCACCATCGCGGCAGAGTCAGACGCGAACGCCCTACGAAAAATGACAGCAGCACAAGCGCCGCTACAGCAAGCACAAGAGCAATAATTATCTGTGGAGAAAGAAATTCTACAATAAATCCGCGGGCCTCACCGACACCGGTATTCATAACGAGCGCAATGCTGTCCTGGTCAAGGCTTTTGTATAAAAGCGCCATGTGAAACACCTCTGCAAGCGCCACGCACATAAAGAGACAAGCCACCGTCACCTTAAGCCATGTTTTGGGCAGACGGCAAGCAAGACATGCCCATAAGCATCCGCCGAGCAACGCATGCAATAGAAAATGCATGCAACGTGCTCCTGCGACCAATGCCGCTAAAGGCGAAGCCGCGCTGCACAGCGCCACAAGCGCAAAAAGCAAGGGATTGCGGCCCACAGGGGCATAAAACCACTGCAGAGCCCCCGACACCTTCTTCACTAAATGCCTGAAGCCGTCTCCAAAACGGCTGCCGGCTGCTTTATCTTTACTCTTCATCATTATCAAACAGACACAAAGGTAACAAATAATTTTGAGCTGTCGGGAAAAGGGCTAACTAAAAGGCAACGCACACAGTGTGAATGCTTTTTGCATATTTGGTGAAAAATCGCTAATTTTGCACAAAAATTGTGTACGCATTATATGACGCACACGTGGGTACAATACAATTCAATGGTTTAAAACGGTTTATGACATTCTTCAACAATCCGGACATGAACGCAACGCAAGCAGCCAAGACTGTAGTGAAATCAGCGGTCGACTTTCATCCGAAACTCTTCAAATGCCTTCGCAGCTATACCCCCGAACGTCTTAAAGCCGACATCATCGCCGGTATCGTAGTGGGCATCGTAGCTCTCCCCCTCGCCATCGCATTCGGTATCGCATCGGGTGTAAGCCCCACAATCGGCCTCATCACGGCAATTATCGGCGGCTTCATGGTATCGTTCTTCGGCGGCAATACGGTTCAGATAGGCGGCCCTACAGGTGCGTTTATCATTATCGTATACAACATCATATCGCAGTTTGGCCTCCACGGCCTTGCAATAGCCACATTCATGGCCGGCGTGATACTCATTCTCATGGGCTTGTTCCGCCTCGGAACTGTAATCAAATTCATTCCCTACCCCATAGTCGTTGGCTTCACGGCAGGTATCGCCCTCACAATCTTCTCGACCCAAATCAACGATTTCCTCGGTCTCGGACTGCGCGATATCCCCGGCCAGTTCATTCCCAAATGGGGCATGTATCTCACCAACTTAGGCAATGTATCGCTTCCGGCCCTGCTCACGGCTGTAGTGTCGCTACTTATAATCGTCCTCACTCCTAAAATCTCCAAGCGTCTGCCGGGAGCCCTTCTGGCAATCATCATTGTAACGGCATTGTCTTACTTCGCAGGCCATACTTTCGATTGGTTCGATGTAGAGACTATCGGCGACCGTTTCGGCACAATGTCAACCGACATTCCGGCTCCCCACGGCTTCACCCTCAACATGGCCACAATCAACATGCTGCTTCCGTCGGCATTCACAATCGCCGTGCTGGGCGCTATTGAATCGCTTCTGTCGGCTACCGTGGCCGATGGTGTCACAGGCTCGCACACCAACAGCAACACCGAGCTCATAGGCCAGGGCATAGCCAACGTCACAGTGCCTTTCTTCGGCGGCATACCCGTTACCGGAGCTATTGCACGCACAATGACCAACATCACCAACGGAGGCCGCACCCCCGTGGCCGGCATCGTGCACGCCATGGTTCTTCTACTGATATTCCTCTTTGCCATGCCGCTCATCAACTATGTACCAATGGCATGCCTCGCAGCCGTGCTTATGGTTGTAGCCTACAACATGAGCGGCTGGCGCACAATAATAGGCATCTTCCACTCGCCCAAGAGCGATATATCGGTGCTTCTTGTCACCTTCTTCCTCACTGTGATTTTCGACCTCACCATCGCCATCGAAATCGGCCTTCTGCTCGCCATTGTGCTCTTCTTGCGCCGTGTGACAGAGAATACGGAAATCAAGGTCTACTCCGAGCAGCTCGACGTGGCCGAAGGCACCGACCTCTCACAGCACGAAGAGCTCGACCTCAAGCCCGGTGTGAGCGTATATGAAATCGACGGACCCTTCTTCTTCGGTGTCGCCACAAAATTCGACGAAGTGATGCGTTCGGCCATGCGCGAAAAGCCACTCGTGCGTATAATCCGCATGCGTAAAGTTTCATTTATCGACGCTACAGGTCTCCACAATCTCGAGCTCTTAATCAAGTCGTCGCAGGCCGACGGCATACACGTAGTATTATCGGGTGTCAAGCCCAACGTGCGCACGGTGCTCGAACATGCCGGCATCGACAATCTTATCGGCGCAGACCATATCTGCGACCATATCACCGGAGCAGTACGCATGGCAAATGCTGTTGCCACCGAAATGCAGGCCAACGGCCGCTGAACTTTAAGATTGATATAGACTCAAGGCTTTGTCTGTCATTTGGCGGACAAGGCCTTATACATATTTGCACATGCGTTTTCGAGAAGATCAAGAACAAGTTCAAAGCCTTCGGCCCCCTCGTAATATGGGTCGGGCACATAGTCGTAGCCTGTCACCGAGTCATCGAACCAGCAGCTCATCTGCATTATTTTATCTTCGGCCTCAGGGGTAGGAGCAATTCTGCGGAGATTGCGCTCGTTGGAGGCATCCATTGCGATGATGATATCGAAATTGTCGAAATCGGATTCGCGCACCTGCCGGCAATGGTGTGTGAGATTGAGACCGCGACGCTGCGCATGGGCACGCATACGGTAGTCGGGTAAATCTCCTATATGATAATCGCCCGTGCCCGCCGAGTCAATAATCCAGCGCGACTCATCGCCGCCACAGGCCACGACTGCTTTCATCATGCCCTCGGCTGCCGGACTGCGACATATATTTCCGAGGCACACAAAAAGTATCTTAATCTGTTCTTTGTTTTTCAGAGAGTCAATCATTTCTCGGGTTTTACGGCTTAAGTTCTTCATTATCCAATCTTTTATATTGTTTTACAAGGCGTTGCGACTCTGCGCCATTACTACATTTTCAAAAAACGATTTCATTATCACAATTCCGCAGTCGGAAATATAGCTTTCGGGGTGAAACTGTGTGGCATATAGCGGAAGCGAATGGTGCCGGAACGACATAAGATTCCCGTCTTCGTCAACAGAAGTCGCTATAAGACATTCGGGCAACGACTCTTTTTCCACTACCCACGAGTGATAACGGCCCACGGCAGGAAAAGTGCCGCTCAGGCTTCCCATCACCAAATCCGAGGGGTCAATCCGACTTAAGTGCGTCCGGTGGCCGTGCCGCGGACAGTCTGTCTGTATCAGTGCGGCACCAAAATGCTCGGCGATAGCCTGAAAGCCCAGGCAGATGCCAAACATTGGTTTGCGTTCGGCATATCGGTCGACAATACCGGCAAGCGCACCGGCTTCCGACGGAAGGCCGGGACCGGGCGAAAGAATCAGAGCATCGGCACTGTCGGCGCTGTCGGTCGCCGCTAAATCATTGCGGCTCACATTCCATGTCAGCGAGCCGAAAGCAGGGTCGCGCTTTATCTGCTCCAAAAGGCCCACAATATTGTAGACAAACGAATCACGGTTGTCTATCAGCTCTATTCTCATGGCAGTTCTGCGTATGTGACAGTTCGTCGTTGAATTGCATGGCGCAAAATTAACCATTCCGCGGCATAGCGGAAAACACTTTTTTGTTAAATTCGCACCATGATTCTTATGAACCACCATAAACTGCATGCGCAGATGAATTCTCTCGGACGGCGTCGGCAGCCCTTTCTATGGGGCATCACTTACGATATGGAGCGGGGCTTCATATCCCCGGAGCCTTTCGACGACAGCGAAGTACTGTGGCATGTGGGCGATGACGGCAACCACAGCCATCTTGAGGCCGACCGGAAACCCGAAATGCAGATTCGCCGGCATATAGGCATAGAGAGTTACGGCGCGATGTTCGACACGGTGATGAGGGGGCTTAGGCGCGGCGACTCTTTTCTCACCAATCTGACTGCAGCCACCGAGGTCTCTCTCAAAGGCTCGCTCCGCGATGTGTTTCTCAGCTCTTCGGCCCCCTACCGCCTACTTATAGGCGACAGTTTTGTCTGCTTCTCTCCCGAAATCTTCGTCGTTATAGAAGGTCGGCGGATATCGACTTTTCCGATGAAAGGAACCGCGGATGCCGCCCGTAGCGATGCCGTGCAGTGCCTGCTCGACAACTACAAGGAGACGTGCGAGCACTATACGATTGTCGATTTGATGCGCAACGACCTCAATATGGTAGCCAGCGACATATGCGTGAAGCGCTTTCGCTACGCCGAAAAAATAGCTACCACATCGGGTGCCATAATTCAGACAAGTTCGGAAATAGCAGGGCTGCTTCCCGAGGGCAAAGAATATGATTTCGGCGACATCATTCTGCCCCTGCTTCCGGCCGGCAGCATAAGCGGAGCGCCCAAGGAGGCGACTACAGCATTGATAAAGCGTGCCGAGACATCTCCGCGGGGCTGGTATACCGGAGTGTTCGGCTACTTCGACGGCGTACGCATGACTACCGCCGTGATGATTCGTTGTCTGCAACGGCACGTCGACGGCACCCTTCGCTTTCACAGCGGAGGCGGAATAACCGTAAACAGCGATGTCGCCGAAGAATATCAGGAAATAATCGACAAGATATATCTCACACTTTCATGAATGCCTCGCCACTTTTCATAGAGACCATACGCTATGCCGACGGAGTATTTCACAATCTCGACTTGCACAGGGCTCGCATGGAGCGCACATGTCGCGAAGTGTATGGCACAGATGCTCCGCAGCTCGTTTTGCCTGCCGGCTGCCGGAACGGAGTTTTCAAATGCCGCGTCACCTATTCGCAGCAGATTGAAAAAATCGAGTTAGAGTCATATACACCGGTGCCACCTCGCTCAATTCGACTCATAGAGTGCGAAAACATCGACTACCACCTGAAATATGCCGACCGCTCACGGCTCGGCGAACTTAAGGCACTTGCCGACGGATGCGACGATATAATCATTGTGCGTCACCGACTGCTCACGGACACATCATATGCCAACATCGTTCTGCACACGCCCCAGAGGCTACTGACTCCGGCACAACCTCTGCTCCACGGAGTCATGAGGCAGCGGCTTATTGCCGACGGCGTTTTATATTGCGAAGAAATCACTACCGCCGACCTTTTGCCAGGCAACAGGCTGGGCATCACCGCCGTAAGCATAATAAACGCCATGCTTCCATTGGGCACTGTACCGCCTGTTTCGCTGTCGGATATTATTGCAGTCCGATAAAAATTTTGAGACAGGACAAATTTACATGCCGAGGCTTCATTCACTCAGCCTCGGCATGCATGAAATACCTACAGACAACACATTTTCGGAATATTAACAATTTTTAGTATTGATTTTTTTACTCACTGCAACATTTTTTATACTTTTACGTCCAACCTAAACCTTTTTTATAATAATTAAATTTACTACATGAAAAAACAATTACTTGCATGTCTATTCCTTGCCGCAGCAGTGGTACCACAGCTAAACGCTGAGGTGACTTACACCTGTACGGCCGGACTAAAGTTTGGTGAAAATGAGGGCATCGACAAGATGTTCGACAACAACACCGACACAAAATATTGTGGAGGCGCAGGCGATGACTGCTGGGCTCTTGTAACCGCATCCGAGCCAGTGTATGTTCGCGCATACGAGACTACCACCGCTAACGACAACGAACAATCTGGCGGCCGCTGTGCACGCCACTGGGCTGTGTATGGCACTAACGATGAAACGGTAGCGGCTGACGCAAATTCCGAGGATTGGGTAACACTTTCCGACCTTGACAACGAGCCCTGGCCTGCCGATTTAATGCCGAGCAAGAACTTTTATACTCAGCGTTTTTATTGCGACAAGGGCACAGTAGGAACTGCCTATAAGTATTTCAAGGTTCACATAAAGAAAGGAGACACCCCTTTTCAGCTGTCTGAGTTCAAAATTTTAGGCGAGACAACACCTATTGTGACCTACGACTGGCAGGAAAACCTTTCCGCACCCGGCTCCGACAAGGCTGTAGACTGGGGGCTGAAAGGAAATCAAAAGTGGGAAGGCCAGACGGCATTGGTAGGAAAATCGCTCGTTATCAAAACAAACGATGACAAAGCACACGCCGTGATTAAATACTCTCTCACAACCCACGATGACAACAAGAGCCCCAACCGTGCCCCCAAATCATGGATAATAGAAGGATCTGACGATTTGACCGAATGGGTGACAATCGACGAAGTGACCGATGGTGGTATTCCTGACGAAAGAGTAAAAACTGTCGACTTTACTCCCAGTAATACTACTTTGGCTTGCAAATATATCAAGTTGACACTTACTTCAATGAAAGGCAACGGCTATCAACAGTTGGGAGAATTCCACGTAGTAGCATCCCCCGAGATTCACGAACACAGCTGGGAATTGACCGACGGAAAAGATGCCACATGCGTTGAGGCCGGAGGCGGTGTATATACATGCTCTGTTTGTGGAGCAAAAAAACTTGTGGAAAACCAGCCTGCAACAGGCGAACATAAATACATCGAGACCGAAGGCCACGACCACAAAAACTGCAGCATGTGCGGCCGACCCGACCCGGAATACATGAGCGCAGTCGACGGATTCTATCAGCCCACCACCGCCGACCATTTCGCATGGCTGGCCGAAATGATGCAGCTCGGCGAAACTGTCAATATCCGCCTGACACAGAATGTTGACCTCACCGGATTCACCGGCTTCGGCAACGGCAATGAGGCTGTTCCGTTCAAGGGTGAATTCGATGGTGCCGGTTTCTGGCTGCAGAACCTGACAATCGATGTAGAAGAAAACAACGTCGGACTCTTCGGCAAAGTGGAGGATGCGAACATCCACGACCTTGGGTTAGAGAATGCGTATGTAAAGTCTAATCGCCCGAATGTAGGTGTTCTGGCCGGAAACGTAAACAACACCACCATCAACCGTGTGGCAGTGATGAACTCAGAGGCTCACGGTTATGACCACGTCGGCGCCCTTGTCGGAAACACCGAAGGCAACACCACTATAAGCAACTGTATGTCGGACATCACCGTACACTCTACTACCTATCAGGCCGGCGGTCTTGTCGGCACAACGAATGGCCTGTTGCTCGAAAAATGCCTCTTCACCGGCCAGGTACTGAACGACGGCAATAACGCCAGCGGTCTGGTGGCCCTCATCGACAGCGAGAAGAGTCCTACCATAATCCGCAACAACATCTCCGCAGCAAGCCTTCTGAAAGCTAACAATGACGGACAAAGGCCTATAATAAATACCGGCGGTCGCTCAGCAACATATGAGAACAATCGCGTTGCCGCCAGCCAGCTCTATCAGAAAGGCAGTGATGAGCCCTTAACAAAGGAATGGACCAACGCAGATGACGAAAACGGTTTAACAACCGCAGACCGCGACATGAAATGCTTGAGTTTCTATACCGACCAGATGAGCTGGAACATGAATCAGGATTGGAAATTCATCGAAGCAGGCATGTACCCCGTGCTGGCCTGGATGGAGGGTGAAGCCGACAGTCAAACTGTAAGTGTTCCCGATACGCGTCATGTCACAGTTGTAGCTCAGGCAGACATCAACATTCCCGAAGGTGTTGAGGTATACGCGGTTCAAGTCGCCGACGACAACACTCCTCAAGTCTTGGCCGATGACACTCAAACAATTGACGAAGCTATTAAACTCGTACTCCTGTCAGGCACTATTCCTGCCAACACACCTATCCTGGTTAAGGCAGACGAAGGCGAATACACGTTCAACCACCATGTAGAATATGGTGATGAGGTCGGTGAAAATCACCTCTCTGTTGCCACCGAACCCGTCACTGCCGACGGCACACACTTCACTTTGGAAACAGTTAGCAAAAAAGTGGGCTTCAGCAAAGTAAACGAGGGCGACGTGATTCCCACAGGAAATGTCTACCTCAGCATCCCCAATCCAACCAAAGATTTCTACACCATCCACGATACCACTCTGACAGGCGTAGAGTCAGTGGCAATCCCCTCGGAAGATGGTCCCGAAACCATTTATAACCTTGCCGGCCAACGCATCAACAGAATGCAAAAAGGCATCAACATCATAAACGGTAAGAAAATACTGAACTGAACGACCCGAAGACACTTCGTCTTTGAATGAACAGTAGCCCAAAAGTTTTTGTGTAACTTTTGGGCTACTGTTCATTTTGACACGCCAACTTGATACACTTTACGAATTCTCTTGAGTGATGTGGCACGGAATTAGGCGAATTTTATTTTGTCATACGGAGTATTTAACGTACCTTTGCAGGGTAAAAGCAAAAAATAGTACATTCAAATATGATAAACCGTAGTTTAATAAGAATTAAAGCGATTCAGATTCTCTACTCTTATCTTCTGACGCGCAACGACTTCAAACTCGAAGTACCTCCAGCAGCCGGAGACTCGCGCGACCGTGTTTTCGCATACTCGGTTTATCTCGACCTAATCATACTTATCCTCAAGCTTTCGGGCGTGCCCACAATTCCCGGTGCGCGCAAAATGCCCGAAACCGATGCCGTATTGCAGAAAAATCGTGTGGCAAAGGCGCTGCGCGACGATTCGGCAGTGACAGTGTTACTCGCTAAGAACCGCGACCGCATCGACAAATTCGATTCGAGCTATGGCGAAATACTTTCGGCAATAACAGCTTCGGCAGTATACGAAGACTATAGCCGCAAACGCAAAGTCGACATGGCCGACGATGTCAATTTCTGGAAGGCAGTATTCAGCACCGTAATCCGCAAACACAAAGGAGTGGAGCGAGTGCTCCGCCGCGACGAGGAATTCTCGCATCTCGGCTTCGACAACGGTGTAACAATGTTTGTCGACACTCTCGCATCGTTCGACGACACACGCGCCACATATATAAAGGCACGCAAAGAGCTCGACAAATCACTCTCGCTGGCCTACACCCTCTACCATTCTCTGCTGCTCATTCCGCTGCGACTCACAGAGTTGCACTCGCGCCGCATCGATGCCAACAAGAACAAATACCTTCCCACATACGAAGACCTCAACCCCGACCTGAGACTGGTTAACAATCTCTTTGTCGGAGCTTTGGCCAAATGCGAGCCGCTTATGGCATATGCCGAAGCCAACCCCGACACCGACCCCTCGGACTGGCGCGACGGCGACATTATGCTCAACTCGCTCCTCGACACAATCACAGCCTCCGACATATACAAGAAATATATTGAGTCGCCGGCCGGCAACTTCGCCACCGATGCCGATTTCTGGCGCGAAGTGATGCGCAATATCATCATTCCCTCCGACGAACTTGCCGAAGCCCTCGAATCGAAGTCTGTATTCTGGAACGATGATTTGGCAATCATGAGCACCTTTGTGCTCAAAACAATCCGCCGCTCCTACGCAGCTCCGACCGCCGAAGGCGAGGCTCCAGACAACGGAAGCGACAAGCCGCAGACTACAGGCACCATACAGCTGCTGCCAAAATTTATGAATCACGACGATGAAGTTTTCGGAGCTCAGTTGTTTGAATATGTAGTCAAAGACCGCGAGACATACCGCGCATATATCGACGGCTTCATCGACACAAAGCAGTGGGATACCGAACGACTCGCTTTCATGGATATCGTGATAATGATGACAGCGATTGCCGAGCTCATCCACTACCCGTCGATTCCGGTACCTGTAACCCTCAACGAATACATCGAAATCGCTAACGACTACAGCACACCCCGAAGCGGACAATTTATCAACGGCATCCTTTACAATGTAATCAAGATGCTCAACGAAAAAGGAATAATCAACAAACAATAAACTATAAACACACCGATTATGATAAGCAATTTCATTCTCCTTGATGCCGCCGCAGGCGGTGCTGCGGGTGGTGGCATGGGCAGCATTCTCATGATTGTCGCTCTCTTCGTCATCTTCTATTTCTTCATGATTCGTCCGCAGCAGAAGCGTCAGAAAGAAATCAAAAAATTCCGCGAATCACTCGACCGCGGCAGCAAAATCGTTACTGCCGGAGGCATTTACGGCACAATCAAAGAAGTTCGCGACCTCTATTTCATCATCGAAATCAGCAATGGCGTGTCTATCCGCGTCGACAAGGGCTCTGTATATCCCTCGGCAGAAGATGCCAACCAGGCTGCTCAGCAGGACGAACAGATAAAAAACAAGTAAGCGGGACTCTGTGTCCTCTCTCCCTTGATGCCTGCCATAGCCAATATACTTAACCGTATAACCGTTGCATTGCGTTCGCCTCGCGGACGCGATGCAATGATGTTTATGGTGTTCGTTGTCATTTCGGCCATTCTATGGCTCGTTCTATCGCTCAACGAAGAAGAGCAATACGATGTCCGTATGCCACTCAAAATCACACACGTGCCCGATTCGGTGACTCTGATTAACGAGGGCCCCCCGGCTCTCAGCGCCAGCCTCACGGCGAAAGGCACACAGTTGCTGAAAATGAATCTCGGACGCACGCCGACAGTGAATGTCGACTACCGTGTGTTCCGCAGCGGCAACACAATGCACGTATCGGCGGCCGACCTCAAGGGACTTGTCCGCCAGGCTTCGGGCGGCTCTCAGGTAAGCGTCGTTATGCCCGACTCGCTGCACATCCCCTTCACTACGCATCAAGGCTTCAAACTTCCGATCGCCCTCGACTACCGCGTATCAGCCGGACCACAGGCCTCGCTCGTCGGCACTCCGCATCTGTCGACCGACTCAGTGAAGATATATATGGCGAACAACGCACTGCCCGATCGCTTCAATGCCGTGTCGACCGAGCCCATAAGAATACTCGGGCTCGACAAGACCAGCACTCAGCGAGTAAAACTAATCGGCCCTAAAAACAGCCGCGTGGTGCCCGACAGTGTCGACGTTACTTTTGAGGTTGAACCTCTCATCTTCAAAAGCCGCAAAGTGGTGATTGAACCCATCAACGTTCCCAAAAACGTGAAACTAATCACATTCCCGGCCCAGATAGATGTGGTGTACATGATACCAGTGAGCGAATACCAGAAAGGACGCGCGCAATTCCGCGTCGTGGCCGACTACCGCAAAATCTCTCCGTCGTCGGGCAAAGTAAAGCTTTCGCTGCTCGATGTGGGCGACAAGCTGCAGAATGTTCACCTCTCGGCCGACAGTGCCGAGTATGTCATCGAACGTTATCGCGTTGAACACGACTGAGCCCATACTTACAGCAATCACCGGAGGCATAGGAAGCGGTAAATCGGTAGTGAGCCGCCTACTGCGCATTCTCGGTTATCCCGTATACGACTGCGACAGCCGCGCAAAGGCGCTGATGGATGTCGATGAAACAATAAAACAACACATTATCTGTCACATCGACAGCGAGGCCGTGGGCAAAGACGGCACTATCGACCGCCGACGGCTTGCAGCGACTGTCTTCGCCGATGCCGAAAAACTTGCCTTGCTCAATGCCACAGTGCACGCATCTGTGAAGATCGACATAATGTGCTGGGCAAAAAAGTGCAAGTGCCGGCACGCATTTGTAGAGACCGCAATTCTCTTTCAGAGCGGACTTAACGAAATCGTGACCGACGAGTGGCGTGTAGATGCGCCGCTCGAAATACGAATTGAACGCGTAATGAAACGCAACTCGCTCTCAAGAGCCGAAGTCGAACTACGAATTGCTGCCCAGGATTACACCTTAACGCCCGGCACGCGCATTCCTCCGCTCCGCGAAATCATAAACGACGGCTCTCAGCCACTTCTGCCTCAGATACAGCAGTTGCTCGCATTCTACACCTTATAATAATTCCTTAAAAACACCAAGACATGAAAGACGGCATTTTCGACTTAAAGCGCGTCACGCCCGAAAATATCTCCAAACTCCGGTCTGACGAAATATTTGTGTTCGGCAGCAATCTTGCCGGTATGCACGGAGGTGGCGCCGCCAGGACAGCTCTTATCCATTTCGGTGCAATCATGGGCAAAGGCATTGGCATTCAAGGACAAAGCTACGCAATACCCACCATGCAGGGCGGCGTGGAAACAATCCGGCCTTATGTCGACGATTTCATTCAATACGCCGCCGCACATCCCTCGCTCAGATTCCTTGTAACGCGCATCGGCTGCGGCATCGCCGGCTTCACCGATGCCGAAATAGCACCGCTTTTCGCAGATGCAACAGCGCTTGAGAATGTAGCCTTGCCGAAAAGCTTCTGGAATTATCTTGTGTAAGGGAGCAAAAAAAACAGTTGTTCTATTGCAAGGCTTATCCAAGCCACCCAGCCGAATAAAAAGACGGGCATCAGCATATTTTAGCCATTCTTGTTCCAAAACATATCATATATTTGGAACAAACATCAAAAACGCCGTAACTTTGCAAGCACAAGAGGCTCCTGTTGCCACTCTGGCAAAACCGACCGCAACTACATAGGCCGGATGAGAGCCATACTTACAAAGAAATGGATACAAAGACTCTACACTTCGATACACTTCAGGTACACGCCGGACAGGAAAAGGCCGACTCCGCCACAGGAGCCCGAGCTGTGCCTATCTATCAGACCGCAGCATATGTTTTCAACAGCGCACAGCACGCCGCCGACCGATTCGCCCTACGCGACCCCGGCAACATATACAGCCGGCTTACCAATCCTACCGAAGAAGTGCTTTCGAAGCGAATTGCCGCACTCGAAGGCGGCACCGGCGCTGTGACCGTAGCTTCGGGAGCGGCCGCCGTGACCTACGCTCTTGAGAATGTTCTTGCTCCGGGCGACCATATCGTAGCCGGCGACAATCTCTATGGCGGCACTTACAACCTTATTGTAAACAACCTGAGCGCACGCGGCATTGAGCACACCATTGTAAATCTCAACGACACTGAAGCTCTGCGAAATGCCATAAAGCCCAACACAAAGGTTGTTTACGGCGAAACTTTCGGCAACCCCAACAGCGATGTCACTGACCTCGACGCCATTGCGGAGATTGCCCACGCGAACGGCGCGCTTTTCTTTGTCGACAACACATTCGGCACGCCCTACCTCATCCGACCTATCGAACATGGAGCCGACATAGTAATACACTCGGCCACAAAATTCATAGGTGGCCACGGCTCAACGCTCGGAGGCGTCATTGTCGACGGCGGCAATTTCGATTACTTCAGCTTCCCCGGCCGTTTCCCCACACTCACCGAGCCCGACCGCAACTACCACGGAGCCGTTTTTGCCGAAGTATCGCCCAAAGCAGCTTTTGTCGACCGTGTCCGCGCCGTGGTACTCCGCGACGAAGGCGCCTGTATATCGCCCTTCAACGCCTTTCTGCTGCTCCAGGGCCTCGAAACGCTTTCGCTGCGCGTTGAGCGACACGTATCCAACGCTGTCAAGATTGTCGAATATCTGAGCTGGCATCCCAAGGTGAAGAGCGTAAGTCATCCGGCTTTGCCTTCGCACCGCGACCACGAGCTGTACAAAAAATATTTTCCGAACGGAGGCGGCAGCATTTTCACGCTTGAAATCAACGGTGGCAAAGAAGCCGCGTGGCGCTTCTGCGATAATCTCCGACTCTTCTCGCTGCTTGCCAACGTAGCCGATGCCAAAAGCCTTGTGATACATCCGGCCTCGACAACGCACTCGCAGATGAACGAGCAGGAACTCGCCGAAGCTCACATAAGCCCTTCGACAATACGACTCAGCATCGGCATAGAGCATCCCGACGACCTCATCGACGACCTTGCCGCAGCTCTCGAACAAGTATAACAAACGCATTCACATAGTTCTATTATATATATCAACCAATGAAAGAGAGTGTAGCTACATTTCTGGCATCAGAACATCCGACAGCTTTCTCATTCGAGATTCTGCCCCCGCTCCGCGGTAAAAGCATAGAAAACACCTATGCCGACATCGAGCGCCTGATGGAGTTTGCACCCGCGTACATCAACATCACCACTCATCGCAACGAGGTATCGTATCTCGACATGGGCGGTGGTGTGTTCCGCGAAGTGACATCTCAACGGCGACCGGGGACAGTGGCAATAGCAGCTGTCATACGCGAGCGCTTTGGTGTCAGACCGGTACCTCACCTCATCTGCGGTGAATACGGGCGCAGGGAAATAGAAGACCAGCTTATCGACCTGTCGTATCTCGGAATCACCGATTTGCTTGTGCTCCGCGGCGACCGCGCACGCACATCGCCAACATTCACCACCGGCGTCGATGGCCATGAGCATGCCTCAAGCCTCGCCGCTCAGGTGGTTGATTTTAACAAAGGCATCATGGTCGACGGTAGCGTGGGCGAGCCCGCGTTTCCGCCGTTTACCTTCGGTGTAGCCGGATATCCCGAAAAGCACGAAGAAGCCATGAACCTGCACTACGACCTATTGAACCTCAAAGCCAAAGTCGATGCCGGAGCCGCATATGTTGTCACTCAGATGTTTTTCGACAACAACAAATACTTCGACTTCGTCCGTAGCGCTCGCCAGGCAGGCATCACCGTGCCGATTATTCCTGGTATAAAGCCTCTCACATCGCTGCGCCAGCTCTCTCTTCTGCCCCGCACCTTCCACATCGATATTCCAACGGAGCTGTCCGACAATCTGCTCCGCTGCAAATCTAATGAAGAAGTGCGCGAATTAGGCGTGGAGTGGGGCATCCGTCAGGCTCGCGAACTCAGTCAGGCCGGTGTGCCGAGCATACACTTCTATTCGATGCACGCCACTTCAAGCGTGGCTCGGATTGCAAAAGCCGTCTATTGAACATTAATGACCCTAAGAAAAGATACTACCCGAGGAAGCGCTTTCAGAGCTGCTCTTGCCGACCGTCTTCTAATTCTCGACGGCTCTACGGGCGTGGAATTCCAGCGTCTCGCACTCAGCGAAAATGATGTGCGCGGACGCCGCTTTATGACTCATGCGCACCCTCTGTCCGCCAACTTCGATATTCTGTGTCTTTCGCGCCCCGAACTAGTTGCACGAATTCACGACAACTATCTCGAGGCCGGTGCCGACATAATAGAGACAAATACCTTCAACTCAAACCGTCTCTCGCAAAGCGAATACGGCACCGAGGCTCTTGTACGCGAAATGAACCGTGCCGGTGCTACCATTGCACGCCGCGAGGCCTGTCTCTTATACACATCT
>RYWL01000065.1 GCA_003979155.1 Muribaculaceae bacterium
CTGTCACTGTGACCGTCGCCGACTTCTTCTATATAATATTCAAATGTTACCGGATTACATTTTATCTCAATGCCGAAAAGCTCCTCGGCTGCGGCACGGTAGTTACAGAATGTGCGTCGCGGCAACTCCGACGCGCCGTCGGAGTACTTCGAGCGCATCCAGCATTCATTGAGTTCCGCACGGGTGATATGACCGTAGCGGCGTATTGTGTCTACGAGCCATATATAACGGTTGAACAGGTCGCGCGCCATTGTCTACGCTTTTTCTGCGCCTGAAACAGATTTGCTTCCTGCCGAAAGCATCATCATGCCGACTACGGTGTAGAACGCATTCATCAGCAGAAGCTCAAAACTTGTCTCATAGCCCCAAAGACAGCTAAGCACATACTGTGTGAGCCACGACAGACACGGCGCCGCAATGCACACCGCCGGCACCAGCTTGTCGCGAACGGGCTTCTTCCAGAAAAGACCGTAGACAAAGAGGCCGAGAATAGGACCGTAGGTATAACTGGCAAGTGTATATACAGCCGATATGGCATCCTGGTCGCTTATGTAATAGAATATGATGATTACCAGCCCCATGAGAGCCGACATGGCCACGTGCACGGTTTTGCGTACCCGAGTGAGGGCATTCGCGTCTTTTTTCTTGTGGGCATCGAGAATATCGACAGTAAACGATGTAGTGAGCGATGTAAGCGCCGAACCGGCTGCTGAGTAAGCCGCCGACACGAGGCCGAGAACAAAGAGCACACCCACAATCAGCGGCATGTCGTGGTCGAGAGCAACAAGGCCGAAGAGCTCGTCGCTCTTCTGGGGCATGCCGATGCCTTTGCTGTCGACATATATTACGAGCAGTGTACCCAGCACGAGAAAGAGAGCTATCACGAAAAACTGTGTGATGCCGCTCACTATCATATTTTTGCGGCTTTCGCGCTGGTCTTTGCAGGCGAGATTGCGCTGCATCATATCCTGGTCGAGGCCGTTGGTGGCTATGGCCATGAACACACCGGCGATAAACTGCTTCCAGAAGTAGGTGCCCTCTTTGGGATTATCGAAGAAGAACACCTGCGACGTTGGGTGATCGCCGACGGCAGCCGTCAGTTCTCCGAAACTGTAGCCCAGATTGGTGGCGACAAAGTATATGCAGAGTATAACCGACATTATCAGACAGAAACTCTTGAGGGTATCGGTCCAGATTAACGTTTTAACACCGCCCTGCACTGTATAGAGCCAAATCAGGGCAATAGTGACTATCACGTTGAAAACAAACGGTATATGCAGCGGCGTGAACACAAGCAACTGAAGCACGGCACACACCACAAAGAAACGCACCGACGCACCGAGTATCTTAGACACAAAGAAAAACCAGGCTCCGGTGCGGTATGTCGAGCGTCCGAAACGCCCCTCAAGATAGCCGTAGATTGATATGAGATTTTTTTTATAAAACAACGGCACAAGCACGAAGGCAATGCAGAAATAGCCCACGATGAAACCGAGCACCATCTGCAGATAAGCGTATCCCTTGGCGGCAACCATGCCGGGCACCGATATAAAAGTTACGCCCGATATGGCGGCGCCAATCATGGCAAAAGCCACAAGCGGCCACGGAGCCTTGCGGTTGCCGGTAAAAAATGTGGAGTTGTCGCTACCGCGAGAGGCAAAATACGACACCAAAAACAGCAACGCGAAATATGCGGCTATCGTTATAATTACAATCAGAGGATGACTCATACTGCAGGGTCTGTGCGGAATTATTCTTCGTAAAGCAGATAGGGACGACGCTGCTCTTTGAATTTGGCAACATCATCGGCCCATGTGGCTTTGATTTCGTCGGCGCTGCGGCCGTCTTCAATCATCTTGCGGATGTCGCCACGTCCGATTAGGAGCTCAAAAAAAGAACGGAAGAATTTATCGCCCAGCCCCACTTGATTATATGCGTCGATAAGATAGCTGAGGTCGATACCACGCGATATTATTTCTTCATTGTCAAGGCCGCCAAGGTCTACACCATAGCAGAGTTTGCCGAGCTGCGGAGGCTCTTTGGCTCCTGGCAAGCTTTGCGGCGTGAAACTGTAGCCGCTTTTTTTCATAGCCGGATGACCGTACATCTCGAAAGGACGGTCAGTGCCGCGACCCAGACTGACAGGCGTGGCCTCGAAGTAGCACATCGACGGATAGAGGTAAATGGCCTTCATCGACTTAAGATTGGGCGACGGCGCAACCGGCAGTTCGTATCGTGTCTGATGAGTATAATTCTTTACCGGTACCACCGTGAGTGGCACTTGACTGCCATCCTGCAACCACCCTTCGCCATTGGCCATAAGAGCGATTTCGCCCAAGGTGAGACCATGTACAACAGGTATGGGCAGCCGGCCTACGCCAGAGCTGTATTTCATGTCGAGAATAGGACCGTCGACATACATGCCGTTGGGATTCGGACGGTCGAAAACTACAAACTCCTTGCCGGCCGACTTTGCGGCATTCATAAGGTCTATCATCGTACAATAATATGTATAGAAACGTAGGCCTACATCCTGAATGTCGCATACAATCACATCGAGACCGTCGAGAACTTCCTTCGACGGAATACGCTGAGCCTTGCTGCCATAGAGCGACACTATAGGCAGACCCGTAGGGCCGTCGATACTGCTCGACACATGTTCGCCGGCATCGGCAGTTCCGCGGAAACCGTGTTCGGGCGAGAAGAGCGTGACTACATTCACACCGTTTTCACGCAAAATATCCACAGTGTGCTTGTCGCCCACTGTTCCGGTATGGTTAGAGAATAGCGCCACACGTTTGCCTTTGAGCAATGGAACATATTCTTCGGGCTGAGCGGCTCCGACTACAGGCTTCCTGCAACACACGCCCGAGTCTTGCTCACAGCATGTTTCAGTTTGGTTTTTATCTACATTGGCAGCTGTACAGCCCACAATAGCCATTGCCGCCAAAATTATTGTCGGGAATATTTTCATCGGTATTTAATTTGTAGCAAAAGTAGTAAAAATAATTACCAACCAAACGAAAAACGCCAAAAGTTTTTATCACATATACCGCTTTATGCGCTTCGATGCCTCAAAAGTTACACAATGTCCAGACGTAATCTTAATTATTGTTAAAACAAAGGAGGCTGTTAGGTAATATCAAAATAAAGTGCTTACCTTTGCAGCGCAAAAGGGGTACTAGCTCATCTGGCTAGAGCGCGACACTGGCAGTGTCGAGGTGAGCGGTTCGAGTCCGCTGTACTCCACTTAGTCAAGGCGAACTGATAATATCGGTTCGCCTTTTTATATGTGAAGTATATGCTTATTGGGATGTATTTCGCCAACGGCTGTAATTATTATTTGCCGCAGCCAAAAGTTTTGAAAATTATTTTTTTATCACCAACTTTGCAGAAACCAATCTCAGCAAAAACCATGAAACATTTCTTCCTGTCTGTTTTTACACTCCTGTTGCTTGCACACAATTTTGCCGGAGCAGAAACTATCCGCCTATCATCACAAGCCGGTCATGGAGGCAAAGTTAACTGGCGTATGGCCAAAGTTTCGGATATTGTCACAAGTGCCGACAGGCTTTCACAATCTGATTTCAACGATGAAAAGTGGCTCGAAGCCGTCGTACCCGGCACTGTACTCAATTCCCTTGTTTTTAACAATGTATATCCCGAACCCTATTACGGGCTCAACAATAAAATCGAAGCCGGTATCATTCCCGATATAGCCAGTGTTGGACGTGACTTCTACACATATTGGGTCCGCTCCGAGTTCGAAGTGCCGTCGTCTTTCAAAGGCCGTACAGTATGGCTCCGAGCCGATGGCATCAATTATCGCGCCGAGCTGTGGCTCAACGGTACACTGGTAGGCTCGACCAAAGGCATGTTTATGCGCAACGACATAGACGTGACCGACTATGTTCGTCCCGGCGAGCTCAATGCATTGGCCATAAAAGTTCTTCCGGTCGATGTTCCTGGCACGACAAAGCCCAAAAGCTGGGGTGCACCGGGCGAATTCCGCAATGGCGGCAACGGCGAAATAGGCCTCAACACTACAATGCTCATGTCGGTGGGCTGGGATTTTACTTTCATGGACGGCATACGCGACCGCAATACCGGCATATGGCGCGACATATCGCTCTTCACCACAGGTAAAATCGCGCTTCGCAATCCTTTTGTTAAGTCAGAACTTGCAAAGCCGGGATACGATATAGCCCGCGAAACGGTTTCTGTTGAAGTCGTAAATCCCACATCTGATTACAAGCCTGTAAAATGCACCGTATCAGGTAATATCGCCGACACGGACATAGCATTCGAAAAGACCTTCACAATACAGCGCGGCGAAGAGAAGACTATCGAGTTCGACAATCTCGTAATAAACAACCCCAAGCTATGGTGGCCGCTCAACAAAGGTCCTCAGAATCTATACACGCTCAATCTTAAAGTTGCTGTCGACGGAGCGACCAGCGACTCAATAAGCACCCGTTTTGGCATACGTGAAATCATCTCCGACCAAAATACTCCCGATAAATCTCGCCAGTTCTATGTCAACGGCAAGCCGCTTTTTATACGCGGCTCAAATTGGATTCCCGAAGCTATGTTGCGCAACAGCGACCGCCGCACAGAGGCTGAGCTGCGCTACACCAAACAGAGCGGCATCAATCTGCTACGCATGTGGGGCGGCGGAATCGCCGAATCAGACAGATTTTTCGAACTTTGCGATTCGCTCGGCATACTCGTATGGCAGGAATTCTGGCTAACCGGAGACACTAAACACCCCTCTGACCGGGCCAACTATCTCGACAACGTGGCTTCGGTAGTCAAACGTATCCGCAACCACCCTTCGCTCGCTTACTATGTGGCATCTAACGAAAGCAGCGAAGTGAGCGGCACTCCCGAACTAATCAATCGGCTCGACGGCACTCTCGGCTATCAGATGCAGAGCGAATGTGACGGTGTGCACGACGGTAGCCCATACAAACAGGTTAATCCCATGCAACACTACGAGAACACGGCATCACCACGCGGCAGCCGTGTAGACGGTTTTAACCCTGAATACGGCGCACCTACATTCCCGACAGCCGAAACTGCACGTGAGATGATGGATGCCGCCGACTTGTGGCCCATGAACCGCGAAGTATGGGATTATCACGACGGCAACGGATTCCACCTCGTCAGCACAGTCTACACAGATATGGTAAACTGCTACGGACGTCCGGCCTCTATCGACGAGTACGCCGCCAAGGCACAACTTGTCGGCGCAGTCAACTCCAAGAGCATATGGGAGGTGTGGAACTACAACAAACTCGGTTACGGCGACCGCTACTGCTCGGGCCTTCTCTTCTGGTATCACAACTGCCCGGTACCTCAGGTAGCATCGCGTATGTGGGACTGGACTCTTGAGCCTACCGCATCTCTTTATCACACAGCCAATGCCCTCGAGCCCGTACATCCGCAGTTCGACTATCTCAAAAACACTGTTTCGGTAGTCAATGACTATTATTATCCGATAGATAATCTGAAGCTTACCGCTTGTGTCTACAATCTCGACAGCCGCAAAGTATCGGAACAGACAAAAACCGTAAGTATTCCTGCTGATGGTGTAATCAACGATGTGCTCACACTCGATTTCCCCACCGACATTTCTCCCGTACACTCCATAAGCCTCGTATTGACCGACAAGCAAGGCAAAAAAGTTGGCTCGAATTTCTATTGGCGCTCCAACGACCCCTACCAAGGTGCCAATACCGTTACCGGCCCTTGCGTCTCGGGCTTTGAACCACTGCAGGACATGCCCTCTGCAAAAGTGAAAAGCAATGCTAAAATACGCAGAGCCGGCGACAAAATATTCTTCGACATCACTCTGCGCAACACATCGTCGAAAATCGCGTTTTTCAATCGCCTGCAACTCACCGATACCGAAGGACGCCCCGTGAGGCCCTCGTTCTACTCCGACAACTATTTCACACTTTTGCCCGGAGAAAGTACATCTGTGACAATCGAGACTACCTCAGCCGATGCTCCCAATAATATGGATATAAAAATCAGCGGTTGGAACACCCCGTCAAAAACATATCTATTCAGTAAAAAAAACAATTTCTAAAACCATGATAAAAAAAATTCTGGCAGCCATTATTGTCGTGCTGTCTTTTCAATGCATCAGCGCCCAGAAAAGCGCTCTGAAAAACTTCCCTCAGGGCTACACCGCTGAAGAAGTAGGCCGCAGAATGGCCTACCGCTTCGTAACCGAAAAGCATAATCTGCATTTAGGCAAATGGATAGGCTATCCCGAAACTTTCTACTGGAACGGCTCTATCCGCTATGCCCACCTCACCGGCGACAAATCGCTCATGAACCTCCTTCAGCGCCGTTTCGAACACCTGTTCAATGATGAATCAGCCCTGCTGCCCATCATGAACCACGTCGATGTAAACATGTTCGGATCGCTGCCTTTGTGGCTTTACGAAGTCACCGGCGACAACCGCTATAAAGACCTCGGCATGCCCTATGCCGACTCTCAGTGGGAATGCCCCGAAAGCGCATCTGAGAAACAAAAAGCATGGGCAAACCAGGGTTACTCATGGCAGACCCGTCTTTGGATTGACGACATGTATATGATTCCTGTTGTTCAAACTCAGGCATACAAGGTGACAGGAGACATGAAATATCTCGACCGCACAGCCAACGAAATGGTTAAATACCTCGACGAACTACAACGTCCCAACGGTCTTTTCTATCACGCACCCGACGTACCTTTCTACTGGAGCCGTGGCAATGGCTGGATGGCTGCCGGCATGACCGAAATGCTCAAGAATCTTCCCCGCAAGCATCCCGCACGCGAACGCATAATGAAAGGCTACCTCACCATGATGAACAGTCTGCTCGAATACCGCAACAACGAAGGTCTTTGGAATCAGCTTCTCGACGAGCCAGAATTCTGGACAGAGACATCCGGCTCAGCTATGTTCCTCTACGCCATGATAAATGGCGTGAAACGCGGTTGGCTCGACGCCAAAACATACGGCCCCGTTGCTCGCAAAGGCTGGCTCGCCCTTGTTGATTATATCAACGAGCGCAATCAGATTGACAATGTGTGCGAAGGTACCAACAAAAAGAACAGCAAGCAGTACTATTACGATCGCCGTCGTCACATTGGCGACTACCACGGACAGGGCCCCGTGCTCTGGTGTGTAGCCGCTCTTCTTGAAAAATAAACACCTACACACAAAAATGACAGCGACGCCCGGGAGAGAATCCGCGAGCGTCGCTGTTGTAGTCTTACCAGGATTCGAACCTGGACAGACAGAACCAAAACCTGTAGTGCTACCATTACACCATAAGACTATCATAGTGCCCAGCCTTTGGGCTTAAGCGCTGCAAATTTACGTACTTTTTTATAAACCTACAAATTTTTGAGCCGGAATTGTTTTATGTAGAGCGCAGGTTCAACTGGCAAGTGCAAAATTAGCGATTTGTTTGAAGAACTCAG
>RYWL01000066.1 GCA_003979155.1 Muribaculaceae bacterium
GTATTAACAATAAGTCAGTCGTTTATCCAAAGCACAGCGTCGGGGATAGCCTCGAGGTTGTCGCTGCCGGGCACTTTCCAGCCCCAGCTGATTTCGTCTTCCTCGCCGCCATCGAAGTACTCGAGACGGAAGGCGTGTTTGCCCTTGGCAAGTGCGATGCGACCCGAAGCAGAAGCAGCAGAGTGGCTGCCGTCGTTGTCAACGGCCATTACACCATCGATGTAAAGCACGGAGCCGTCGTCACTGCGTGTCATGAATGTGTAGATGCCGTCGGCCGGAACATCGATATAGCCGGTGTAAATAAAGCCGAAGCCGTCTTCTATACGTTTGTCGGCGCTGCTCACGTTGGCTAATGTGCCTTTGGCTACGGGGGTGTAACGCTTGAAGTCGGCGCAGCGCGAGAAGTTGCCCTCGTAGTAGTCATATTTCACACCGTTTTTGAGATTGGCGGGATTCTTGGCGGGCAAATTCACAGCCTTAGTCGATTTGATAGAGAATACAGCACCGGGCTTCATACCTTCTTTATATGCGCGAGCCTTGAGTGTGAGGCTATTGTCGACACTGAAGGGGCCGGCATAGAGAGTCGAGGCCTCGGTGGGCTCGCTGCCGTCGAGTGTGTAATAAATTTTGGCGTCGGGAGTTGTGCACTCGAAGTCTACAAGCACACTGTCGGTGAAGAGGGTGAGGTCACTCGTGGTGAAGGGAACCGAAGTCATGGGCTCGGTGCTCATTGACGAGGGAGCCCACGAAGGCTCAGTGCCGCGGTCGGTCACAGCCTTGTCGGTGAGGGTGAAGTTGAGCTCGCCGCCTTCCATAAGCTGTGCGTGGGTGATGTAGTTGGCCTCGACGGGCTTGCCGTTGAAGGTAACATCTTTGATAAATTTATTTTTGGCGGGATTGTTAGCCGTGATTACGAGAGTCTTGCCGTTGGCGAGCTTCATGGTCGCTTTGGTGAAAATGGGCGACGAGAGCACATATTCGCCGGAGGCCGGAGCCACAGGATAGAGACCGAGAGATGCAAGCACATACCATGCCGACATCTGGCCTACATCTTCGTTACCACAGAGACCTTCGGGAGTGGGCTGATACATCACGTTGAGCAGATGACGCACGAGTTCCTGCGATTTCCAGGGCTGTCCAACATAATTATAGAGGAAAGCGAAGTTGTGGCTGGGCTCATTGCCGTGAGCATACTGGCCGAGGAGACCGGTAATATCGGAGAAATCGGTTTTTGCCTTGGTGTTGTTGGTATACATCGAGTCCATAGCTGCGACAAGAGCTTCACGGCTGCCGTAGAGCTGCTCGAGGCCGGCCATGTCGTGAGGAGCGAAGAAACGATACTGCCAGGGCGACGCTTCGGTGAACGAGCGGCTGGGCTCATAGATTTCAAAGGGAGTCTCAAATGTGCCGTCTTCATTTTTACCACGGAAGAAACGGGTCGAGCCGTCGAACACGTTGGCATAGTTGCCGGCACGTTTGATATATTCGTTGTAGATATCTTCCTTTCCAAGAGCCTTGGCCATCTGAGCGATACACCAGTCGTTGTACGAATACTCGAGGGCGCACGACACAGACTCGCTTCTTTTGTTTGCCGGAATAAAACCGTTGGCAACATATTCGGCTGAACCTTTGCCGTTTTTGTTTGAAGATACTACCATAGCTTCGAGAGCATGCTCGGCATCGAAGTCACGGATGCCTTTGAGGTAAGCCTCGGCAATCACAGAAGCAGAGTGGTAGCCGATCATACACCAAGTCTCGCCTGCCGAGAGAGGCCACAGGGGCAGCTCGCCGGTTTTGTCGTACATATCGAGACACGATTTAACGATATCGCTGATGAGCTTCGAGTCGACAAGGGTCATCTGCGGATGCCATGAGCGGAAGGTATCCCAGAGCGAGAGTGTGGAGTAACGGTTCTCGCCTGCAGGCACAGTGTCGATTGTCATGTCGTGACGACGATATGCGCCATCGACGTCGTTTACGATATTGGGCACTACAAGAGTATGGTACAGAGCCGAGTAGAAGTTGGCGCGTTCGTCGCGTGTGCCGCCTTCGACAGTGATTGCACCAAGCTCGTCGGCCCAAATCTGATGAGCCTGCTCACGAACGGCGTCGAAGTCGAAACCGAAGTCGCCGGTCTCGGTGTCGAGGTTGAGCTCGGCGCCCTCGTGGCTAACAATCGAGAGACCGACTTTGGCCACGACGGGTTTACCTTCGTTCTTGAAGGTGAGCACGGCAACGGTGCCGTTGTCGTTGAGCTGAGTTTTCTCAAAGTCCTGAGAAAAACGCGCTACAAAATAAACATACTGGTTGGGGGTCCAGCCCGACGAAACGCGAACGCCGCTGATTTCGGCAGGACCGTCGATTTTGATAGAGGCGCTGTCGATGCGCTCTCCGGTGATGCGGTGATTGAGGTCGAAGACAAGGTTTGCAGTCTCGCCTTCGGGGAAAGTATATCGGTGTAAACCCGTGCGTGTTGTAGCTGTGAGCTCGGCGGTGATGCCGTCGGCAAGCTTCACGCTGTAGTAGCCGGGAGTGGCTGTCTCATCGTCGTGCGAGAATTGCACGGGCGAGTACAAGGGCGAATCGGTGATATTCACTTCACCTGCGAGCGGACGAACAAATATGTCGGCGAGGTCGGCACAGCCCGTACCGCTGAGGTGGGTGTGCGAGAAACCGTTGAGTGTGCTGTCGCTGTAATGGTAGCCCGAGCAGGCATCCCAGTTGTCGGCACGAGTGTCGGGGCTGAGCTGCACGGCTCCATGAGGAGTGGTGGCTCCGGGATAAGTGTGTCCGTGGAAACCCGTACCTACCATAGGATTGGCGAGGTCGACGGGAGCATCGGAGGCATTATTGCCACAGGCAGCAAGGAGTAATCCCAATGCAAGAAATACGTAGTTTTTCATCAGTTTTTTTGCAATTGTTTATGAGACTGCAAAGTCATATTGTTTATTATGAAAATTCTATAGACCAAGGTTGAAAAAACAGCGCTAAAATTTTTACAAAGTTAGCACAATCTCCGAAAACAAACAAGTTCATCAACCATTATTAAGGCTCGGTTAACATATTTTTTTGTTGAAGCGGACGGCATAAAAAATGCGGGTCCCGCTACCGGTTCTTCCGGCTCACGAGACCCGCAAATTATGTCAGGCTACAGATGCTTATTGCCAGCAGGGAAGCTGCTTGAGGGCACCGTTTGCCTTAGTCACCTGCTGTGAGGGATAAGGATAAGTCATGAAATCGTCGTTGTACTGGAGCTTGTTCTGGTAGTCAGCGTAAGGCTGCACAGTGTAGGGCGAATCAAAAGCGTTACGCTCGTAGATACGAACGGTCGGCTGGCTCGAAAGCTCTGCTCCGGCGAGCGACTTCAGAGTGGCATCGGAGCTGCGGTGCCAGCGCTTGAGGTCGAAGAGGTGGTCGGAGAACTCGAAGGCGAGCTCTACGCGACGCTCGTGGTAGAGGTCGGCAGTTGTAGCTGTGCGAGTGAGGGGTGCAACTTTACCGCGGATACGGAGCAAGTTGATGTCTTCGGTAGCTTTAGGAGCCTGGTTCGTCATCAGATAAGCCTCTGCACGGAAGAGATACATCTCGGCCATACGGATAAGCGGCATATTGATGCGCACGGTAGGATAGTTGCCGTTGGAGTTCACGTAGCCGCGAGCGATTGCATCGGAATACTTGAAGGCTTCCATATACTTGTAAACCATGAAGCCTGCGGGAATATCACTCTCACCGCTATAGCCCCAGTAGTTGCCGAATATAAACCAGGGGTCGCCATAAGAAAGCATCGAACGACGGAGACGGGTGTTGTGGGTAACATCGCCGATATAATAGTTATCTGAGTCGAATGTGTTCCAGTCAATCACATAGTTACCGTCTTTGAGGAATTCCTGATAGAGGCCTTCGGTGGGTTTGAAGTAGCCCCAGCCGTTGTAAAGACCCCAGCACTTGTTGAAGAGCATTACACCGGGGAGTTCTGTGCCACCACCGTTTGCACCGCCTGTCGAAGGAATAGAGAAGAGGTACTCTTTGTTCCAGAAGTCTTCAAACTCGCAAGAGAATACGTCGTTGTATTCTTCAGCAAGGCCACGGCCATATTCCGTTTCAAGCTTGTTTACGCAAGTGATAACGTCGTTCCACTTCGAAGCTTCCCATGTTGCCCAGTAGGCATAGGTCTTTGCCATGTAAGCAACGGCGGCAGCTTTGTGTGCACGACCCTGCTCGTCCATGCCGTATTCCTCGAAACGGGGAAGAAGGTTTTCGGCTGTCTTCAGGTCCTGGATAATCAGGTCATAGTTCTCCATAACGGTCGCACGTTGCGGAGGTATCGAGTTGTCGTACTCTCCGGCATAGTCTTCCCAACGTACGAAGGGCACGCCGAGCTTGTCTGTACCGTAGCGGTAAGCGATATAGAAGTGGCAGAAAGCACGGAGGAAGTAAGCCTCGCCGAGAGTACGGGTCTCGATAGCGGTGAGGTTGGCCTTGCGACCGAGGTTCTTGATGATGAAGTTGCAATTGGTCATCTCCTTATACATGAGGCTGAAGATATTGCGGAGGGGGTCTTCATCACCGGTGTACTGGAATGTAGCGAGAGTGTTGAAGCTACGGCTACGACCCCATACGATATCGCAGGCAGCAGCCTGCTCATACATGAAGTCACGGCCAAACATATCGTCACCGTTTGTCAAATCGTAGTAAACGGGGTCGATAGCGTCCATAGCCTGCTGGTCGCTGGTGAAGTAGGTGGTTGTCGTGGTGCTGCCTTCGGGCTGTACGTCGAGGAAGTCACTGCAGGAGCTGAGCGAAAGGCCAGCTACAAGCGCCACACCAATAATGTATTTGTTCATATTGATATTTCCTTTCGTTGATTAGTATGTGAGGTTGATACCGAAGGTATAGATGCGCGAAACAGGATACTTGAGAGCGTCGTAACCGTCAACTTCGGGGTCCATGCCCGAGTATTTGGTGATTGTGAAGAGGTTGTCGGCCGAGAAGTATACGTTGAGCTGGCTGTTGCGGCCCTTCAGGTAATCCCACTTCTGAACGAGCGAAGTGAGGTTGTAGTTGATTGTGAGGTTCTTCATACGGAGGTATGAGGTGTCCTCGAGATAGTAATCAGAAGGTGTCGAGAAGTTGCCGTTGGGGTCGAGACGCGACAGACGGGGAATCGAACTGCCGGTGTTTGTCGGGCTCCAGGCATCAAGAATCTCTGTAGAGCGGTTGAAGTTACCGTCGGAATCGTTGAGGAATGCTTCCTTGCCAACATAAGCGGCCTGTGCGCCCTGAACGCCCTGGAACATCATGCTGACAGAGAGGTTCTTCCAGGTTGCACCGAGTGTGAGGGCATATGTCCAGTCGGGAGTAGCATTGCCGAGATACTGGCGGTCTTTGTTGTCAATCACACCGTCGCCGTTGTAGTCGACAAACTTGAGGTCGCCGGCCACAGCGTTAGGCTGGATGCGGTTGCCGTCCTTGTCTACATATGCTGCAGCTTCTTCGTCGGTCTGGAAGATGCCGTCTGTCTTAATCAGATAGAACTGGTTGAGCGGACCACCCTGGCAGCTCTGATAGATGTAAGGAATGCCACGGAAACCGCCTTCGCCGGTCCATACGCCGGGTTCGCCGTCTTCGTTCTTCACACCGATGTCGGTAATCTTGTTCTTGAGATACGAGAAGTTACCGCTGATGCTGTACGACCAGTCGCGATTGATGCGGTCGTTCCAGCTGCCGAGGAATTCAAAACCGCGGTTGCTGATCTCGCCGAGGTTAACGAGCTGCGGAGAAAGACCGATGTAGTCGGGCCAGTTGATAGTCTGCTGCTGAATGAGGTTGTTGGTCTTCTTGTCGAAGTAGTCAAGCGAAACAGCCAGACGGTTGTGGAAGAATTCTGCATCGATACCGATATCAAACTGCTCTGAGGTTTCCCATGTGAGGAGCGGGTTAACGGGGGTGCTGATACCTGTCATGTTGCCGTAGAAATACTTGTTGCCGCCCTGGTTGTTCATGATACCATACCATGCAGTCTCGCTGTTGTAGAGACCCGACCACATAAGACCGGCTTTGTAACCCATGGGAACAGAACCGAGGTTACCTACCTTACCCCACGATGCACGCACCTTGAGGAGATTGAAGTTATCGGTGTTGTTGAAGAATTTCTCAGAAGAAATTTTCCATGCTGCTGTAACAGCGGGGAAATCGCCGCTATTGCTTTCTTTTACAAGACGGCCGGCGATATCGCGACGCCACGAAGCGGTAACGAAGTAACGGTCGGCGTAGCTATAACCTACACGAGCAACGAGCGAAACGTTTGCATCGGGGCCATAGAGGGCATCCAGAGTTGAGGTATTTGAGGCGAGGGGCAGATACTGGAGGTATTTCGATTCTTCATTGAAGCCCGAACCAGTACTTTCGAAGTAGCGCTGTTCCCAGTGGTTGGCAGTTACAGAGAAGAGACCGCTTACACGGTGCTGGCCGAAAGAGTTTTTGTAAGTAAGAGTGTTCTCGGCATTCCACTGGTCGGTGCGATAGTTAGTCACCGCAAGAGAGTTGTTTTCGTCGGGCTTGCCGGGAGCGAGGTCACGGGGTTTGAAGTTCTTGTAGTTGTTGGACGCAACATTGTATGTGAAGCGCGAGGTAAAACGAAGGCCTTCAATTATATTGGCAATTTCGAGGCTGGTGGTTGTCCATATGTCGCTTGTACGGTTGTAGCGGTTCTCGCACTCGAGAAGACGTACAGGGTTCACAACGTCGCCATGAGCATCGGCGAAGTTGCTGCCGTATTTTGCAATATAAGCGGGGTCCTGAGTGGTTGTACCTCCCCATGTGCCTGTTATGGGACTGTATACCTCAGCCGATGCGGGCATCCAGATAGCAGAGAGAATCGGGCCTGTGTAAGCATCGGTTGTGCTCTTTGTGCGCGACTCGTAGTTTTTCCAGGTGAGGTCCTCACGGATAGTCACCCACTTGTTCACTTTGAAGCTGCCGTTGTAGCGGATACCAAGCTCCTTGCTGTAGGTGTTGCGGAGTGTGCCTTCGTTGTTCACATAGTTGAACGACAGACGGTTGGTGAATGTTTCGCTACCGCCATTGAGCACAATGTTGTGACGCTGGAAGAAGGCTGTGCG
>RYWL01000067.1 GCA_003979155.1 Muribaculaceae bacterium
GATATTGAGAGGTTTAAAAATGTCGGTCTTAAGCGTATAATGGATTAAACATTTGCAGATAAGGGGTGTGATACATCTCAAAGTTTTGAGGAGAGTGTGTGGAAAATGATTAAAGGGTTGGGAGAGAGGAGGAGAGATTCGGGGATATTACGGGGGTGTCTTATTTTGTTTTGTCGAGTTTTTTGGTCTCAATCTGCGATAGCGCGTCGTCGGCCTGCTTGAGTCCTGCGGCAGCGGCCTTGCGGAGCAGCGGCATAGCGGTGGTGTAGTCGTTGTTCAGAGCGTGGAATACGCCTCTGAGATAGTCGGCCTCGGGGCTGTCGCCGGCCTTGGTGAGGTAGCTCCCGGCGCGTGTATAGTCGCGCTGCATCAGCGCGGTATTTGCGGCGTTGAGATTGGCTATGGCGTTGTCGGGATAGAGGCGCACGGCTATGTCGAATACCTCAAGATATTCCTTGCTGCCGGGCTCGAGGGTGTTTGCAAGGGTGAACATCTCGCCGAGAGAGAGTTTGCCGGGCGCAGTGCGGAGCACTTCGGCGATTTTGGCCGGGTCGGAGTAGTCGACAACGGTGTAGTAGACCACATAGTCGGAGTGGCGCAGTGCCGGATATACATTGTCGAGCAGCCACTTGTACTGTGCAGGGAAACGCTTCTGAATCATGCTGTTGCGTGCGTCTGGCTCGATAGAGCTGTCGGAGGCAATGGCAAGAATCTGTTCGCGATTCTCTATGTCGATTTCGTTGAGTCGCTTCACAAGCCCCTGCCAGTCTTCGGGCTCGAAGGCCTGGCGCATAATGCCGGGCTCAAAAGCGCAGAGGGTGCGCACATACTCGGTGAGGGTCTGCGTACGGCCTTTTGCGAGGCGCACGTTGTTGTTATATGGGCCTTCGGGTGATGCAAAACCCTTGATTGACACGGAGTCGATGCTTACGTCGGCATCGTCCTTGACTGTGTTTATGGTTTTGTGAATCACATCGAGTTCATAGGCGTTGCGGCGATAGTCGGGATACAGCTCCGTGCGGTTGACGGGGAAGTCGATATATGCCGAACCCGAGAGGGCGCGGGTTTTGACCTCGGCCGGCGGTGTGATGAAAGCCCACATAGGTTCGAGCACGCGGGGTTCGAAGTCGAGCACATCGATAGGCAGGTCGGCGAAGTTTTTGTCGGCTTCGCAGCATCCGCGTTCCTGCACTCTCACGGCAAAGACCGAGTGCTCCATCCAGGGCTTGTATTCAGTGACAATAGAGAATGGTATTTCTGTTGTTTTCGATGCGCGGAAGAGCCAGGGAGCGCTTTCCACCTTGCCGTATTTGCGCATGAGCAGATAGTAGCGGTTGTGTCCGGCGACGCACACGGGTGCGAATTCGAGCGAGTCGGTGCTGTTTTCGGCGCGGAGCACGGGGAAAGCCCATATCTCGCGGTCGGATTTCATGTCGGCGAGCCCCGACACGTCGAACACCGTGCCGAGCACAAGTTGAGTCTCGCTCTGTTCAATCTGAGTATTCTTTACCTTCAGTCCCGACGGGAGTTCGGCCGCCACCTGAAGGCCGCAGAGGAGTGCGAGAGCGGCGGTAACGAGTGAATGGCGAAGTAATCTATTGTTGTACATTGTGTTATCGATTGGAAGATAAAGAATCAGAAAACATAGACTAAGTTGATGGCTATTTTAGTGGGGCCAACGTAGTTGTGGACGGCGTTGCTGCGAATTTTGCGGCCGCACACCGTGCATGGATACACGTCGTAGCGGTTGTATGTCCAGCCTATGCCGAGCTCGGCCTCGATGTTCCAGTGCTCGGAGAGAAGCCAGCTGTAGCCGTAGGCTATGCCAAGGCCGGCAAACCAACCCTGATAGCGACGGTCTTGCAGTTTGCGCGAGTCGGTGCCCAGAAAGTTGATGCCGTGCTTCCAGTTGGCCATGTTGAACTGACCGCCCATGAGGTGAGCTCCGACAAAGTGTCCGGCAGTTGCTTCGCAGAACCAGTAGCGGGCTTCGGGCTGCACGAGCCAGTGCTTGTACTTGCGACCCCGGGAGAGAGTCCACAGATTGAGCTGGCCCGAGACGTCGAGCGTCCATTTGGGGGCGAGGCCCACCTCAATACCGGCATTGGGACTGAGTGTGGCATCGGAAAGGATATTTGTCTTGATACCAATCTTTTGTGCCGCGACAGACTGAGGCAGCGCGGCAATTGTTATTGCCACGAGCATGAGGAGCATACTCACTGTCCGGCTTGTATATGTTTTCATTATATCAGCTAATTACAAAAGAAGTTTTATTACCATGCGCCGTTTTATTTGGCTTCCTCAACTCTCTTGTGTGAGGACTCTGATTTCTCTCTATAAGAGAAATACAACCCATGTGCAAAGGTATAAAACTTTTTGTAATTAGCGAATAACATTGAGCAACTTTTTTTCTACTATTTTTAATTTATTGTCATTAGTTAAAAATATTGAGGCTCGAGAGAGCATCAAATTTAAAGGAGGACTTAGATGTGGAATGATGTAAAATATTGTAGGCTAACAATTTAAAATTTAACATATTGCTTGGGATTTCTCTTATAGAGAGAAGTGCCGAAAAGAACAAAAATCATAGCATGTGAACAGTTCTTTACTTAGCCGTTAAGCTTGGCTCCTCCAGAGAGCCGTTTGTCAATGCCTGAATGAAAAAACAGTTATAATATAATGAGACGAGTCATTTTAATTTTAGCAGTGGTCTTAGCCGGAATAACACATCAAGTCGCGGCTAAAGATATTGCAGTGAAGACTAATCTGATTGACGATGCGTTGCTCGACGTAAATGTCGGAGCTGAGCTTGCTGTCGCGCCCAAATGGAGCATCGATGTGCCGGCGAGTTTCAATTTCTGGACTCTGTCGCACAATCGCCGCTGGAAGCACTGGGCCGTACAGCCCGGCATCCGCTATTGGTTCTGCGAAGCTTTGGGTGGCCATTTTGCGGGCGCTCACCTCATGGGCGGCCAGTATAATGTCGGTGGTCTCGATTTCGACTTCAAGTTCCTGGGCACCAATCTGTCGTCGCTTAAAGACTCACGTTACGAGGGCTGGTTTGTCGGCGCCGGCGTAAGCTACGGCTACTCATGGATACTGAACAAGCACTGGAACATCGAGGCCGAGCTCGGCATAGGCTGGGCCTATACGCGCTACGACAGATATCCCTGCACACGATGCGGCCGTAAACTACAGAGCGGCAAGGCGCATAACTATGTGGGCCCGACCAAGGCCGCTATAAACATCGTTTACGTATTCTGAATTTCTACCACGAATTTACGCAAGTCAGTATGAAACTACATACATTAATATTTGCTGCCGCAGGTCTCACAGCCTCGGTAGCCCCTGCGGCCGCAACAACTCCGGCGGTGGCTATGCAGACCGACGGCTCATCGTGTGTGCGTGCTCTGCAGGTAGAGCGCTCAGACAACAATCTTTTTGTGTCGATGGAGCTCGACTTTTCGGAGCTTAAGCTCAAATCGGACCGTGAAATCACTTATATGCCGGTGCTTACGCTCGGCGACAGCATATGCGAGTTGCCGCAGGTGGTGGTGGCCGGACGCAACCGCTACATACAGCATCAGCGCCACAATGATTTGGCTGACGACGTGCGCCTCTGCCGTGCCGGCAAGGTAATCGACTATGCCGAGGTCATTCCCTATGAACAGTGGATGGAGACAGCACTGCTGTCGCTCACCGAAGACGAATGCGGGTGCGGTTTCAATGCCATTTCGTCGACCTCTCAGGAGCTTGCGGTGCTCGACTTCAAGGAGCGCGTGTTTGCTCCCGTCTTTGCCTTTATCACTCCCGAGGTGGAGCTTGTCAAGTCGCGCGAGGTGCGCGGTTCGGCATATATCGATTTTCCGGTCAATCGCACCGAAATCCGTCCCGACTACCGCCGCAACCCCGAGGAGCTGCAGAAAATACGTAATACAATTGATGTAATCCGCGACGATGCCGACACCCGCATCGTGTCGGTGGCTATCGAGGGCTATGCATCGCCCGAAGGCCCCCTCAAAAACAACGAGCGCTTAGCTCAGGGCCGAACCGAAGCTCTGGTGAAGTATGTTCGCAGCCTCTACTCATTTGAGCCCTCGCTCATCAAATCTGGCTGGGTGGCCGAAGACTGGGCCGGACTCCGCCGCTACGTGGAGTCGTCCGACATGTCTGAAAAAGCCGGTATTCTCGATATTATCGACCTCGAGTCGATGGCTCCCGATGCGCGTGAGTGGCGCCTCAAGTCGGCCTATCCCGAAGAATATCGCTTCTTGCTCGACAACGTATATCCCGGCCTGCGTCACTCCGACTATGCCGTGGAGTATGTAATCCGCTCATATGCCGACGTGGCCGAAATCCGCGAACTCATAAAGACCACTCCGCAAAAACTCAGCCTCCACGAGATGTTTGTGCTCGCTCAGAGCCTCGAACCCGGTTCGGATGAATATCGCGAGGTGTTCGAAGTGGCAGTGCGCATGTATCCCGAAGACCCCGTGGCAAATCTCAATGCCGCAAACATTGCCCTCGGTCGCGATGAGCTCGACCGGGCCGAAGTATATCTTGCAAAGGCCGGCGACGCTCCCGAGGCAGTCTACGCCCGCGGCATTCTCGCTGCAAAACGCGGCGACTACGCCACCGCTTACAGCCTCTTCGACCGTGCCGCCGCTGCCGGTTGCCGCGAGACTGCCGATGCAGTCGAGCAGCTCAGAGAGATGGAGCGCTATGCCCAAAGCAAGGACGGTATAAAACGTAAATAATCCTTTTATAATAATTATTTAATTTAATTCTATGAATGCCAAATTAATTCTCGGTCTGTTCGCAGGTTGCTCAATGGCAGCGGCCATGACGGGCTGCTCCTCCGATGAGCCAGGCGTACAGGACAACAAAGCAGAAAAAACAGTCTACCTCCGCGTAGCGATTTCCGACATCAACACCGCATCGCGAGTGGAAAATTCTGATGAATTCTTCCAGGATGGCACCGATAAAGAGAATGCCATCGGTGCACTTCAGTTCAAATTTTATGATGCATCGGGCAACGAGGTTTACGCGTCCAGCGCCACCGACTACACTTTTAAAGACGCTACACAGGACCAGGGTTCGCCCAGCGTAGGCAAAATCCAGGAAGCCGTTGTTCAGGTAGCTCTTCAGCAGGGTCAGAACCTTCCCTCGTATGTACTTTGCTTTGCCAATCCTGTCGACTGGAGCAGCGTAGAGGGTTACAGCAAAATGAGCGACTACCGTAATGTAGAGCGTACGGCGTATCTCGGAGCAGACGGTGACTTCGCTATGAACAATGCCGTTTATTACGGTACAGACCCCATTTCGGGCCAGAATAACGTGAAAATCACCGGAGCTCCCATTACTGCCGGTCAGCTCTTCACTTCTGAAGAAGAGGCCAATGCAGCAACAGGAGGTCAGGTTGTAGATATCTATATTGAGCGTAACGCCGCACGTGTCGACTTCAAGATTGCAGATGCCATTGAAGATTATACTATCGGTGACTACACCCTCAGCTTCGTACCCTCGGCATGGACAGTAACTGCCGACGCCCCCTCGATGTACGCTATCAAGCGTTTTGCCACCACTGCCGGTACAGAAGCTCCCATTCCTACAATGGCAGAAGTGCAGAACTATCTCACTACATGGACAGCCTGGAACGACGCCCCTCTCCACCGCAGCTACTGGGCTTGCTCGCCGGGCTTCTATGCCACAGAGTTCCCCCGCGTATCGGATAACATCATTGATGCTGCCGCCAACGGCACAGGCGCAGGTGAAGTTGTTGCTCCCTACGCACTCAAGTACTACAGTTTCAACCAGGTCAACGGCACCAACGGCTCAGCGATTGAAGCCAACAATACTGCTGTAACACGCTACGCTCTTGAGAACACCATGGGCAAGGAGGCTTTCGCTTCGCTCAACCCCAATGCTGCCGCACCCTCGGTACTCCTTACCGGCAAGTATACTGTCAACTACAACGGCGCAGCTCTGCCTGAAAACACGTCATTCGCTATCTGGAACAATCAGCTTTACTTCATCGGTTCAGCAGTTCCTGCCGGTGCTGCCGCAGACGCTCAGACAATTCTTGCAGCAATGCTCGACCGTCAGCAGATTGTGGCTACAAACTCTGACGGAGCTCTCCTCAAAACAGCTAACAACAATATTGAAGTGGCTCATCCCTCGGAGGCTGTCCGCACAGGCAACGCTATTGCCGAGGAATTCGTAACCCTTCAGATTACTACTCTTCCGGCTCCCAACTCCCTCTACTTCAAGCCGCTCGGCTCTGATGTATGGAAATCGATTGAAACAGAAGAAGAACTCGTATATGTAAACCAGCAACTCGCAGGCCAGGTGAACTATGCCAAGGCTTATACCACCGGTGCGGCTTACTTCGGTATTCCTATCAAGCACCTCCGTGCCACTGAAGATACCACCAACAGCCCCTTCGCTGCTGACGGTACTGTTGCAGACTGGACAAATGTACGTGTAGGTGACTTCGGCCTCGTCCGCAACCACGTCTACACCATCAACGTTACTGGCATCGAGGGTCTCGGCAACGGTATCAACGACCTCGACAATCCGATTGTGACACCTATGGATACCTATAACTATTATATTAAGTATTCTATCAAGGTGCTCAACTGGCGCATTGTTCCCGCTCAGAATGTAATTCTCTGATAAACTCTCTAACAGCGGTATTGATTGACGCGGAATCTCGCGTCAATCAATACTCTTCCCTCCAAAAAACACTCCGGCGGCGGAATTCTATAGCGTCGGGTTTCAATCCCCCCCTATTATAGCTGCTGAGACTTCTCCTTTGAGACCCGGACGCGAAGAATCGCGTCCCCGCAAAAAAAATATTTCTCTCCTTTTACTTTGCGCAAGATCTGATGCGCCACAAAGTAGAAAATTATAGGCGGAAACGCTCCGCACCATATATCGTCATAAATAATAAACTAATTCAAAACAAATAAAGACAAATGAGAACGTGGCATCTGCATAATTGGTTTAGACATATCCTCGCCTCGACGGTGCTGTGCCGCTCAAGGGAAGCGAGGCATTGAAGTCGCTCATAGCTGT
>RYWL01000068.1 GCA_003979155.1 Muribaculaceae bacterium
ATAATCAGGTGAATTTTTGACTGAATTTGAGTTAAATCTCATGCGCCAGCCCTGGCCGGTGATGAATAATTAATCGCATTGTCACTATCTTAAGCAAACTTAAGCATAAGTTTTGCTGACAAAGAAAGATTACGTAACTTTGCATTGAGCAATCCGAAAGAATACAACAATGCCAAACAATAGCCGTGCCGAAAAACTTGAAGCCCTCGGCAGAATAATCGATACCCTCGACATTCTCCGCGTGAAATGTCCGTGGGATGCAAAGCAGACCAACGAAAGCCTGCGCCCCAACACCATTGAGGAAGTCTACGAACTCACACAGGCCCTCATGGACAACAACAGCACCGAAATCCGCAAGGAACTCGGCGACGTGCTGCTACACATACTTTTCTACGCTAAAATCGGCGATGAAAACGGGCAGTTCGACATTGCAGACGTGGCCGATGCCCTCAACGACAAACTCATATTCCGCCATCCCCACGTTTTCGGCGACACAAAAGTGAAAGACGCCGAGCAGGTGACACAGAATTGGGAAGAACTGAAGTTGCGCGAAAAAGACGGCAACCGCTCGGTGCTCGCAGGTGTACCCTCTGCACTCCCCGCACTCGTCAAGGCATTCCGCGTGCAGGAGAAGGCCGCCAATGTGGGCTTCGACTGGGAGGCTCCCGCACAAGTGTGGGACAAAGTGCGCGAAGAGACTGCCGAAACCGCCGAAGCCATCGCATCGGGCAACAAAGACGACATCGAAGCAGAGTTCGGCGACCTCATGTTCAGCGTTGTCAATGCCGCTCGCCTCTATGGTGTCAATCCCGAGAACGCTCTCGAACGCACCAACCGCAAATTCATATCGCGCTTCAACTATATTGAAGCCAAAGCCAAGGAGCAGGGCAAACACCTCAAAGAAATGACTCTCGAAGAGATGGACGCTCTCTGGAACGAAGCCAAAACCGCCAAATGATAGTCTGCATCACCGAGAAACCGAGCGTCGCAAAAGACATTGCGGCAATTCTCGGCGCAAACGAGCGCCACGACGGATACTTCGAAGGCTCGGGCTACCGGGTGACATGGACCTTCGGACATCTGTGCAGTCTCCTTGAGCCCAACGACTACAAGCCACAGTGGAAACACTGGTCGCTGAGCGCATTACCCATGATTCCCGAGAAATTCGATATTAAACTCATTGACGACAAAGGCATCAGGCATCAGTTTGAAATCATCGAGCGACTCTTTCACAACGCCGACGAAATAATAAACTGCGGTGATGCCGGCCAGGAAGGCGAGCTCATTCAGCGCTGGGTAATGAAAAAAGCCGGAATCGGGTGTCCGGTGCGCCGCTTGTGGATATCGTCGCTCACCGACGAATCAATACGCGAGGGATTCAAAGGGCTTAAATCACAGCAGGAATACGACCGTCTGTTCTACGCCGGTCTTTCGCGTGCCATAGGCGACTGGATACTGGGCATGAATGCCACGCGCCTCTACACTCTCAAATACTCGTCGCCCGGACATGTGCTGTCGATCGGACGCGTACAGACCCCTACCCTCGCCCTCATTGTGCGCCGGCAGAAAGAAATCGCAGAATTTGTACCCAAAGACACATGGGAGGCACACACCATCTACCGAGGTGCCAACTTCACCTACACCGGCGACCGATTCGACACCGAGGCCGTTGGGCAGAAGCTCATCGACGAAATCAGCTCCGAGCCTTTCGTAATCGACGACGTGACCAAGAAAAAAGGCCGCGAAGCACCACCGCGCCTCTTCGACCTCACATCGCTGCAGGTGGAGTGCAACAAAAAATTTGCATGGACTGCCGACCAGACACTGCGCCTCATACAGAGCCTCTACGAAAAGAAGCTCACCACATATCCGCGTGTCGATACGACTTATCTTTCCGAAGATATTTATCCGAAAATCGGCGACACCTTGCGGCGCATGACTCCATACGCCCGAATCACCGAGCCCATTCTTCAGAAACCGATACCGAAGTCTAAAAAAATATTCGACAACAGCAAAGTCACCGACCACCACGCCATAATCCCCACCGGACAGTCGCCCGCAGGAATCGAAGGCGACGAAAAGCGCCTATATCATCTCATTGCCATGCGCTTCATCGCCGCATTTTACAGCGACTGCGAATTCGAGGCCACCACTGTCAACGGACACGCCGCCGAGTATGGGTTCAAGGCCATGGGAAAAGTAATCACAGCTCCGGGCTGGAGAGTGCTCTTTGCCGACAACAAGGCCAAAGACGACGAGACTCAGGCCAAAGACGACGATAGCGACGACCGCATTCTGCCCGTTTTTACAAAAGGCGAAAGCGGCCCACACGAGCCTTTTCTGGCTAAAAAAACGTCACAGCCACCTAAATACTACACCGAAGGCACTCTGCTCCGTGCCATGGAGACAGCCGGAAAGAATATCGACGACGAAGACCTGCGCGAAGCTCTCAAAGAGAACGGCATCGGACGGCCGTCGACACGTGCGGCCATTATCGAGACTCTTTTCAAGCGACGCTACATATATCGCGAGCGCAAAAACATTATCGCCACCCGGGCCGGCATAGACCTAATCGCTTCTATCAATGAAGAACTGCTCAAGTCGGCGGCCCTAACCGGCATATGGGAAAACAAACTGCGACGCATAGAGCGAGGCGACTACTCGCCCGTACAGTTCATTCAGGAAATAAGCACCCTGATACGGCAGATAGTATTCAATGTACTCAGCGACAACTCTAACCGACGGATAATAACCGACGCTCCGACCGAAACAAAAAAAGAAACCAAAACTGCCAAGACAGAGAAGAAGCCCCGTGCTCCACGCACCACGAAATACGAGCAGGTCGCGTGCCCTGTATGCAGACGCGGACACATACTCAAAGGACGCACGGCCTTTGGATGCAGCCGCTATGCCGAAGGTTGCGGATTCCGCCTCCCGTTCACCGACTGCCCGGCCGACACCACGCCGGCGCGCCTGAAAAAACGCCTTGAATCAGATAAAAAATAGCTCTCACCAATAAAGACATGAAACAACTCAAAAGCATTCTTGCACTGTCGCTTAGCGGCATTCTCGCAATCGCCCCACTATCGTGTAGCCACAGCACCGACGCGACTGAACTCAATTCGCCCGACGGCACCATTCTTTCTTTAGATGCCGAAACAGGCATTATAAAAACCGCCATCCCCGAACGTGCCCAAGGTCAGGAAGACGTTGTAGCGCTGCGTCACGCTCCGATGGACAGCGTCAGAGTGGGCTTTATCGGCCAGGGAATGCGCGGACCCGGCGCCGTATACCGCTTTGCAAATATCGACCGTACATCAATCAAAGCCCTTTGCGACAAACACGCCGACCGCCTCGCAAGAGGTCAACAGTACCTTGCCGATGCCGGTAGACCAAAAGCCGACGAATACAGCGGCGAAGAGGGCTGGAAAGAGCTCTGCGAACGACCCGACATCGACCTCGTATACATCACCACCGACTGGGAAAACCATGTCCCCATGGCCGTTTACGCCATGGAGCACGGCAAAAATGTAGCAGTCGAAGTGCCGGCCGCCATGAATCTCGACGAATGCTGGCAGCTGGTGAACACCGCCGAGAAAACACGCCTGCACTGCATGATGCTCGAAAACTGTGTGTACGACTTCTTTGAGCTCACAACCCTCAATATGGCCCGTCAGGGTCTCTTCGGCGACATCGTACATGTCGAAGGCTCATATATCCACAACCTCGACGACTTCTGGGACGCTTACGAAGGCAACTGGCGCCTCGATTTCAACGAAAAGCACCGCGGCGACGTATATGCCACACACGGCATGGGCCCGGCATGCCAGATTGCAGACATACACCGCGGCAATAAAATGGACTACATAGTGTCGATGGACACCAAGGCATTCACCGGCCCCGGCATCGTTGAAAAACAAGGACGCAAAAACGACAGCTTCCAGAATGGCGACCACACCATGAGCATGATAAAGACTGCCAAAGGTCAGACAATACACATTCAGCACGACGTTCTCAATCCACGGCCATACACACGCATGTATCAAGTCACCGGCACCGACGGATTCGCCAATAAATATCCCATAGAGGGTTACGCTTTCCGTGAAATAAAAGACTGCGACGGAGTGCCCGACCACGAAAATCTCACCTACCACGACTTCGTGCCCGAAAGCGTGAAAGCTTCGCTCATGGAAAGATACAAGCACCCCATTCAGGCCGAGACCGAGGCTACCGCGCGCAAAGTTGGAGGACATGGCGGCATGGACTATATAATGGACTACCGACTCGTGTATTGCCTTCTGAACGGACTTCCTCTCGACCAGGACGTGTACGATGCCGCCGAATGGTCGTCAATCAGCGAACTCAGCCGCATCTCCATTGCCAACAGCAGCGCACCCGTCGAAGTACCCGACTTCACACGCGGCGCATGGAAAAAACTCGACGGCTACCACCACTTCATGAAAGGCGAATAAAAAACGGCAGCCCTAAAACGTGGTTAATAGGCGTTAACATACATTCATAATAGCCCCGGTTCTGCTTCAAAAAAACGTGCAAATCACAAAAAACGTCAACAAGCGAAGCCGCTTCAAGATTTTTCCAAAAAAAATCGTTAACTTTGCAAATTGAAAATCACATTAAAAACTCTTCTCCTCAGCAATTTCGCGAATGGACGTTAAAAAAGTGCTTTACATCTCTCAGGAGATTGACCCCTACCTCTCAGGCACACCTTTGGGTGTGTTCAGCCGTGAATTATCTCAAGGCCTTCAGGAACAAGGCGCCGAAGTGCGCGCATTCATGCCTAAATACGGAGCCATCAACGAGCGACGCAACCAATTGCACGAAGTGATTCGTCTCTCGGGCATGAACATTATCGTTGACGACACCGACCACCCTCTCATCATTAAAGTGGCCACACTGCAGCCCACACGCCTGCAAGTATATTTTATCGACAACGATGACTTTTTCTACCGCCACAACACGGCAAAGCATGAAACCGTAGACTGGGCCGAAATAAACGACGAACGCACCATTTTCTTCGTCCGAGGCACTATCGAGACCGTCCGCAAGCTCCGCTGGAGCGCCGACATCGTGCACTGCATCGGCTGGATAACAGCTCTCACTCCGCTTTACGTGAAAGTGAAACACACCGACGACCTTTCGTTCCGCTCGTCGAAAATCGTATACTCGCTGCTCAACGACAAATTCGAAGGCTCTCTCGACCACGAAATGGTGCGCAAGCTCAAAGAAGAAGGCTTCACCGACGACGAGCTAAAGACTCTCACCGACGGAGAAGTCGATGTCGACTATATCAAGCTCAATAAACTTGCCATTGACTATGCCGATGCCATAGTGCAGAGCGCACCCGACGTAGCTCCCGAGCTTATCGAATACGCAAAGGCTTCGGGCAAGCCTTTCCTCGAGTACGCCGACAACAATGCAAATGCTGCGGCATACAAAGAATTCTACGTTTCGCTCTGAACATATTTCCTCCCCGACCTTACCGTCAACCAAAAATGAAATTCAAGCTACTCACCTTTCTATGCGGCACCGCGCTTTTCGCCGGCTCATTCACTGCCTGCGAAGACGCCGCATCTGAAATAGGAACATCGATAACCGGTGCCGACGTTAAAATTGTTGTGGATTCGTCGTTCACCGCCTCCGGAAAAACTGTGTTGGTAAACACCATACGGCCAAAAACTTCCGTGCAGCTCATCGGACGTATATCCATTCCCGAATACGGCACGCTCGAAAGCGATGTAGTCACTCAGTTCCTTCCATCGACAGAACTCGACACCGCAAAGTTCACATACACAAACGTCGACTCAATCTACCTCAATCTGCGATATGCCAACTCTGCGTTCATCGGCGACTCAGTTGCCCCGATGCAGCTGTCGGTATATCCTCTCACAAAGCAGATTACCTCCGATATAGCAAGCAATTTCAATCCCGACGGATACTACAGCACAACTCCTATCGGCACCCGCATCTACAGCGCGTCGACGTTCAAAAGCGAGACTCCCACATCGAAAGAAATTGACGTAAAACTGCCCACCGAACTCGGACGCCGTCTCTTCAAAGCATTCGAAGACAACCCCTCCGACTACGCCGACGGACGTATTTTCGCGCGCGACGTATTTCCGGGCATCTACCTCCGCAGCACATACGGCAGCGGACGTCTCACACAGATAACAGTCTGCGCCATGACAGTATATCTGCGCAAGATATACACCCCCGAAGGCAAAGAGGAGCCCGACACAATCGACGCTCAACACCTCTACTACCTCACGACTCCCGAAGTGGTTAGCAATAATAACATACGCTACAACATGTCGGACAAGCTCAGCAGCATGATTGCCCAAGGCCACACTATGATGATTGCTCCCTGCGGATCCGAAATCGAATTCGCATTCCCCCTCCAGGAAGTTATCGACACCTACCGCAAACACAAAGGCATAGCCGTAATCAACAGCCTGTCGATGAGCATCCCGGTCGACAGCATCAAGAACAGCTTCGGCGTCACACCGCCGCCATATGCCCTTATGGTGCTCAAAAAAGACCGTGACGAATTCTTTGCCAAAAACAAACTCACCGATAACGTCACTTCGTTCTACGCCTCATACAACGCAGTGACCTCGACATACGATTTCTCGTCGATGCGCTCATATATAACAAGCATGCTCGAAAAAGACGAGATAACGGCCGACGACTTCACATTCTCGCTCGTGCCAGTAAATGTCAGCTTCGAAGAACTCGCAAGCAGCGGCAGCTACTATTTCCCGACTACTGCAAATACAACCGAGAGCGAAATTCAGCCCTACGCCACAGCTCCCGTAATGGCCGACGTACACATCGACGAAGCCAAAATTAAATTTACTTATAGTTTGCAGACTCAAAAATAATAGCTACCTTTGCAGTCGCATAGAACATATGCAACATCGCCGCAATAGCTCAGTTGGTAGAGCATTTCAT
>RYWL01000069.1 GCA_003979155.1 Muribaculaceae bacterium
TAAGGTGGATGTAATTTTTGCCTCATTTTATTTGGATTTTAATATAGTTCGTACTCACTCCGCTTGTGATGCTGCTCTTCTCATCGTTCTCACGCCGTGGCCGCGAAATATCTACACCTCGCAAAATCGCTATCGGCATGGGTCTGGCCGCCCTCGCCTACCTCTTCCTTACCCTATACTCTACCATTCAGGCATATCCCTCGGGAGATGAATTCCGTGCAATGGCGGCAACTGCCAAAGAAGGGCTCAAGGCAGGCCCGTGGGTACTGATTGTTCTATATTTCTTCCTCACAGTAGCAGAGCTCTTTATCTCTCCTCTCGGACTCTCGTTTGTGTCAAAAGTGGCCCCCAAGCACATGCAGGGCTTATGTCAGGGTCTCTGGCTCGGTGCTACGGCTATCGGCAACCTCATGCTGTGGGTAGGCCCGCTTATGTACAACAAATGGTCGATTAGCTATGCATGGGGCGTATTCTGCATCGTATGCATAATATCTATGTCGGTAATGTTCGGCATGGTAAAATGGCTCGAACGCGTAACTACCGAAGAACCGGCACCGGCCACTCCTATCGAAACTAAAGAAGACAATGTGATTTAACTTACAGACGCTTAAAAAACAGCACATCAACTAACAGCCTCCTGCAGTTTTTCGAACTCGCAGGAGGCTGTATTTTTTTATAGTTTGGAGTTTATTTCGGCGTGGTATCTCAGTTGGCAGAGCGCGGGTTTGTGTAATCAAATGGCTGTACAGTGAGCGATAGTCGTGCCAATGGGTATACTTGGTGTGGAACGATTTGACTCTTAAAAAACCTGCCCATAGGAGCCGCGATCAAGGCTACGGTAATTCACAGCCTCGCTTATGTGCTGTGGAGCAATATCGTCGGCACCGTCGAGGTCGGCGATTGTACGTGCCACTTTGAGAATACGGTCGTAGGCACGCGCCGACATGTCGTTTTTCTCCATGGCACGCTTGAGTATGGCCATGCCTTCAGGAGTAAGAGCGCAGTAACGGCTCTGCAGTTTAGGCGTAATCTGAGCGTTGCAGTGAATACTCGGCTCACCCGCATATCTGCGTGCCTGTATCTCTCGAGCCCGTATCACTCTTTCTCTTATCGCCGCCGAGGCTTCTCCAGTCCGAGCTTCGGCAAGTTTGTCGAACGGCACGGGCATTATTTCCACATGTATGTCTATGCGGTCAAGCAAGGGTCCGGATATGCGGCTCATATACCGGCCGACCGCTCCCGGAGCACAAGTACATTTCTTTGTGGGATGAGTATAATATCCGCACGGGCACGGGTTCATAGAAGCCACAAGCATGAATCCGGCCGGATATTCAACCTGATAACGGGCTCTCGACACGCTTATAAACCTGTCTTCAAGCGGTTGACGGAGTACCTCGAGCACCGACCGCGGAAATTCCGGAAATTCATCGAGAAACAGCACTCCATTATGGGCAAGCGAAATTTCGCCGGGCATAGGATGTGTTCCTCCACCGACCATAGCCACCGGCGATACCGTATGATGCGGAGCACGGAAGGGCCGCATCGTCATAAGCCGCGAACCGCGTGGAAGCTTGCCGGCCACAGAGTGTATTTTTGTAGTTTCAAGAGCTTCGCCAAGCGTGAGCGGAGGCATGATTGACGGCAGGCGTTTAGCCATCATAGACTTACCCGAACCGGGCGCGCCAATGAGAAGAATATTGTGTCCGCCGGCAACAGCTACCTCGAATGCCCTTTTTACATTTTCCTGTCCCTTTACTTCGCTGAAATCAAAGTCGAAATTTCCCGATGCCGCGGCAAACTCGGCGCGCGTATCAACAACAGTGGGGCTCAGTGTCGTGGGGTCCTGAAGAAAATCAGCCACCTGACGTAGATTTTCCACGCCATATACGTCAAGTTTGTTTACCACTGCTGCTTCGGTGACATTGGCCGAAGGCACTATAATGCCTTTGAAGCCGCGAGCCCGAGCTTCTATAGCCATGGGCAATACGCCTTTTACAGCCATTACAGAGCCGTCGAGCGACAATTCGCCCATTATCATGTATTTGTCGAGCTCCGCGGTCTTTATCAGTCCCGAACCCACAAGCAGGCTCACAGCTATCGGCAGGTCATAGGCCGAGCCTTCTTTACGCACGTCGGCCGGCGCAAGATTGATTACGGTCGACATTCTGGGCATTTTGTAGCCCGACTGAGTGATTGCAGCACGTACGCGCTCCTGACTCTCTTTTACCGAAGTATCAGGCAAGCCGACTATGCAGAACATCACCCCGGGCTGAACTACAGTCTCCACAGTCACAGTAAGAGCGTTGATGCCTTGTAGAGCCGCTGCATAGGTTTTGACAAGCATAATATAGTATGTTTTATTTTAATTGTGCGTTGATAAAAGCTTCGGCCTGCCCCACCGAACGTGTACGCAGTAGCTGAACTCCGGCCGAATCGCATACTACAGCATAAGGCACCGAAGGCAGGCCGAGCGCTTTCAGAGGCATTGAAGCAAGACCTCCGGCGGCCCAGCCTTGTTTCCACGTAGCGCTGTCGGCGCGTGCTGCACGCTTCCACGCTGCAGTATCGTTATCGAGCGAAAAATCTATTATGGCAAGCTTCTTTGAATTATGTTCCTTGCTGAGCCGCCTCAAGGCAGGAACTATTGAGTCGCGCCTGTAATCGCTCTGACGGCTCACACTTATAAGGGTCATACCCTGACGCGAAGGATTGAAGCTCTGAAGCGAATCTTTCGAGTCGATATATTTCATCGGCAAGACAGGAGACATGGCAGCTTCGCTCACAAGACGGTCGAGCACATACATATATGCTTCTGTCACACTCGACGGACGTGCTTCGGGAGCGATAAGTGACATGAGCGAATCGGCTTCTTCGGCCGCCTCCGAGGCATCGAAAGAAGTCATTAATAACAGTGTCGAAACTATGTCGTCGCGATGAGCGTCGATATAGGCTGCAATGGTGTTGTTGGCATCTTTACGCAGTTTTTCTGCATTATTGCGGAGAAAAGCCGACCAGCGGGAGCACTCACTGTTGCCCGAAATATCCACGTCGTAAATATCTTGAACATTCATACGCACATCATACGTATCGCCGTTTTTCACATAAAGCCTTACAAGAGGATGATAATCATAATCCATCAACTCGAGCACCGTAGGCTGGGGAGCAATGCCGGTAAACTCAAATTTACCCTCGCGTACGGCTGTGATTACTGTTTTATACACACCGTCGGCATAATAGCCGGCACGCATGTTCATTGTCGGATTGCCTTCGACGGTGCCGCTAACCCTGAACTGTTCGTCCGATGAACAAGCAGCCATAAGCACGGCCGCAAGGACAAATATTATGACTGGTATTTTTTTCATTTTTAAAATTCACTGAAGAGCTTGGGCTTTATGAGAATGCCCACACGGAGGGATGAATGAAATTTGTTGTATTCGAGCAGGCCCTCTCCCCTGCCATTGTAATACTGCAGAAAAAGAAACTGGTTGTCTTTTCGCAGAATACGATACGACAGGTCGACCACAGTATTGAAGCTGAAATTCTTACGCGGAGTTATGGTGATGCCGCCGCTGAAACGGCGGTTGTTGCTCACGAGCTGAAAACCGGTCTGAAAAAAACCGCAATATCTTACTATGTCTTTATTGTTCATGCCGTCGACTATAGGCGCCCACAGTTTGGCATGTACCATAAGATTGTTTGTCACCATCACGTTTCCGGCAAGGGCCACTCTGTTCCACGAACGCGAATCTATGGAATCGCGCCCGTTGCTCTCATGTTCGATAATAAATGTGAGCTTGCCTATATATCTGTTTTTTACAAAAAATGGCTTTGTGAGACCTATGCCGGGGTTAAAATTCAGGTCGGTCATAGGCATGGAATTCTGAAGAACATTCCAGAATACCTTCTGTGTGTAAAACAGATACAAATATGTACCCCACGGCAAAGCGGCACGGGTAAGGCGTTGTGAAATAGATATCTGGAATTTCACATTTGTATTCCGTCTGTTCGCCTTGTAACCTACCGGACCACCGAATATGAAATAGTTATCTTTATATAATCCGAAATAAGGCTGATTGGAGAAGTCGTGCGTAACACTGTCTTCTTTCATTATCACATGGTCTTCATTCACCAGAACCTGAGCCGAAACACCAGATTCAGAAAGAAAAAAAAGTAATAATACAGATATGATTCTTGTGATATATGATGGTGTCATATGTTTTCTATGAAACAACGCTTATATTTGCAAAGGTAATACTATTTTTTTATATATCAGTTTTTCTTGCGAGTAAGCCCCAGTGCAAGAAAAGACACAGAGTTTATATGTGGCATAGCCCACGACAGCGACACCACGGCTTCTGTCATCGAAGAGCCGGTGGTTATTATATCGTCGACCAAAGCAATGTTCATACCTCTGAGCTCATGGGCATCGCGCACTTCCATGGTTCCGAGCAAGTTAGCCGTACGCCGACGGTAACTGAGACGGGTCTGAGTTCGGTGAGGCTTCACGGCAACAAGATTGTCGGCCACAGGTATACTCAATGCCTCGCTCATGCCGCGTGCTATTTCCTCAGCCTGATTATAGCCTCGCTTAATGCGTTTGAATCTGTGCATCGGCATGGGCATGAGCACGTCGATGTCACTTATATGCATCAGGCCGGCCTCGGTGCTCTGAATAGGCTCACGCTTCAGATCGAGTGCGAAGAGCCGCCCCAACTCAAAGGCAAGCGACGGCATATCGCGATATTTCGCCGTCCTTATCAATTCGGCATATGGCGACGAGGGGTCGTAATGAAACCATGCACGGGCCAGTCCGCATGGCGAGCCTGCATTACTTACCGCCGAACGCAAATCGAATATTTCAGGACCGCGTTCGTGACACACAGGAAGTTTTATAAGACAAGCCGTGCACATGGCTATCTCATTTTCTTCGAGACGACAGCCGCATACCGGACATACTCTCGGCATAAGGTAAACGTCAGTTAATACGTCAAGTATTCTTTTTAAAAGCGACACCCTATGATTTGATTATAAAAATTAGAACAAGGCAGAGTTTGCATGAACAGAGATTTGTTTGTATTTTTGAGACAATATGATATCAGCAAGTATATTTCAGACAGTCGAATTTTATATAGTGGCCGCATTCATAGCCGCTGCAGTGATTGCCGCCGCATCAATGCCGAGCCGACGCAGTTCTGCGCGTATGTTTGCCTACAGTGGCACACTCCGCTCCGACACCTCTATGTCGGAGCCCGGCATAGTAGCTCTTGTAAACGACTATGGCGAACTCACAATACATCGTTTCGGCCTCGAAAATCTTACCGTAAGCGGTGCCTACAGCATTGACGTCACTATTATAGGCTTCGACGTCACTGTCGAAGAACGCATTACTTGCGACCGCCGAGACAGCACCCCGGCCAACGACGCTTATGCAACGCTCGACTGCTTAGGCCCGGAGCGCTATCACTTTCTTTACAAAAGCGAAGCCACCGGCCGCAGCGCCTCTTTTTCGCTTAACATCCGACCCGGCAACCGCATCGAACGCCTGCTTATTTGACACCGAACAATCCGAGGAAGAAGCCCGAAATACACACGTAGATTATAAGCCCTACAAGGTCGTTTGATATCTGAATGAAAGGTCCGGTGGCAAGTGCGGGATTGATATGTATTTTTTCGAGTGTAAGCGGTATCACCGTTCCTACAATCGATGCGAACATCACCACTATGAACAATGATACCGACACCGAAAGCGTCACCGCAAAATCGTCGGGTATCATAAAGATATTATAAACAAGCACAACTGCCGATATTATGGTAGCGTTGAGCAGGCCTATAAGTACCTCCTTGCCGAGCTGCGTGGCAAAATTCTTTATATCGAGCGAACCGTTGGCAAGGCCCTGTACAACGATAGCCGATGCCTGAACACCCACATTGCCGCCCGTACCGCCTATAATAGGAATAAACAGAGCCAGCGCGGTTACAGCCTGCAACTGCGACTCGAATGTGCCTAATATCAGAGATGCGAGAATACCCGATACTATGCCTATCAGCAGCCACGGAATACGTGCTTTTGCCTGAGCCAGCACAGTGTCGTCGGCATCCACATCAGACGAGAGACCCGAAGCGAGCTGATAATCACGTTCGCTCGATTCGCGCACCTGGTCCATGACGTCGTCCACAGTGATTCGTCCGAGCAGACGGTCGATGCTGTCAACTACAGGCATGGCAACAAGGTCATATTTCTCGAAGTCGAGCGCCACCTCGTCGATTGGGGTGTCGGCTTTCACACTCGGCGGCTCCTCCTCCATTACATGCTTTATTTTCGATACAGATGGATGCGTAAGCATCATCTTCAGTGGAAGCGTGCCTCGAAGCTTATAATCATTATCGACTACATAGACCTGGTAAATCTCGTCCATATCCTCGGCCTGCAGACGCATCTGACGTATACACTCTGGCATCGACCAGTTTTCGTTCACCACAATCATTTCGGTACCCATAAGGCCACCGGCAGTGTCTTCGTCGTATTTCAGAAGGTCAATGATGTCTCCGGCCTGCTCCACATCGTCGATGTGCGATATCACTTCCTCGCGCTCTTCTTTGTCGAGCTGCTGAATGAGGTCGACAGCATCGTCGGTCTCAAGATAGTCTATCTGCTTTGCAATCTCCTCGGCGGGCATTTCGCTGAGGATTTTAAGACGGTCTTCCTCGTCGAGCTCCATGAGCACATCGGCCCGTTTCTCTTCATCGAGAAGTTTGAACAGATAGTCAAAATCATTCAGGTCGAGATTACTGTATAGCTCCGCTATATCGGCGGGGTGCATTTCCTCTACTTCCTTCAGAGCTTGCTCCTTGTTGTCGGCGCTTATGATTTCTTTGATGTGGCTTATGTC
>RYWL01000070.1 GCA_003979155.1 Muribaculaceae bacterium
GCTAATTTTGCACTTGCCAGTTGAACCTGCGGTTCAAAAAGCAAGTTTTACAACATATTTATTGGCAAAATAATAGGAAATATCATTTTGTTTTGTAAATTTGCAAATAAAAAATATGTCTTTCAGATGAAAATACCATTACGTAGCAACATAAGCACACACGGACGCCGCATGGCCGGCGCAAGGGCTCTATGGAGAGCAAATGGTATGACCGACAGCCAGTTTGGCAAGCCTGTCATAGCCGTGGTAAATTCGTTCACCCAGTTTGTCCCCGGGCATGTGCATCTCGGCGAAGCCGGCCAGATAGTAAAAAAGGCTATTGAAGAAGCAGGCTGTTTTGCAGCGGAATTCAATACGATTGCCGTTGACGACGGCATTGCGATGGGGCATAACGGCATGCTGTATTCATTGCCGTCGAGAGACCTTATTGCCGATTCGGTGGAGTATATGGTCAATGCGCATTGCGCCGATGCTATGGTATGTATTTCCAACTGCGACAAAGTGACTCCTGGCATGTTGCTGGCGGCCATGCGTCTCAATATACCGGCAATCTTCGTGTCTGGCGGCCCTATGGAAGCCGGAAATGTCGACGGCGAGGCTGTCGATTTGGTCGATGTCATGGTGCGGTCGGCCGATGAGTGTGTAAGTGACGAACAAGTAGAAAAACTGGAGCGACAGGCGTGTCCCACATGTGGCTCTTGCTCGGGCATGTTCACGGCAAACTCTATGAACTGCCTTACCGAGGCCCTCGGGCTCTCACTTCCGGGCAATGGCACTGTTCCGGCTACTCATGTCAATCGCCGCAGGATGCTCGAGAAGGCAGGTAAAAGAATTGTAGAACTCGCACATATATATTATAATGAGGGCGACGAAAGCGTGTTGCCTCGTAATATAGCCAATCGCAGAGCTATGCTCAATGCCATGACTATGGATATAGCCATGGGCGGAAGTACAAATACGGTGCTTCATCTGCTTGCCGTTGCAGCTGAGGCCGGCACCGACTTCAGAATGGAGGATATCGACGAATTGTCGCGTCGCACTCCCGTGTTGTGCAAAGTCGCGCCCAACTCAAAATATCATATCGACGATGTGAACCGTGCTGGAGGAGTTCTCTCAATATTAAAGCGGCTCTCCGATGCAGGTCTTGTCGACCAATCGGTTCTCAGAGTCGACGGCATGAGGCTTTCGGAGGCCATCGGCCGTTATGCCCTCGGCGGCTCTGACTATTGCAAAGAAGCCGACTCGCTCTGGCGCAGTGCACCCGGAGGCAAGCGCACAACCAAGCTGGGCTGTCAAGACTGCTATTACCCTTCGACAGACACCAACTGCACCGACGGCTGTCTGCGTGATGTGGCTCATGCCTATGGGAAAGATGGCGGACTTGCCGTGCTTCACGGCAATCTCGCGCCCGACGGATGTATTATCAAGACGGCCGGTGTAGATACCTCGCTGCTCACATTCTGCGGTTCTGCACGTGTGTTTCAGAGTCAGGAAGACGCCATGCATGGCATACTCGACGGCACTGTAAAAGAAGGCGATGCCGTGCTTATTACTTATGAAGGCCCGGCAGGGGGGCCCGGCATGCAGGAGATGCTGTACCCCACGAGTTATCTCAAGTCGAGACATATCGACCGGCAGTGCGCACTAATCACCGACGGGCGTTTCTCCGGCGGCACATCGGGCCTTTCGATAGGTCATGTGTCACCCGAAGCAGCCGCCTATGGCCCGATAGCACTTGTGCGCGACGGCGATATTATCGAAATAGATATTCCCGGCAGGCGCATAAGCGTGGCAGTCACTGAAGAAGAGCTCGAAGCTCGCCGACGCGAAGAGCTGTCGTATGGCGACAAGGCGTTCACGCCGCGTAGGCGCAACCGTGTAGTATCGAAAGCGCTGCAGGTATATTCAAAATTTGTAAGTTCTGCCGACAAAGGCGGAGTCCGTAAATTGAACTGAAGATGGAAGAAATATCAAAATCGAATCCTGTGAGCGGTGCTGTTGCCCTTATCAACGCGCTTATAGCCGAAGGTGTCGACACTGTTTTTGGCTATCCGGGCGGCCAGGTGCTGCCTGTGTATGATGCACTTTACGATTATGCCGACCGGCTGAATCATATACTGGTGCGTCATGAGCAGGGCGCGGCGCACGCAGCCGAGGGCTATGCCAGGGCAAGTGGTCGTGTAGGCGTAGTATTGGTTACGTCGGGGCCGGGCGCTACAAATGTTATTACCGGTCTCAGCGATGCGATGATGGATTCCACTCCGCTGGTGGTTATCACCGGTCAGGTTGGCACGCAGTATCTTGGTTCGGACGCGTTTCAGGAGACTGATGTCATTGCAATCACTCAGCCGGTGACAAAATGGAGCATTCAGGTGCGCAGGGCCAAAGATATAAATGATGCTGTGGCTCGGGCTTTCTTCATAGCCCGGAGCGGACGTCCTGGCCCGGTTGTGCTCGACATATCGCGCGATGCACAGATAGGTTTGGTCGATGAGCCTTATAGCCCTATTGACTACATCCGCAGCTATAATCCGTCGCCCGAAATCAACATTGAGACAGTGCAGGCTGTAGCCGACATGATAAACAATGCCGCAAGGCCCATGATACTTGCCGGACAAGGCGTGACAATTTCCGGCGCCGAAAAACTCCTTGTGGAGCTTGCCGAAAAGGCTTGTATTCCGGTGGCGACCACACTGCTTGGTATGTCGGTGATGCCTTCCGGACATCCTTTATATAAAGGTATGCTCGGCATGCACGGCAATATCGGTCCCAATATGGCTACAAACAAAGCCGACTTAATCATCGGTATAGGCATGCGCTTCGACGACCGTGTCACCGGCATAGCGTCGGCATACGCGCCCGATGCCCGAATCATTCATATCGATATAGATGCTTCGGAATTCGATAAAGTGGTGCCTGCGGCTATTGCTCTTCATGGCGATGCCTCAAAGGCTATTGAGGCTCTTCTGTCGCTGATAGAACCGGTGGAGAATCGCAGTTCATGGCTGTCGTTGTTCGACAAGTGCATGGAGTGTGAGGAAAATACGGTTATGCAGCGCGAATTGTATCGCAGCGGAAACTCACCGATGACAATGGGCGAAGTCGCCCGTGCGGTGTCGGAGGCAACTGGCCACGAGGCAATCGCAGTCACCGATGTGGGACAGAACCAGATGATGTGCGCGCGTTATTTCTGCTTCTCCCGTCCGCGCAGTTTCATATCATCCGGCGGCCTCGGCACAATGGGCTTCGGTCTGCCTGCAGCCATAGGCGCAAAAATAGGCTGCCCCGACCGCACCGTAGTGGCATTTCTTGGCGACGGAGGTTTTCAGATGACAATGCAGGAGCTCGGCACTATTATGCAGTATGATATAAATGTCAAAATTGTTGTGCTGAATAATAATTACCTCGGCAATGTGCGCCAGTGGCAGAATCTTTTCTATCACCGTCGTTTCTCTCAGACACCGCTGAGCAATCCCGACTTTATAAGCATAGCCCGTGCTTACGGCATCAGTGGAAGGGATGTGAACGACCGCAGTCAACTGAAAGACGCTGTAGGGCAGATGCTTGGGCACGATGGCGCGTTTGTACTCAATGTCGCCATCGACCCCGAAGATATGGTTTTCCCCATGGTCGCTCCTGGCAAAGCCGTAGACAACATTCTTATTGCTCCTGGCACCGTATTTGAATTATGAGTATGACTACATCACAGCAACTTTTTACACTACTTGTCTATTCAGAAAACTGTGTAGGCCTTCTCAATCAGGTGTCGGGTATCTTTACCCGTCGCTGTCTCAACATTGAGGATGTGGCTGCGTCGAAATCGTCGCTCCCCGACATTACCAAACTTATAATTACCTGTTGGGCCGACCGTCCGACAATGGAAAAAGTGGTGAAGCAAATCGAAAAACGTATCGATGTGCTCAAGGTGTGTCTTTTTACCGACGATGACATTGTGTATCAGGAAATAGCTCTTTATAAAGTGCCTACAAAGGTGCTGCTTGAAGAGCCGGAACTCGAAACAATCATTCGCCGCCACTCTGTGCGTATACTCGAAATGACACCTGAATATACCGTTCTTGAAAAGGCCGGACACCGTTGGGAGACCGACGCCCTCTTCGAAACACTGCGCCGCTACGACATACGCCAGTTTGTGCGCTCTGGCCGCATCTGTGTCACGAAGTCGCCAGTCGAATATATGGATATCTACCTTGCAGAGCAACTGCAGCGCCGCGACGACCGGCTTAAATCAGAAAAGTCAATATAAAATAAACTACTATGGCAATAATGAATTTCGGCGGTATCGACGAGACCGTCATCACTCGTGAAGAATTTCCGCTCTCAAAAGCCCGCGAAGTGCTCAAAGATGAAACAATAGCTATTCTCGGCTATGGCGTGCAGGGCCCAGGCCAAAGTCTCAACTTGCGCGACAACGGCTTCAACGTAATCGTGGGCCAGCGCCCCGGAAAAACATACGACAAAGCCGTAAAAGACGGTTGGATTCCGGGCGAAACAATATTTTCGATTGAAGAAGCAGCCCGGAGGGGAACAATCGTGTGCTGCCTTTTGTCTGACGCTGCCGTACTCAGTGTATGGCCTACAATAAAACAATGCCTCAAGCCCGGAGATGCGCTGTATTTTTCACACGGTTTTGCTATCACCTGGCCCGACCGAACAGGAGTTGTGCCTCCGGCCGATGTCGACGTTATCATGGTAGCGCCCAAAGGTTCGGGAACCACAGTCCGCAGCCTTTATCTTGAGGGGCGTGGCATCAACTCTTCGTTTGCAGTAGAGCAGGATTATAGCGGCAGAGCTCTCCAGCGTGCTATCGCCATGGGCATCGGCATTGGCTCGGGCTACCTCTTTGAGACAACATTCAAGCGCGAAGCCACAAGTGACCTCACCGGCGAACGTGGAGCCCTCATGGGAGCTATCCAGGGTTTGTTCTCGGCACAGTACGAAGTGCTGCGCGAGCACGGACACTCGCCTTCCGAAGCCTTCAACGAGACAGTAGAGGAGCTTACGCAGTCGTTGATGCCTCTATTTGCCGCAAAGGGCATGGACTGGATGTATGCCAACTGTTCGACCACGGCGCAGCGCGGAGCCATCGACTGGATGACTCCATTCCATGACGCTATTAAGCCGGTTATGGAACGTCTCTATAACAGTGTCGCCGAGGGCATAGAGGCGCAGATTGCAATAGATGCCAATTCTAAATCCGATTACCGCGAAGGCCTTGAAAAAGAACTGCAGGCTCTCCACGACAGCGAACTCTGGCGCACCGCCGAAACAGTGCGAAAGCTCCGTCCCGAGGGCTGCTGAAAGCACTCAATGAACCCGATAATCCGGAGAGACTGCCTGCCGCGGTCTCTCCGGACTGCTGTGACAATTACTAACAGTTTATCGTATCATAGACCGGAGCAGACACTTAAAGCATTACAATTTCGGCTCGCTGGCGGCTATGCTTTTTGAGTTTTTTACCAACTTGCAATGCCGGAAAGAAAAAAGTTTTGTGAAATAAAAAAAAAGTCGTACCTTTGCGGCACCGATTATGTCCAACACTTTGAAGGCTGTCGCGCGGCAAACTTTTGGCCAAGTGAACCTCAACGCGGCGGTCGAGTTATGTAACAATTAATCAAGAAATTAGAAAGTGGATACTATTAGCTACCGCACAGAGTTCCCCAATGCGCAGGAAGTACAGCGCGACTGGGTGCTCATCGATGCCACCGACCAGCACCTCGGTCGTCTTTGCTCGAAAGTTGCAAAACTTCTTCGCGGCAAATACAAACCCTCTTATTCGCCCAATGTCGAATGTGGCGATAACGTAATTATCATCAATGCCGACAAAGTGGTTCTTACCGGCAAGAAGATGACAGACCACATCTACCTCAACTACACCGGCTATCCCGGCGGTCAGCGCGAGCTCACACCTGAGGTGCTTATGGCAAAATCATTTAACAAACACCTCAAACCCGGCATTCACCCTCTGTTTGTCCGCGTTATGAAGGGTATGCTCCCCAAGAACCGTCTCGGACGTCGTCTTATCGAAAACATGCACGTTTACAACGGTCCTAACCACCCCCACGAGGCTCAGAATCCCACTGTTATCGACATTAACAAACTGAAATAATCGACAAAATGGAAACAGTAAATGCAGTTGGCCGTCGTAAGGCAGCCGTAGCCCGCGTAATTCTCAAAGAAGGCAACGGCACAATCACCATCAACAAGCGCCCCCTCAACGTATACTTCCCCTCGTCGATTCTTCAGTACATCGTTAAGCAGCCCCTCAATGCTCTCGAGGTAGCCGACAAATACGATATCAATGTAAATCTCGACGGCGGCGGTTTCAAAGGCCAGGCTGAGGCTCTTCGTCTCGGTATTGCCCGTGCCCTCGTTAAAGTTAACCCCGAAGACAAAGCAGTGCTCCGCAAGCAGGGCTTCATGACTCGCGACCCCCGTGCCGTCGAGCGTAAGAAACCCGGTCAGCCCAAAGCACGCAAGCGCTTCCAGTTCTCAAAGCGTTAATCGCTTTTTTGCATCACCGGCGGCTCTGCCGGGCACGTGTGCCTGAGCCGTCTGACAAGTGTTTAGTATCTAAACTGCGGCGATTGACTTTACGCTCCTACCCCGCAGTTGCTTAATTAAAAAGAACGTAAACCTGACAACATCAATTAAAATGGCTAATCCCACATTTGACCAGCTCCTTGAAGCAGGTTGCCACTTCGGCCACCTCAAACGCAAATGGAACCCCGCAATGGCTCCCTACATCTTCATGGAGCGTAATGGTATCCACATAATCGACCTCTATAAGACCGAAG
>RYWL01000010.1:0-1451 GCA_003979155.1 Muribaculaceae bacterium
GCGAGCCCGAGAGCATGGCATCGATGCGGTGTGAAATAGGCTGTCCGATTTCTATCACAGCACCTGGAATTTCGCCGAGGCGTTTGCGCAGCTCGGCGCTGACGTCGCTGCGGCTGCGGTCTTTGAGGCGGTAGGGCGCTTCGAGTTCCGAGCCGTTCACTCCGCGAGAGTGTTCGTCGAGTTCGGCGCGGCCGGTTTTGCGAGCCACGGTTAGGATTTCGGGCGTCTCCATTATTATGCGTTCGGCTTCGCGGCCTATGCGGTCGCTTTCTTCAAGCGATATGCCGGGCATCGCGCTCACATTGATAGTGAACGAACCCTCGTTGAATCGGGGCAGGAAGCCCGAGCCCAGAGTGAAGTATACGATTAACGAGCCTACGAAGAGCAGGGCAGTGCCGGCGAGCATGCCGCGGCTGTGCCCCATAATCCATGAGAGCGAGCGTGAATATGCCTTTCCTAAAACTTTGGCCAGACGTGGCTCGCGCGACAACTTGCCGTTTTCGCGTTCGTTGCCGAGCATAAGGCTGCAGAGCACAGGTGTTAGGGTGAGTGCCACTATTGTAGATGCCAGCAGCGATACTATGAAAGCCACGCCGAGCGGTCTGAGCATGCGGCCCTCCATGCCGGTGAGGAAGAAGAGGGGCAGGAATGCGGCAGTGATGATAAGTGTGGAGTTGAATATGGGCATACGCACCTCGGCCGAGGCGTGAAATACGACATCGATAACAGGCTTGCGTTCGCCGGGAGGCAGAAGCCGGTTTTGCCGCAGGCGCTTGTAGACATTTTCCACGTCGACAATCGCATCGTCGACGAGACAGCCTATGGCAATGGCGATGCCGCCGAGACTCATAGTATTGACAGTGTAGCCCAGTGCATTGAGTATGAGTATCGATACTATGATAGACAGCGGCAGTGCTATTACAGAAATAACCGTAGTGCGGATGTTCATCAGGAAGATGAACAATATGATGATGACAAACAGCGCACCCTCGATGAGCGAACGCTCGAGATTGCTCACCGAGCTCTCTATGAAGTCGTCCTGACGGAAAATATCGGTCGATATTTTCACGTCGGAGGGCAGGGTCAGTGCCATTGTTTCGAGCTGGCGGTCGATGGCTTCGGTGAGTGAGCGAGTGTCGGTGCCGTTCTGTTTCGTCACGGTGAGAATCACGGCCGGTTCGGTGCGGAGCGATGCAAGACCGATTCTCGGCAGGCGTCCGGCCTGCTCTATTACGGCGATATCGGCAAGTGTGATTGTGCCGCGTTCGTCGGAGCGCACCACAGCCTGTCCGAGTGCCTCGCAGTCGGCGGTGTTGATATTGGCTTTTACAATGTATTCGTTTCCGTAATCATAGATTGAACCGCCGGCGGCATTTGAGTTAAAGCCGTCGGTGGCTGCTAGCACGTCGCCCACGGTGATGCCGTAGGTGTTCATCAGCGCCGGATTGAGT
>RYWL01000010.1:1461-40798 GCA_003979155.1 Muribaculaceae bacterium
GTGCGAGTATGCGCGGCCGTAATGTGCGCTCGGCAATGCGACGCAGTTCAAGCATCGATGTGCTGTCGTTTTCCGACGTAAGGGCTATGAGCATCATCTCTCCCAAAATCGAAGACTGCGGGCCCATGACGGGCTTCTGCACTCCGTCGGGAAAATCTTCCGATGCCGCATCGAGACGTTCGGCCACAATCTGACGGGCAAGGTAAATGTCGGTGTCCCAGTCGAACTCTACCGCCACTACCGAGAAGCCGGCGTTCGATGTCGAGCGTACGCGACGCACACCTGTGGCGCCGTTTACGGCAGTCTCCACGGGGTATGTGACAACTTGCTCCACTTCCTCTGCCGCGAGCCCCGGGGCTTCGGTCATTATCACAACTGTAGGAGCGTTGAGGTCGGGGAAGATGTCAACGTCCATGCGGAGGAGAGTCGCGCATCCGGCCACAAAAATCAGTGCGGTGATAATGAGCACTGCGAGGCGGTTGTTGAGCGATGTATGTATTATTCTGTTCAGCATCGGGCAGGTCTCCTCTTTTTAGTGGTTATGTGTATGTCCCTGCGGAATGATTCCGGATGTTTCCGATAGGCGCACTGCCGAGACTCCCTCGGCCACATAGGTTGTGCCCGGTTCGAGACCCGAAACAATCTCGGTGCGGATACCGTCGCTTGCGCCTGTCTTTACGGGCAGTTTGCGATAGTGCTCCGGAGCATAATTTTCATATACAAAGAAATTGCCTTGCTGCTCCGACAGAGCTGATACTGGTACTGTGAGAACGCCCTGTCGCGTGACTCCGATAAGATATGCCGTAAATGGTGTGCCGGCTGCCATGCCGGTGCCGGCGGCGGTGAAATAGACGGGTATGTAAGCGCCGCTGATAGCAGTCTCTCCGGCCGGGGCTCCGCTGAGGCGGTGCCCGCCGCGCTCGCTCACTGTGAACACGGGCGCGTTGGCAAATTGGGCGCGCATGTCGGTGAACGAGGGCGCGAGACTATAGTATCTCTGCGGAATGTCGGCTCTGAGCACCGAGCCTTCGCCCGTGCCTATTGATGCAATGGGGTCGCCGGCATTTACGTAGCTGCCTTCTTTTACAAGCAGTGTCGTAACAGTGCCGTTGATAGGCGATGTTACGCGTCCGTTGCCTGCCGAGGGGCTGTAGGCGGCTTTTGCCTTTGCTACGGCTGCCTGGGCGGCAAGAAGTTCGCCTTGCGTGGCGAGTCTGTCGTCATAGAGGTCCTGAATGCGGTCGAGTTCGGCTTCGGCAGCAGCGAGCTGTGCCTTGGCTGCTTCGTTTGCATCGCCGCCACTCATGCCGCTGGCGTCGATGACTGCAATCACAGAGCCACGTGCCGCTTTCGAGCCGGGGTTCATGCCGGCAGCAAAATGAACAATGCCTGCTGTCGGCGCGGAGGCTACGGCATCGTCGGCTCCGGAGCGCACCACTTGACCGGCGCATTTCACCACGGCGTTGAAGTCGCCGGGCTGAGCCACCTCTGTGCGTACGCCAAATCGCGCGGCTGCTTCGTTGTGCATCACAATCACGCCCGGGGCGTCTTTGTGCTCGCCTTCGTGTTCATGCTCCGAGTGTGCGTGTCCCTCGTCGCCGTGTTCGTGGTCGTGATTGTGTCCCTCGGCATGCTCATGCCCGTTTTCGTGCTCATGCTCATGAGCCTCTGCATGTTCGTGTTCGTGCTCATGTTCGTGTTCTCTGTGAGTGTGTGCACAGCCTGCAAAAGCGATTGCCGCTGTGACGAGGAAGATATGTGAAAGTCGCATTTTTACTGTGTTTGTCGTATTGTGCACAAAATTACAAAATTATTTATGTAAATCGGTTGCGAAAACGAAAAAAGGCCCGACGTCGGGCAGGCGTCGGGTCTTTAGTATAGAGTTCGGAGTTAATTACATGTACTTCGAGTAGTCGACATTGTGCATGTCGCCGGTTTCGTTGAGAGCGTTGTGAAATGCGAAAGCGCATTTGAGGTTTATCGGAGTCTGTCCGGGTACACCGCTCTTGAGGTATTCGAGCAGCAGCGGACGGTAGTCGGGGTGAGCGCAGTTGTTGATGATTTCGTAAGCACGCTGCACTGGGTCTTTCATGCGGAGGTCGGCAATACCTTGGTCGGTGACGATAACGTCGACAGAGTGCTCGCTGTGGTCGGGGTGAGCGACCATGGGCACGATATTGCTGATTAAGCCGCCCTTGCTCACCGAGGGGCAGGAGAAGATAGAGAGGTATGCGTTGCGTGTGAAGTCGCCGGAGCCGCCAATGCCGTTCATCATGCGGTGTCCGAGCACGTGAGTGGAGTTTACGTTGCCGAAGATGTCGGCTTCGAGTGCTGTGTTCATGGCAATCACGCCGAGTCGGCGGATAACCTCGGGGTTGTTGGAGATTTCGGCCGGACGCATCATTATTTTGTCGTGGAAATACGAGAGGTCGGCGAAGAGTTCCTGCTCGGTAGTATCGGAGAATGTCATGGAGCATGTCGATGCGAAGGTGCATTTTCCTTTTTTGAGGAGTTCGAGCACTGCATCCTGAATCACTTCGGTGTACATCATGAAAGGAGGCAGGTCTTTGCTTTCGCCCAAATCATAAAGCACGGCATTTGCCACATTGCCTACGCCCGACTGGAGGGGGAGGAATTCTTTGGGAAGACGACCGGCTTTGTATTCGCCGACGAGGAAGTTTACCACGTTTTTACCGATGAGTGCCGATGTGGCGTCGGGAGCGGTGAAGGGCTTCACGCAGTCGTATGAGCTTGTGCGGACAATGCCCATTACCTTCGAGGGATCGATTTTGAGAACGGGCGAGCCGATGCGGTCGTTAGGTGCGTAGATTGGAATTTCACGACGGTAAGGAGGGTCGAGAGGCATATAAACGTCGTGCATGCCTAAGAGGCTCTTGGGCAGACGGTCGTTGAGCTCGATAAAAATTTTCTTTGCCATAGAGGCAAATACTGTGACATTGCCCAGGCCGCATCCGAGAATTACCTCGCCTTTTTCGTTGATGTCGGCGGCTTCGATAATAGCCACGTCGATAGGGCCGTAGGTGCCGTAGCGCACTTCCTGAGCCATTTCTGAGAGATGTCGGTCGAAGTAGTGGCAGTCGTGGGCGTTGATGCGCTTGCGCAGGTCGGGCACGTTCTGGTAGGGAGCGCGCATGTTGTAAGCGTTTGCACGTGCCATGACACCGTCGACATGGTCGCTGGTCGATGCTCCGGAGAAGAGGTTGACTTTAAATTCACGGCCGGCCTCCTGCTCTTTGAGAGCCTTGGCCGCAAGAGCTTCGGTAATTAATTTGGGAGATCCGGGAGCGGTAAAACCCGATGTGCCGATAGTATCGCCATTGTTAATCATTGCGGCTGCTTCTTCAGCCGTGATATAATTATATGCCATGGTAATTTAGAGTGGTTTTTACCAGTTTTTTATGATTGTTTTATTTTTTTGTTTAGAATTTCGGGCGTAGTATTTCGCTCCAAATCACGGCGTTGCGCAGGTTGTCGCGAGTAAGCTGTTTGAGGGCTGCCGGTTCTTTGGCCACGGTAGTTTTAGGAAACTCGTGTTTGGGAGTCTTTTCGGAAGAAGTGACTCTTGCTCCTTCATTTCCGGCAAGGAATGGCTTGGCTGCGCTTGGTGTAGCAGCCGGCCATGCGGGCCGTTTCAGCGTCGGCGGCTTGCTCTTTGGTGTCGGCGGCTTGGGCTGCGGCCGGTATGCGGGCGGACTTACGTGCGCACGATTCTGCATCGGAGTGGAGCGGACTTCTTTTTTCTTTTTACGGCCGCTTACTTCCGATGCTATTATGACCAGCAAGACACCTATTCCTACTATGAAGTCGGAGATATCCATTTATTTTTGTAATTTTGTACAAAAATACGCATTATTGCGCAATGTAACAAATATTTCCCAGATGAACTCATCTCAATCTGATATAATCGCCTCTAAAAGACTTTATATAGAAACTTACGGCTGCCAGATGAATGTCGCCGACAGCGAAGTCGTGGCCTCGATAATGGAGACTGCCGGTTATGCGCTTGCCGACGATATCGACAACGCCGATGCCATTCTGCTCAATACCTGCTCGATACGCGATAACGCCGAGCAAAAAATTGTGTCGCGTCTGCAGGCTCTCAACGCGATTCGCCGCAAGCGCAAGGGCGCGCTCATTATCGGCGTGATAGGCTGTATGGCCGAACGTGTACGCGATGAACTGGTGTCGAAGCACGGCGTAGACCTTGTCGCCGGCCCGGATGCATATCTCGACCTACCTGCGCTCTTCGGTGCCGCCGAGCAGGGCCTTGAGGCTGTGAATGTCGAACTGAGCACTACCGAGACTTATCGTGATGTGGTGCCGGTGCGTCTGCCCGGCCAGACCGTGAGCGGCTACATAAGCATTATGCGCGGGTGCAATAATTTCTGCTCATACTGCATTGTGCCCTATACACGTGGCCGCGAGCGTTCGAGACCAGTAGACAGCATTCTCAACGAGCTTGCCGATTTGCGTGCGCGTGGCTTTAAGGAAGTCACTCTGCTCGGGCAGAATGTAAACAGCTACAGTTTCATGCCCGAAGGAGCCGACAAGTCGGTCGACTTCGCATCGCTGCTCGCAATTGTAGCCGAGGCTGCGCCCTCTATGCGTGTGCGTTTCACCACTTCGCATCCTAAGGATATGAGCGACGAGATAATTGACGCTATTGCCACTCACCCCAACATCTGCCGTCACATACATCTGCCGGTGCAGAGCGGAAGCAACAAGGTGCTTGCCGCTATGAACCGCAAGTATACCCGTGAATGGTATCTCGACAGAATAGCTGCCATTCGCCGGGCAATTCCGGAGTGCGGCATAAGCAGCGACCTTTTTACCGGTTTTCATGACGAAACCGAAGAAGATTTCCAGCAGACTCTTGATCTTATGCGCACAGTCGGCTTCGATTCGTCGTTCATGTTCAAGTACTCCGAGCGCCCCGGCACTCTCGCTTCGCGCCAGATGCCCGATAATGTGCCGGAGGATGTGAAGATAGAGCGTCTAAACCGCATGATTGCTCTGCAGAACGAGCTTTCGGCGGCGTCGAATATGCGCGATCGCGGCAAGGTGTTCGAAGTTCTTGTAGAAGGCGTGGCGAAGCGTAGCAACGAGCAGATGGTGGGCCGCACAAGCCAGAACAAGACTGCTGTGTTTCCTCGCGGAAACGCCAAAGTGGGAGAACTTGTCAAGGTGCGAGTGCTCGATTCGTCGTCAGCTACTCTCATCTGCGAGCTCGTTGAATAAGCGAGTGGGAAACAGTATACATCATCATAAAACACAGGGAGGACGCCGGCGCGTCCTCCCTGTGTTTTATGATGATGCGTCGGCATCAACGCATGTCAATATTGTTCGTTCTCGTTAGGGAAGTCGGAGCTCTTCACGTCGTCGATATAATGGCCGACGGCTTCGTTGATTATAGTCGACAAATCGGCATAGCGGCGCAGGAATTTTGGTGAGAAGCCTTTGTTAATGCCGAGCATGTCGTGCATTACAAGCACCTGTCCGTCGGTGCCATTGCCTGCACCGATGCCGATGGTGGGTATTGACACTTCTTTGGACACTCGTGCGGCAAGAGCAGCAGGAATCTTTTCGAGCACAATGGCGAAGCAGCCGATTTCTTCGAGCATGCGGGCATCGGCAATGAGCTTTTCGGCTTCGCGTTCTTCTTTGGCGCGCACGGCATAAGTGCCGAATTTGTTGATAGACTGCGGAGTGAGTCCGAGGTGTCCCATAACAGGAATACCGGCCGACAGAATGCGCTCGATAGACTCGCGAATTTCGGCGCCGCCTTCCATTTTCACAGCTTCGGCGTGGCTCTCCTTCATTATGCGGATAGCCGATGCGAGAGCCTCGATGGGGTTGCCCTGATAAGTGCCAAAGGGCATGTCGCACACCACAAGAGCGCGCTCGGTGCCTTTTACAACGCTTTTGGCGTGATATATCATCTGGTCGAGGGTCATGGGCAGTGTGGTCATATTGCCTGCCATTACATTCGAGGCTGAGTCGCCTACGAGAATGACATCAATGCCAGCTTCGTCGATGAGCTTGGCCATTGAGTAGTCGTAGGCTGTGAGCATGGCAATCTTCTCTCCGCGCTGCTTCATGTCGAGCAGGCGTGCGGTGGTTACTTTCCGTTTGTTGTCTACTGTGTTGGTTGACATTTCAAATAAGAAAATAAAAAATAAGTAATTATTAATTTCTGCAACTCAGCGTATGCCGAGCTGTGCGAGGATTTCGATAGCTTCGTTTGCGGAGAGAGTGCGGCGGTTGGTAAGCTGTTCGGCAAAAGAGTCGGCGATGGGCCTTATGGCCGAATGCCTGAAAATGCGGTCGACGGTGTGGTAGCATGCATCGAACAGACGGGCGCTTTCGTCGTTGTCGAGAGCGCAGTGTTCCGATGCTTCGTCGACTACGGCACGGCGCAGTTCCGATGCTTCGTCGTCGGTCAGCGGTTTCCGGTCGAGTATATATCTGCGGCACATGAGGTTGCCCAATGCCATAGAAGTTGTGACACGCAAATCGTTTAGGGTCTGTTCCCACACTATCTTTGCCGACATGCGGGGATTGCCTTTGAATCCGAATTGGTGTGCCATAACCATGCATTCGCCGGGTTGGTTATCGAGGTGTATTTCGGAGAGATAATCTTCGGCATTGCACACCACAAGGGTGATTGTCATGCCGGTGATTCCGTAAGTCTTGTCGCGCTCATCGGCGTAGCTTAGTGTTCTTTTATTCATTAATCATAATTTTTTAATGAAAAACGCAGCTGACAACCTATCAGTTCACAACCATGATTTTTGTAGCGACACCCGATGAGCCATTGTCGTCGCCCTGAGAGGCAAGTACGAGGTAGACACCGGAGCGCACTCTGCGCCCGCTTGCGTCGCAGCCGTCCCACGATATCATGCCGCCTTCAGAGCGGCCCTGAAAGAATACGTTTCCGGCTATGTCGGCGATTTTCACAAGCGAATTGTCCATGAGTCCCTTTACGGTAATCCAGCCGGTGTATTCGGGGCGCACGGGGTTGGGATAGGCGTAGACATCGGAGTAGTCGTCGGATGCCGGTGCCGAATCGCTCAGGAAGGAGGCTATGCCGTAGGGTGTGCCGAAATATACTGTGTTGGAATTTGGGTCGCATGTCACCCCTTCGACGATATTTGAGGGCAGGGGCGAGTTGTCGGTTGTGTAATTTGATATGATTTTGGTTCCGTCGGCGCTTACCAGATATACACCCGAAGTGCGGGTGGCTATCCATTTTCGGTTCGACGGGTCAACTGCGATGCCGAAAATGAGTTCTGTGCCGAGGAGGTAGTCGCCGTATATGGTGCCGTCGTTTCGAGGCACAATGGGTCTGCGCACGCGGAAGTCGGCTTCGAATGCTTTTGTGATGTTTTCAATTACAAAAAGGCCCTGGTCGGATCCAAGCCATATTTTGCCTTCGTGGTCTTCGGTCATAGAAAGAATGCGATATGGCGAGAGGGAGTTGCCTTCGGTATCGCTCCACTGCTTGAAGTTGAGGCGGCGGTCGTCGGCGAAATTGAGGGGAGTGCCGTTGTTGTTGCAGATGTAAATGCCTTCGTTTGGGTTGCCGAGGTTGAATATGGCGTAGTTGGGATATTTCTTGGAAAATAGTATCTGCGACTGGCGTGCCACGGTTTCATCGCCGCTGAAAAACGCGGGAACTGTCACCCAGTCGCTCTTCTGGATTTGGCTGAGGTCACCACGGCGTTTTTCTGCCGGGAGAACTGCATATGTGTTCTGACTGCACTCGGCATATCCGTTAGCTATCCACAGGTTGCCTTCGTTGTCGGTCGTCACGTCCATCAGACGCGCATTGCGCCCTGTATTATTGGGGTTTGTGGCAATCATCGGCGAGTTTTTTGCCGTGAAAGCTGTTATGAGGCTGTTGTCTTTCACCACGCCGAGACCCCAGCGGTTGTTGGCTACATAATATATGTCGGGGTCTTCGGGGTCGGGATGCGCTACAAGGCACGATGTAAGGCGCCCCGAAGCTCGGTCGTAGTTGTAGTATGTTATTCCCCATGATTCAGCCTCGGCGGCATTGTGGACGGCTGCATCGCTGATTTTTCCGTCTCGTATTTCATCGGCGAAGAAGGGGGTGTTCCAGTTGTCGCCGGGTATCTGATAGTCGTAGTTTGCTGAGCGGTTTGATATAAGCAGGCGTGTGCCGTCGGGGGTCCAGCGGAAGTTGACCGGCTCAATGCAGGTAAAGCCTTCGGGCTGCACTATGTTGAGCAGCTGAACGGGTTCGTCGCCGGCGAGGTTGTACTGTGTGAGCGTGCCGTCGGCAGTGTTGACCCATACCGACGATACCGAGCCTTTGCTTGAGAAGAGAGTCTTATAATCGTCAGGAACGGCTGTCGGAGCCGATACTGCGGAGCCTTGGACAAAGTAGAGTGAGCCGTTCTGCGACACGAACATAGCGCCGCTGTCGGTTGCACGGAGCAATTTGGGCTGTACGGAGGGAAGGCCGTTTAGGGGTGCCGATGTACCGGTCTCGAAATCGAGCACTCTGCCGTTTAGATTGCCGTTGATGTAGCAGTAGAGGAGTGTGTTTTCGCTGATCTTGTATATGTCGGAAAACATGTCGCTGTGTGTCCAGCATTCTCCGTTTTTCCGGAAGCGCGCGAAATCATGATGCCGTCCCTCGAGCGGTGCAGCCCAGAACTCCATGTGGTTGTTGTCGGGATTGGTCACCAGAACTATGTTGCCGCTCATTACAAATACATTGAGCATGGCGATGTTGTAGATTCCCGACTCGACAACTTCACGCTTTTTGTCGTCGTACACTACAAGACCGAAGTCGGTGGAGAGGTAAATTTTGTTGTCGTGAAACGCTGCGTCGGTGATTCCGCGAGTGGTGGTGAGCACGGCGTTCTTTACTTCGGGCATATTGTATACCGAGCCGTCGTCGTAGAGGAGGTCGATGTTACCGTTTTCGTAAACTATGAGCAGATACTTGCCCTGCGCGTTGTATCGAATGAATCGTATGCCGGTGTTCTCCGAAAGTCGGTCGGAACCGTATACATAAAATTCGTTGTCGTCGGTGCTTTGATGCATCAGAGTGGACCCCGACAGGAGATAGACTTTCGAGGGCGTTTCTATTACGTCGCTGAAATAATCGGCGACAGTAGGATAAAGCGCCCAGCTGCCGTGATTGTCGAGGGCGTAAGTCCCCGGAGCTACGGCTGCAAGAATAGTGAGTATGATAAGCAGAATCTTTCTGTGCATATCGAAGAGGAGATTAATTGTGTGAGGAGAGCGCTTCGACAAGTGCTGCTACGGCTTTGCCACGGTGGCTTACGGCGTTCTTTTCGTCGGGAGTGGCCTCTGCGAATGTGTAGCTCCAGCCCAAGGGACGGAACAGAGGGTCGTATCCGAACCCTCCGCAGCCTGCTGCTTCGTGGAGAATGTCGCCTTCGACACTGCCGCTGAAAAACTGTGGCTCGCTGTCGCCCTGAAGAAGGGCTATAACGCAGCGGAAGCGTGCCCTGCGGTCGGTGTTGTCGCCGAGTTCGCGCAGCAGCCGCGCGTTGTTTGCGTCGCTGTCGCCGTGTGTGCCGGCATAGCGGGCGCTCATTATGCCCGGAGCGCCGCCGAGGGCGTATACTTCGAGACCCGAGTCGTCGGCAAAGCAGTCGTAGCTGTAGCGCTCCTTCACCCAGCGGGCTTTCTGAAGTGCGTTTTCTTCAAAGGTAGAGCCCGTCTCGGGAATGTCGTCATGACAGCCGATGTCGTCGAGTGATAAAAGCAGAAAACGCCCGCCGAGCATCTGACGGAGCTCGGCGAGCTTATGGGCGTTGTTTGTTGCGAATACTATCTTTTCCATCAAAGAATTAACGTCGCAGCCGATTCTTTATTGTATCAGCCTACGACAATGTTGACAATCTTCGAGGGCACTACGATGACCTTGCGGATTGTCACTCCTTCGAGCCATTTTGCGGCGGCTGGGTCGTTGAGGGCGGTCTCCTGAACTAAGTCGTTTGATAAGCCGGCCGGAACGGTGATGTTGAAACGCACCTTTCCGTTGAACGACACTGCCATCGTCACCGAGTCTTCGCGCAGATATTCTTCGTTGTACGAGGGCCACTGTGCGTCGCAGATGCTGCCTTCGTTGTTCATGGCGTTGTGCCAGAGCTCCTCGGCCATGTGCGGTGCGAATGGCGCGAGTACCACAAGCAGCGGCTCGAGCACCTGGCGCGAGTGGCATTTCTGCTGTGCGAGTTCATTGATGCATATCATGAACGCGGCAACAGAGGTGTTGTATGAGAATGCCTCGATGTCGCCGGTGACTTTCTTTATGAGTTTGTGGAGGCTCTTCAGATTGTCGCGTGTCGGTTCCGAGTTGTCGACCAGGCAGTTGTCTCCCTTCCAGTAGAGACTCCAGAATTTCTTCACGAAGCGGTAAACACCGTCGATGCCGCGTGTATCCCAGGGCTTGCTCTGCTCGATGGGCCCGAGGAACATCTCGTAGAGTCGGAGTGTGTCGGCGCCGTAGCGCTCAATCATGTCGTCGGGGTTGACAACATTGAACATAGACTTCGACATCTTCTCAACAGCGTAGCCGCAGATATATTTGCCGTTTTCGAGCACGAATTCGGCATCGGCGAAGTCAGGTCGCCATGCCTTGAAGCCTTCGAGGTCGAGCACGTCATTTTCGACCAGATTTATGTCGACACGAATCGGGGTGGTGTCGTACTGGTCTTTGAGGCCGGCGCTTACATATGTGTTGGTGTCTTTGATTCGGTAAACGAAGCTTGTGCGGCCCTGAATCATGCCCTGGTTGATGAGTTTGCGGAAAGGTTCGTCGTCAACCACTTCGCCGTAGTCGTAGAGGAATTTGTTCCAGAAACGGCTGTAGATGAGGTGTCCGGTGGCGTGCTCCGATCCGCCTACATAGAGGTCGACAGAGCGCCAGTATTCATCGGCTTCTTTTGAGACGAGAGCGTGCTCGTTGTGGGGGTCCATATACCGCAGATAGTAGGCCGACGAACCGGCGAAACCGGGCATGGTGTTGAGTTCGAGCGGATAGCCTTCGGGAGTTTTCCAGTCGGCTGCGCGTCCCAGCGGCGGCTCGCCTGTCTCTGTGGGAAGGTATTTGTCAATTTCGGGCAGACGCAGTGGCAGCTCGTTGTATGCCTCGGGTACGCCGTCGACATAGCAGATAGGAATGGGCTCGCCCCAGTAGCGCTGGCGGCTGAAAATGGCATCGCGCAGACGGTAGTTTACCTTCACACGGCCAATGCCAGCCTGTTCGATATATTTCTTTGCGGCGGCAATGGCTTCTTTCACGGTGAGGCCGTTGAGGTTGAGGCCCGGGCCTTCGGAGTTGCACATAATGCCTTCTTTGGCATCCATTGACTCCTCGCTTACATCGGCTCCCTCGATAAGAGGGATTATGGGCAGGCCGAAGTGGCGTGCGAAAGCATAGTCGCGGCTGTCGTGCGCCGGAACAGCCATAATGGCGCCGGTACCATAGCCGGCAAGCACGTAGTCGCTAATCCATACTGGCACTTTTTTGCCCGAAAGTGGGTTTATGGCATACGAGCCTGAGAACACACCCGTAACTTTCTTGTCAATCATGCGCTCGCGCTCTGTGCGGAGCTTCACGGCCTTGATGTATTCGTCGACGGCAGCTTTCTGCTCAGGAGTGGTGACTTCGTCGACGTATTTGCTCTCGGGTGCAAGCACCATGAATGTAACACCGAATACTGTGTCGGCGCGGGTGGTGAATATTTCGAGCGCGAGGTCGTCGCGGCCGTCAATGCTGAAACGCATCTCGGCACCTTCCGAGCGGCCAATCCAGTTGCGCTGTGTTTCTTTGATAGACTCCGACCACTCGATTTTATCCAGGCCCTTGAGGAGGCGTTCGGCATATGCCGACACACGCAGACACCACTGCCACATTTCTTTCTGCACCACAGGATATCCGCCACGGACGGAGAGACCTTCGCTTACCTCGTCGTTGGCGAGCACCGTGCCCAGTTTGGGACACCAGTTCACCATTGTATTGCCCAGATAAGCGATTCGATAGTTCATAAGCACGTCGCTTTTTGCTTTCTTATCTTTGGCATTCCACTCGTCGGCGGTAAACGACATGTCGTGCGAGCATGTGGCGTTGGCTCCTTCGGTGCCGTTGGCTTCGAAGTGCTTTACAAGCTCTTCGATAGGTTTAGCACGGTCGGCGCTGCGGTCGTAATATGAGTTGAACATTTTGAGAAATGCCCACTGAGTCCACTTGTAGAATTCGGGGTCGCATGTGCGTATGCAGCGGTTCCAGTCAAAAGAGAAACCGATGTTATCGAGCTGTTTGCAGTAGCGCTCCACGTTGACGCGAGTAGTCACTTCGGGGTGCTGGCCGGTCTGAATCGCATATTGCTCAGCCGGCAGGCCATAAGCGTCGAATCCCATCGGATGGAGTACGTTGAAGCCGTTAAGACGTTTATAACGCGAGAAAATATCGCTTGCTATATATCCCAGAGGATGACCTACATGCAGTCCGGCTCCCGAGGGATAAGGAAACATGTCGAGCACGTAGTATTTCGGACGCGAATGGTCGATTTCTACACGATATATGTCGCTATCCTTCCAATATTTATGGACGCGGCTTTCGATGTCTTTGTGGTTGTATTCCATGCTGTGTGTGATTTAGACTGCAAAAGTACGAAAAATCCGCCAAACCGTGTCGATTCGACACTGATTTGTGCGGATTGTATAGTTTTATTGCATAAATGATTATACTTAATATGCCTTAATTATCCTTGTCCCCGTCTTTGTTTTTGAAGAGTTCTTCGCGCTCGTCGCGGGCGAAGTCACGGGCGAGGAGGGCTATGAACTGCGATATCTGCTTGAAGGCAAGCTCTGTCTCGGCCGATATTTCTTTGTGCTGCAGGCGCAGGAGCAGCTGAGCGTAGAGGGCGTTGAAGCAGGTCTCTATCTCGCCGGCTTTCTCGTCGCCCGATTTGGAACGGAGCTCAACGATGAAGGGCAGGGTGTTGTAGAATTCGCGGCGGTATTCGTCGAAATCGGGGTCGGGGTCGGCCATTATCTGACGGTGCAGATCGGCGAGTGCGCCGATTATGTTGCGGTTCATCTGCAGGTGTCCTTTTGCCGCCACGTCTTCGCGGCGCATCATGTCGATGAGCGATTCGTACCAGTCGTGAATATGCTTGCGAGATTCTTCGGGGAAGCCTTTTACGATAGTGTCGTCAATGCTGTCGATGTCGAGGCCGTTTGCACGGATTAAGTCTTCGATTTGCCACATGTAGAGCAGATAGCTCGCTATGTTTTCTTTGCGGAGTTGAGATGCTATGACCATTGTATTAAGTTAAAAGAAGAGCCGGCGACCGTCGCTTCACAGCTGCGGTGCCGGCAATATATCAATCAATTTTGCTGAAAAGCTGTTTTTATCATTCTTCAGTACGTATATATGACGCATTCCGAACATAAAAGTTACTTTCTCGGCAATAATTTAACTATTCTTTACCAAAAATGGAGTCGTGACGGTGAAGCATGTTGAGGAATTTGAGGTCGTCGCGGAGAGGCGCAACGGTTATGCGTCCGTCGTTGTTTTCGGTCCAGTTGTGATAGTTGGCGTATCCGAGGGTGAGAGCTTTCTGAGCACACTCCATTGCTTTGTCTAAGTCGCCGCTCTGGCAGTAGTAGCATGCGGCGTAGTAGTGGATTAGGCCGTCGAAGTCGACAACGGTGCGGAGTATGTTGTTCATCCAGCGGTCGCCGGCTTCTTTGTCGCCGAGGAAGAGCAGTGCAAATCCTTTGAGCGAACGGGGATTGTCGAGATAGAAGTTTTCCATCTGCGATACTTGTTCGTAGAGAGCGCGTGCGTTTTTCTCTTTGTTTAGATATTTCTCATATATCCATGCGCGGAGCATGGGATATGTGGCGTTTTCGGCATCGTTGAGCATAGCCTCTCCCAAGAGGTTCGATGCTTCTTCGTAGTTGCCAGTACCCACATATGCGAGCGCCATTTCGGTGAGGGCTTCGTTCGACTGTCGGTCGACGGCAAGTGCCTGCGCAGCCACCTTGATAGCATCGTCGTTACGGCCGAGAGCGCGCAGAATGCGCGATTTCACTACGTAATACGATGCGTTGTCGGTAATCATCGACAGTGCGCGGTCGGCGTTGTCGAGGGCTTCGGTGTAGTTGCCGAGACAGTAGTTGCACTCGGCAATAGAGGCGTAGATGCCGTAGTAGTTGTATATTTTTTTATCGAGAATTTCCTGATAGTCGTTTATAGCAGCCAGATAGTGGAAATGGGCCTGGGCTACCACGGCACGGATGTATCTGTACATGCCCACTTCGGGGGCTGTGGAAATGGCGTTTGTGAGGCCGGCCATTGTGGCCGGATAATTTGTGCTGCCGTATTCGAGCAGTGCGTTTATTGCGCGTTCGTTTTTGCTGTCGCAGCTGAGTGCGAGAATGAAGTCGCCCACAGCACCGTTGTGGTCGCCCATCTGTTTGCGTACGGATGCACGGCGAACGTATATCTCGGCGTTGCTTGGATCGACACCCACGGCTTTTTCGAGCAGTTCGTTTGCAAGACCGAGGTTGTTTTCTTTAACGGCGATGCGAGCCTGTCCGATATAAGGCTCGGCAGTGCGGGCATTGAGGCGTTCGAGTTTTATGAAGCCGGTTTTTGCGTCGGCTAAGTTGCCGAGAGTGTAGTCGGTATTCGCTTTCTGGTAAACGACCGAATATGAATCGGGGGCTATCTTAATGGCTTCCTTAAGGTCGTTGAGAGCCTCCTGAGGGCGATGAGTCTCGTTGTAGATGCCTGCACGGAGAATGTATGAGCGCAGACGCACGTCTTCATCTTTCTCAGGAGCCAGCTGAAGCACTTTGGTTACATCGTCGAGAGCCTTGATGTATTCGCTGTGTCGGTAGTATTCGTCAGCCCTGGCAAGATAAATGCCGTAGTTAGAGGGGTCGGCGGCCAGTTCCTCGGCATACACGGCCAACACGGCCTGTGTCATGGGGTTTTGTATGGAGGACTGCGCTTTGGCTCCGGTGAAGGCGGCCGCAAACAGCAGGGCAGATGCGATAATGCGTAATTTCATATTGGTTTATTCGTTGATGGAAATATATTATTCGTTGAACGTGTCGATTGTTCGTCGTATTGCCACGAGGCGTGTGAGAAGCGGTTCCAGCAGGTCGAGGCGCAGCATATTAGCGCCGTCGCTCTTTGCGACGGCAGGGTTGGGGTGCGTCTCCATGAATAGGCCGTCGGCACCTGTAGCTACGGCGGCACGTGCAATGGTCTCGATGAGTTCGGGACATCCGCCAGTGACACCTCCGGCGGTGTTCGGCTGCTGCAGCGAGTGAGTGCAGTCTACAATTACGGGGCACCGGCAGGACTGCTGCATGCGTGGCACTCCGCGGAAATCGACCACGAGATCGCCATAGCCGAAGGTGGTGCCTCGCTCGGTGACGGCTATGTCGTCGTTGCCGCAGCTCCTTATTTTTTCTGCCGCGAAGCGCATCGATTCGGGCGAGAGGAATTGTCCTTTCTTTACGTTTACCGATTTGCCGGTACGTGCCGCTGCTACCAGCAGATCGGTCTGCCGGCACAGAAAAGCCGGAATCTGGAGTATGTCGACAAAGTCGGCGGCCATTTCGGCTTCTTGCGGCAGGTGAATGTCGGTGACAACCGGCACATTGAGTTCGCGGCCAACGGCGTTGAGAATTTTAAGGGCCTCAATGTCGCCTATGCCGCTGAACGAGTCGAGGCGGCTGCGGTTGGCTTTGCGGTAGCTGCCTTTGAATGCGAAAGGTATATCGAGCCGGGTGCATATTTCTTTGATGCGCCGTCCGGTGGCGAACGCCATTTCTTCGCCTTCGATTACGCAGGGGCCTGCCAACAGGAAGAAGCCGGTTCCGGCGTTGAGTTCTGCAAGTGTATTTGCCATAACAGCCTAAGAAAATATCTGGTTTGCAATATGAATGGTGTCGGCGGCCACGAGGGCTGCCGTCTCGGTGCGCAAACGGTTGTCGCCCATGGTAACAGGCGTGAACCGGGCATCGAGGCATGCTTTGATTTCCGCGGGCGAAAAGTCGCCTTCTGGGCCGATGAGCAGAGTGACATCGGAGCCGGTGGTGTATGCTTTTGCCAACAGCCGGCGAGGGGTGTCGGCATCGCAGTAACCCACGAATTTCTGATTCGACGATACGGCGCACTCGCCGAGGAATTGCTTCAGCGGCATGGTGTCGTCGATGCGCGGCAGTATGGCCTTGAGCGACTGTTTCATGGCCGACACGGCAATCTTTTCTATACGGTCGTGTTTGAGTTCTTTGCGTTCGGAGCGCTCGCAGCGCAACGGTACAAAGCGGTCGATGCCTATCTCGACGAGCTTTTCGACAAGCCACTCCATGCGGTCGGCGTGCTTTGTGGGTGCCACGGCCACAGTGATGTAGGGCTTCCACACCTTAGGCAGCGGTATACGCTCTACAATCTCTACTGCGGCCCCGCGGTGGTTGTTGTCGAGCAGGCGGCAACGGTAAAGGGTGCCGCTGCCGTCGACGGCTTCAACTTCGTCGCCCGGACGGTGACGGAGCACACGCACGGCATGGCCGCTTTCCCCTTCGGGAAGCAGTCCTGTCGTATTGATGTCGGGAGCGTAGAAGCGTATCATATCAGATTGCGTTGTCGGGGGTGTCTTCGGCGGTTTTTATCTCTTTTGCGGAAGTCTTGTGTGAGTCGTGCTCGTGGAAAATGAATATGAACAGTATAGCCACAACAGCCGCATAAGCGGCGAAAATGAGCCACGATGTGCTCCAGCCCTCAATCTGGTCGAGGCCGGGAGCCTTTGAGTACACGTTATGGTTGATAACGGCCTGCGCGCACAGTGTGCCCACAGTCGCGCCGATGCCGTTGGTCATTATCATGAATAGACCCTGGGCAGATGAGCGTATGTCTTTCGAAGTGCGTTTGTCTACATAAAGCGAGCCCGATACATTGAAGAAATCAAAAGCCACACCGTAGACAATCATTGAGAGAATAAACAGTCCGACTCCACTGCCGGGATTGCCGAAACCAAAGAATCCGAAGCGGAGTATCCATGCGCACATGGCCATGAGCATCACGGTCTTGATGCCGTAGCGGCGGAGGAAGAAGGGAATGAGAAGTATGCATAGTGTTTCGCTCACCTGCGATATGGATATGAGGGCGTTGGCATTGTGCACGCCCCATGTCTGGCCAAATTCGGGCACGGCTCCGAAACTCTGAATGAACGGGTTGGCAAAACTGTTGGTGATTTGCAGCGATACACCCAGGAGCATAGAGAAGATGAAGAATATGGCCATATCTTTCTTTTTGAAAAGAGCAAAGGCTTTGAGGCCGAGGGCGTCGGCGAGCGATTTCCGGCCGCCTTTGTTCACCGGGCACTTGGGCATGGTGAGCGAGTAAAGAGCCATGGCGAAACTGAGGATGCCCGATGTTACAAGCTGTGCGGCTGTGTTCTGATAGCCGGTGAAGTTGACAAAGAGCATGGCGCAAATAAAGCCGATGGTGCCGAAAACACGCACCGGCGGAAAGTGCTTCACACTGTCGAGACCGGCTCTGTCGAGGGCTGAATATGCCACAGAGTTCGACAGTCCGATAGTAGGCATGAAGAATGCCACCGACACGGTGTAGAGGGTGAATAGAATTCCTGCCGAAAGCTCAGTCGTTGTGAGGCCGTAGATGCCTGCTGCGAGCATGAACGCACCGGCTATGAAATGGCATATGCTTAGTGTTTTCTGAGCCTGTATCCAGCGGTCGGCCACAATGCCGATCAGGGCAGGCATGAAAATAGACACTACACCTTGTATGGCGTAGAACCATGCTATGTTTTCGCCCAGTCCGTTGAGAGCGAGATAAGCGCCGAGAGAGGTCAGATAGGAGCCCCATACGGCAAATTCGAGGAAGCCGAGTACGGAAAGGCGGGCTTTGAGCGCTAAGTTCTTCATTTTTAATATGGCGTTTTAAGGTTTTTTAGATGTTGTCGGCTGTAAGTTGGTCGTCGCCGTCGCGAAGCTTCTTTTTCTTGTCGAGAATTTTGCTTACGCGTTCGGCTTCTTCATATTCTTCGTTGTCGATAAGCTCGGAGAGTGTCGTTTCGAGCTGTTCGATGCTCATTTGTTCTGGCCGAGGCGATTCATTGCCGTTGTATGGCGGCCTTTGCGAGCGTCGGGATGTTATGTCGTTGTCGTCGTTGAAAGCCGGATTGTTGTCGTCGGCATCTTCGTCGAGAGAGTCTTCGTCGAGTTCGCCGCTTTTGGTGAACTCTCCGTTGTCGATGATGAACCCGGTTCGCTCGATAATATCGGCAGTAGTGTAAATCGGTGCATGAGCACGCAGGGCAATGGCTATGGCGTCGGACGTGCGAGCGTCGATAGTGACGGTGCGGTTTCCGTCGGTGAAAGTGAGTTCGCTTGAGAATATGCCGTCCTCAAAGCGGTAGATGAACACTTGCGAGAGCTTTACGCCAAAAGCGTGAGCGAAACTCACAAAGAGGTCGTGGGTGAGGGGCCGCGGCGTGCGTATGCCCTCGAGCGATATGGCGATAGACTGAGCCTCCGAAGCTCCGATGACTACCGGAATGCGGCGCGGGCCCTCGCTCTCGGCAAGAATGAGGGCGTAGGCTCCCGACTGCAGCTGACTGTACGAGAGTCCGAGCACGTAGAGGCTGATTCTTTCGTTCATATGGCTATCGGTTTAAATTTGACGAAATTACCGAGCGTCCGGTGATAATGCCGGAGCCGTAACATATATGTGCCGACGGGTCGTAGACCGCAGTAAACTGGCCCGGTGCTATGCCCTGCACTTTTACATCCGACTCGATTACATATTCGCCTTCGGCATCGGGCATGCGGCGTATGCGGCCCGGCATGAATTCGGGTGTGTGGCGGTTTTTGAACCGTATGGCCACACCTTCGTCGCCGAGCACTTCGTTGCCCCATGGGTTACGCGATATGAAGTGCATCTCGGCCAGATGCAGTGTGCGGCCATATTGCTTTTCGGTGTCGTAGCCGCGCGATACATAGAGCACGTTGTCGTCAACGTTCTTGCGCACAACAAACCACGGGCCACCGCTGAGCCCCAGTCCTTTGCGCTGCCCTATGGTGTGGAACCAGTAGCCGCGGTGCTCGCCGAGCTTGCGGCCGGTCTCGATTTCGATAATCGGGCCGGGCTTTTCTCCGAGATGTCGGCGTATGAAGTCGTTGTAGTTGATTTTTCCGAGAAAGCATATGCCCTGCGAATCGCGTCTGAATGCGTTGGGGAGCTTCGCTTCTACTGCAATGCGACGCACTTCGGCTTTGGGCAGGTCGCCGAGCGGAAATATAATATGACTGAGCTGCTCGCCGCTGATTCGTGCCAGAAAGTCGGTCTGGTCTTTGACCGGGTCGATAGCTGTAGCGAGCCATTTCACACCTTCGGAATCGATGTATGTAGATGCGTAGTGGCCTGTGGCTGTCTGCCGGTATTCGCGACCCCAGCGTTGCTCGAAGTATCCGAATTTAATTATGGAGTTGCACATTATATCGGGATTCGGAGTGAGGCCGGCTCGCACTGTGCGGAGAGCGTACTCCATCACATTGTCCCAATATTCCTGGTGAAGCGATACAACGTCGAAAGGCAGGCCGTATTTACGCGCTATGAGCGAGCACATCTCTATATCCTCTTCGGCCGAGCAGTCGCCTTCGTCGGTGTCCATGCCTATGCGGATGTAGAACAAGTGCATGGGCACACCCTGCTCGTACAGGCGGTGTACGGTGACCGCGCTGTCGACACCGCCCGAAATCAAAACTGCTGTAGTTTCTGCCTTTGTGCTCATGCTGTGCTTACTCTGTGGTTTCTGTAGCTTGTTCCTGCTGCTGACGGGCAGCTTCGATGGCTGCTTCGCGCAGTTGTTTCTTTATTTCGGCCTGCGTCTTCTTGAGCTGTATTGCTCCGCGGAATGAGTTGAGGAAATAATTCTCGTTTATACCGGTAAGAAGCACTTTGTGGTCTTTGTTGAGGAAGTAGAAGGTGGGGAGGGTGCGGATGTCGAAGTAGTCGTACGCATCGGGCATAGCCACGCACTGCCAGCCTTCGGGCGTGTTCTCAATTGCCTTAGGCCAGCTCTCGTCGTCGGTGTCGCCGGGATATATGCTCACTATGGTGAGCTCACCGTTTTTCACCAGTTCCTGGGTCGAGGGGTCGGCGTTGAACCGTACACGGGCCATGGAGCAGTCCATGCAGTCGGGGTCATTGAAAAAGAGGAAGATAGAGTTGCCCGTAATGGCATCGAGAGTAGCCGACGAGCCGTCGCTCTTTGTTATGGCAATTGGCGGAACGATAGAGCCGACCGATGAGCTCTCGAGTATTCGCACATGGCTTTCGTAGCGAGCCCGGTCGACTTTCGATATCTTTTTGTGTTTTGCGGCGGCTTTTGCGAAAGGCAGATACACCTCGGGCGAGTTGTATTGTGCCGTGTCGCTGAAGAGCCAGTTTTCGGCCATGTTTGCCAGTTTGAGCGTTATGTCGCCTTTTTTCTCGAAGCGCTTGAGCAGCTTATCGACTGCAACATGTGTCGTGTCGGCCGACGCATGGGGAATGATGCTTATCCAGTCGCCGAAGACAGTGTTGAATTTTTCGGGCTCGTTCATGGCGCGTTCGAAATTACAGCGGTCCCAGAAGCGGCTCACTATATAGTCGCAACGGTTTTGAAACATCTGCATCGAGTCGGGCGGCACGGGGTAGGGAAAAAGGTCGCCGGTTGCTGCCGATGTCTTCTGTGCGCCTATTGCGAGCGTGGCCAAAAAAATTATACTGTAGATTATATTTTTCATAATGGTTAAGCGGCTTATAATGCCTTTATCGGACAAAATTAGCAAAAAACTGTCACGCGGCAAAATCGGCGCTCTCGATTTGTGGAATTTTACAGTCTTATCAGTCTTAACAAATTCGGAGCCTCGGATGTTAACTCCCGGCTGCGGTATTGCCGATAAAAAAGGCCGCAGCTCTATATGGAACTGCGGCCTTGAGTATTGTCGTTTTTTTGAGTGTTATTCGCCTACGCCTTGGATGAAGTTGAGCGAGCGGTTGTCGATTTTGTCGCTGCCGAGGAGAAGAACGAGAGTGTTGGGACGGCGAGCAAGACCGAATGTGGAGTTGAAGCGGTTGCCGTACTCAGCCTCGTTGTAGGGGCGGTTGTCGGTATCAATCTGCTTGACTTCAAAAACCATGACACCACGGTTGCCTTTCAGGGGGCCGACAAGCTTGCCCTGGGGAGCGGCTGCAATAGCACCCTGGAGTGCGCTTTCGCCGATGCCGATGTTGAGCAGGGTAGGAGTGGTGATGTTTACGTTGCCTTCTGCGACTTCAGCACCCATGATTTTGCTGTAGCCTTCGATATCGTTGGCTTTGCCGGCGTAGTCGGCAACGAGCTTCTCGGCTTTCTTGGCATTGCGTGCAAGAGTGGTGAGACGTGTGTTTACGGCGGGGCTGGTGTAGGGCAGATAGTCTTTGTATATGTCTTTTACAGCCACGGCGAGGAGATACGACTGACGGTCGTCCTGAAGCAGGGGCGAAACCTGACCTTTTTTAGCGTCCATGGCCCATTTTACGAAGCGGCGGCTTTCGCGAGCATTGCCGATGCCGGTCGACGAGTTGCTTATCTGGTCGGAGAGCAGGGAGTAGCCTGCATCGGTGGCGTTTTTTTCAAATTCGTCGACCGACGAATTGTTGCTCACATAAGTGCGGAGGGCTGTGGTGAGGTCGGTGAGGGTTTGCTGCGAGGGGTCGACAGTATACTCGATAAGAGCGATTTCATAGAAGTCTTTGGGGCTGTTGCGCTTGTTCACGCGATAGATTGCGCTCACGGCGTTGCCCTGGATGCTGTCGGTATATACGAAAGCTTTGCCGATAGTTGCGTTGGCAAGAGTATTGCGGAGCTTGGTGTCGATGCCGTTTGCTTCAAGCGATGTCCATACGCTGTCCTGTGCGGCGATGTTAGAGCCGTTGGAGTAGCTTGCAAGTGCGGTCGAGGGAGTGATTGTGCTGAGGATGCTGTCGAGGTTTACCTCGGGAGCGGCCTGAATCATCGAGATGTTGATTGAGTCGATGCCGGTCGATGTTTCAAGCACTTTGGCGATTGTGTACGAATCGGCTTCGCGGCTGATGATTGAAGCGGTGCCTGCGGGGGTTTCTTTGACAAATTTGCTGAGGTTGTTGTCGCGGATAGCCGAGAGGGGCACACGCTCGGTGCTTACAGCGAAGCGAGTGTCGGCGGCAACGCCTTCTGTGCCGGGTTTTTCGTTGAGAGCTACAAGAGCGTTTTCAACGGCATTCTGGCCTTCGATGCGGTCGGCGCGCGAGGGCTCGATAGGCACGTAGATGTACTGTATCTCGCGAGTTTCTTCGGGAATGCGGTAGTTTTCTTTTTCAGATTCCCAGTAAGCTTTTACATCTGCATCGGAGAACTCGATTTCTTCGTCGGGAATACCGGCGATGTCGCGGTTTACATATGCGATATGACGGGCAACGGCGTTGTCGTCGTAGTAAGCCTTGGCGTCGAGTTTGTTGTATGTATAGAGACCGTTGATGAGGCCCATAAATTTCTGGTTGAGCATGGAGGCCTCAACGTTCTTCTCCTGGTCGGCCCAGATTGAGCGGAGCTGCTGGCCGGCTTCTGCGGGAAGGCCGTATTTAGCGGGGTTCTGTATTGCGTCGAAAACGACAGCGCCAGAAATCTCGGGGAGGCCGAGCTGCTGCGACAGATAGTAAATCATCTGCTGTGCTGCGGGGTGGGGAGCAGAGCCGGTGAGAGCGTCGGTGAGCTCCTGGTCGGTAACTTTGATGCCGAGGTCTTCGTACTCTTTGTTGAGAAGCTTCTCTGTGAGCAGACCCTGGATAACGGTCTGTGTGAGCATGTCGCTGCTATAGTCGCGGCCCTGGTTGCGGAGTTGTTCGCCTGCTTGCGCGAGACGCTGCTGGTAGTCCTGAAATTCAACTGTTACGCCGCCGGCTTTAGCCACGGTAGTAGGATGGCCGAAGTATGTGCGGCCCGATGTGAGGAAGTCTCCCAGGATAAAAGCGAGGAGTGCCACTATGATGATGATGAACAGTAGCGCCGATTTTTTCCTGATTTTCTCTAAGGTTGCCATTGTATGATAAGTGGTTTTATTATTTTCGTGATAAAAAGCGCACAAAGATACACTTTTTTGCCGAAACATCAAAAGAAGGGGTGAAAAATCGCATGATTGCCTTCAAAAAATGTCTCACGGAAGCCTGAAATGTCAGAATTCGACAGACAAGCGCACGTTGAGCTGGCGGCGTGTGAGGTAGTTTGGAACGGCGTATTGTATGTTGTTTACGTCAGTAACCCAATAGTAACTGCTCACGTTGCTGATGTCGAGCAGATTGAATACATCAACTCCGAGCCACACGCTCTTGAATGAGCGGAAGAAGCCTGTGCGGTGTTCGCCTTCTTTGGGCGGCGAGAGCAGGGCGTAGGCGAGTCCTATGTCAAGTCGTTTGTAGGCCGGCGGACGGAAATAGCCTTTGTCGCGGCTGCCGCGGGGCGGTGTGGTGGGCAGGCTGTCGGAGAAAATGCCGCGGAGACTGAATTTAAGTCGGGGAAATTTCGGAAAGTAATCGGTGAAGAACATCGCGAACGAATATCGCTGGTCGGTGGGGCGCGGCACTTTTTTGCCATTAAGCTCCTCCATAGTCTTCATCAGGGAGAAGCTGAGCCATGAGTCGCTGCCGGGCACGAACTGTCCGAAGAGCTTCAGGTCGAGGCCGTAGGTGTAGCCGCTGGTGAGGTTCTGGCCGGAGTATACGAGTTTGAGGTTGTCGATTTCGTATGGAATGAGGTTGCCGAGATTTTTATAATAAGCCTCGCCTGAAATTTTGAATGGTCGGCCCATTGTGCGGAATGTGTAGTCGGCTCCGGCGATAAACTGCAGCGAGCGCTGGCTCTTGATGTCGGAGTTGAGTTGTATAGTCACGTTGCCGTATTCGTCTTCGACCGGCATTCGGAATTCCTTGTAGAAGGGAGCCTGATAATAGAGACCCGTGGCGAAGCGGAGCGAGAGCCGCTGATTGCCGGTAGGCACGAATCCTACGCTCAGGCGCGGGCTTACGAGCAGTTCTTTGTTCCAGCTCCAGTATGAGAAGCGCAGGCCACCGTTTATGTTGAAATATCCGTGGCGCGAATCAATGCGGTAAGTGTCCATTGCATACAGCGACATGCGCTGTGTGCTTATGTCGTGGTGCGACGAGCGGTTGTATACCACTTTGAGCGCGTCGGGGTCGAAGGGCAGGGAGTATCCGGCCGAGTCGCGGAGCTCCCATTCGCGTTCGCGGTCGTAGATTTTCTCGGAGTTGAAATTGATGCCGTAGCTTATATTGTGGCGGCTGATGCCTGTGGCACCGCGGAGGCCGAGCGAAAACACAGATGCCTTGAAGCGGTTGCGCGCGTGCTCGTGATAGCGTCCGACGCCGAGCTCGCCGCCGACACTCTCGCCGTTGCCGCTGCCGTCGGTGCCGGCCTGGTCGAGCCAGTATTCGCCGGAGATGTCGTACGATACAAGTTCGTTGGTGAAGAATCCCGAGGCTAAAAGCGCGAATTCGTTGGCTTTGTCGGGCTTAAACGTGATTGTTCCGGCTCCGAAATAAGTTTCGAACCGGTCTTTCTCCATGCCGTCGAAGTATACTGTGAATTCTTTGGCATCGGTCGATGTACCGAATTTAGTAGTGCGGTTGTGGGGAATGAACTTATAGTTGTTCACCGACACATTACCGAGCACCGACAGCTTCCATTTTGGGCTGAAGGTGTATGTCATGTGGGTCTGATAGTCGAAGAATTTCGGGTCATACTCGCCTTTTTCGTCGAGAGAGCCGAGCAGCGATGAGTTTTGCTTGTAGCGTATGCCGTGGAGCTGCGAGAAGCGGCGGTGATTCGAGCCTATGGTGAGCGAGCCGCCCATGAGCGAGGCCGATACGGCGCCTTCGAAAGCTTCGGGCTCGCGGTATGTGATATCGAGGGCTGAGCTCATGCGGTCGCCATACTGCGCGGAGAAGCCACCGGTGGAGAACCCGATAGCTCCCACCATGTCGGGATTGACAATGCTGAGGCCTTCCTGCTGGCCCGATGATATGAGCTGCGGACGATATACTTCGATGCCGTTGATGTACACGCTGTTCTCGTCGTAAGAGCCTCCGCGGACGCTGTACTGGCTCGACATTTCGTTGTTTGAGTTTACGCCGGCGAGGGTGGTGAGCATCGATTCGACCGAGCCGCCCGACACGTCGGGTGCCAGACGGAAATCTTTGCGGTCGAGTTTCTGCATGCCGCCCATTTGTTTCTGATAGTCGGTTACTTCGATTCCTCCGAGGGTGTATGATGCCGGCTGCATCTTCACGTTTACCGTCACTTCGCCCGATGGGTCAATCAGGCGCCGGCGCGATTCTTCGTAGCCTATGCATGAGAAAGTGATACGCAGAGTGTCGGTCTCGGGAGAGGTAAGTGAGTAGCGTCCGTCGGCACCGGTAGTGGTGCCGAGTGTTTTCCCGATTTTTACGGTTACGAACTCCATGGGCTCATTGTTCTCATCGGTCACGGTGCCCGATATTTTTACGGCACCCTTGGCCGCGGCAGCGAGTGCGCCGAGCAGCACGAAGTATAATATTATGATTAAGCGGAGTTTCTTCATTACTTTCTTATAACGAAAAAACTCCGCGAAAATTGCACAAGGCCTTTCCCGTCAGCCGCTAACTTGCACGCTAATGCCGGTGGCGGCAGTAATGCGTGCGGCTATGCTGTCGAGTTCTTCGCGGGCTACGCGGCGCAGCTTCTCCTCCGGAGTGTGGCGGTCGATTGTGTAAAGCATGATTTCGCCGGGTTTTATGCGGCGGTAGGCCTCGATAAGAGCATCGATTTCGGCATCAGTGCTGTTGTCGACGGTCTTGCCGTTGTGTTCGCCGCGGCATATCATGGTCTGAACTATGCCTTGTGTGCCGAATGAGGCAATCTGCCCGATTACAGTGTCGACATCGTAGCCCGGTGCCGGCCTGTCAATTGCCTCGACCGTAGCGGCGATTGCGCTGTCGAGTTTTAGAATGTTGTTGTCGACTTTTGCAAGAGCCCGGTGCACGCTCTCATTGGCCAGACGGGTAGCGTTGGAGAGAACGCTGATTTTGACATCTGGAAAATAACGGTCGCGCAGGGCTATAGTGTCGTCGATTATCCCTTCGAATTCGGGATGGAGTGTTGGTTCGCCATTGCCCGAAAAAGTAATCACGTCGAGAGGGTCGCCGGCGGCTTTCATTGTCTGAAGCTTCTCTCCGAGCATGTGGGCTACATCGGCTCTCGACGGCAGGCCGGTAGTGCCGTGTCCCTGGGCATTGTATCCGGCTTCGCAGTAAAGGCAGTCGAAAGAGCAGATTTTGCCGTCGTCGGGCAGGAGGTTTATGCCCAGCGATGTGCCGAGACGCCGCGAATGAATCGGACCGAATATGGTGCTGTGAAATAATACTCTCTGCATTGTTTTGCTATGCTGTTTTACGAGTGAATATCTTTGATGTAAAACCTATGAGCAGGCCCACGGCTGCGATAGTGGCTATGACGAGGAGCTGGTCGGCGGCGTGAAGCTCAACCGGATATACGTCGACAGACATCGCCTGAGGGTCGCCTACGATTTTTATGAATCCGAAGTGTTGCTGGAGCAGAACGAGGACGCTGCCGAGTATGGTTCCGGCGAGGCCTCCGGTGGCTGTAATCAGCCATCCTTCGGCTATGAATATTGAGCGTACCGAGTTGCGGGAGGCTCCCAGTGCCCGTAGAGTTGTCATGTCGGAGCGTTTCTCAATCACCATCAGACTCAGGGTCGATACTATGTTGAATGAGGCTATGATGAGAATGAACACCAGCATGAGGAACGTGACCCATTTCTCTACTGCAATCATGCGGTAGGTGTCGGCTTGCTGACGCTCGCGGCCGAGAACGTCGAAAGCCGGCAGTGCGGTCGCCACGGCCTTTTCGGCCTCTTTGGGGCTGTAGCCCGGAGCTGCTTTTATCTCGAGCCACGATGCCGCATCGGTGTCGTATTCGAGCAACCGGCGAACATCGTCGAGCGGTGCGATTATGTAGTCGGCATCATACTCGGGCTGGTCGACCCTGAAGACGCCCGTAAGCGCCACGGGCATCTGCCTGTATGCAGTCGTGGGATTGGCCGGATTTATCCTGCCGGTGCGCCGGGGCATGTAGATTTGGGCTGCCTTATAAGGTGAGGGCCTCAATCCGGTGGCGACGGCGACTCCGACTGAAGCCTGAATGGCCGGAATGCTGTCGTCGAGTCCATTGTCGGCCTCATAGACGCCGTCGATGATGAGCCGATCGATGTCGATGATTTGTGGATAGCGCTTTGTGTCGACACCTTTTACAATCACTGGCTTCTGGGCCTGGGGAGTAGTCATGAGCGCCCTCTCCTGAAGCACGGGCATAGCTGTGGCTACCTCGGGCAGCCGCTCGAGAACTGCTGCGAGTGAATCTGCTCCGGTGAATGTCTTCACTTCGGCCTGCAAGGCTTTTATGTCGGGGTCTATTAGTGACAGATGCATTGAGGCGATGCCTGTGAAGCCGTTGAAAACCGACAGCACAATCACTATGGCCGCAGTCGCTACGGCCACACCGGCTATGGAGATAAATGAGATTACATTCACTACCTTGTGCGACTTTTTCGCAAAGAGGTAGCGGAGCGCTATTCTTAGAATCACTGATTGAGGAGCGAGTCGATATTTGCGGCGTAATCAAGCGAGTCGTCGAGATAGAACTGCAGCTCGGGCACTTTACGGAGCTGGAACCGCACCCTTTGGGCAAGTTCGTAGCGGATTGTCTTTGCCGAGTTGTTTATGTTCTCAATCATTTCGGCAGATTTGTCTGTGGGGAATACCGACAGATAGGCACGGGCAATCGACAGGTCGGGAGTGACTCGGACGGCACTCACCGAAACAATCACGCCGTGAGTCTTGGCGGTCTGCTGGCGGAATATTTCACTAAGCTCCTTCTGGAGAAGGCGCGATATTTTTGCTTGACGTGTAGTTTCCATATTATAATGTTTTAGAGTATAGACGCAACATGTGTAGTTTTTTTTATTAAACACATCATGTGTCGCAAAGTTAAAAAAAAATCGGCATACAAAAAAGCCGGAGTTATCTCCGGCTTTTCGAGTAGTTAGCTTGTGTGTCGGTTGTCAACGTCCTCCGCCGAGGGCCTGATAGAGATTGATTACCGAGCGTGCGCGTGCGAGTTCGGTGTTAATCTGCGATATCTGAGCCGAGAGGAGGCTCTGCTGGGCGGTGAGCACTTCGAGATAGTTTGTGGTGCCGGTAGAGTAAATCATGAGGTCGTTGGTGTAGTCGACCGATTTCTCGAGGTTGGCAATCTGCTCGTTGAGCAGCGACGATTTCTCGAAGCTTTTGTCGTAAACGGTGATGGCGTCTTTTACCTCTGCGGCCGCCGACAACAGTGTGTACTCAAAGGTGTTGAGAGCCTGCTGCTGCTGAGCTTTGGCGCCTTTGAGACGGGCAATGTTCTGGCCGCGCGAGAAGAGGGGCGCTGTGAGCGAGCCGGTGAGGTTGTAGAACCATTTGCCGGGGTTCTGGATAAACGAGCCTAAAGCGTTTGTAAAGCCGCCGCCCACACCTATGTTGATTGTGGGGTAGAAGGCCGCACGGGCGCTCGCGGTGGAGTAGAACGCCGATGCGAGGCTCTGTTCTGCAGCTTTGACGTCGGGGCGCACGGCGAGTTCCGACATTGGCACGCCGGCGCGAAGTATCTGCGGCACCTGGATGTCGACTTTGTCGGTCACATCCCATTCCTGTGGATATGTGTTGAGCAGCAGAGACATAGTGTTGTTGAGCTGGTCGAGCGACATCTCCAGGTCGGTGATTGAGGCGAGGATGCTGTAGTAGTTTGCGTTCGACTGAACTACGGCAGCCTCGGTGACTCCACGGCCTGCTTCTTTGAGGTCGCGCATGGTCTGTACGGTCTCTTTCCAGAGGCCGGCTGTGCTGCGCGAGAGGTTGAGCTGGTTGCGTACGGCCGCGATAGCATAGTATGTGTTGGCCACACCGGCGATTATCTGGCTGCGTGCGGCCTGAGCGTATGCCTCGCTGCGCAGAAGAGCGGCCTGAGCGCCGCGCTTGCTATTGAGAAGCTTGCCGAAGATATCTATTTCCCAGCTGAGCTGTGCCGGCAGCTGATATGTCCAGCTGAGGTCGCTGCCAGCGTATGATGCTCCGGCTCCGTTTGGCGCGAGAGCCACAGAGGGGAGGTATGCGAGCTTGGCGCCGAGAACGTTTGCCTGGGCTACCTCGACATTAAGCTGGGCGTTGCGAAGGTCGGTGTTGTTTTCGAGCGCCTGCTCGATGAGCGTGGCGAGCTTTGGGTCGGTGAAAACCGTACGCCAGCCCAGGTTGCCGAATGCCGCCGAGTCTACGGGCTGCTGCAGAGCTTCTGCATAGGCCTTGGTGATGGGGGTGTCGGTGGGTGTCTCGTACTTTTTGTATATTCCGCAGCCCGAGAGCATTACTGCTGCCGAAATTGCGATGCCTGCAAGGGCTATATTGTTGAGTTTCATATTGTTGGCGGTGTTGTTACTTGGCGTACTGTTCGATTTCTTTTTCGATTGTTCCACCCTTTTCTTCGTTATTCCACTGTATGGGCTTGATTTTTTCCTGAATAATCTGGAAAACAGCGAACAGAGCCGGAACTACGAAAATCTGGCAGAGCATACCTATGAGCATACCGCCCACCGAGCCTGCGCCGAGCGCACGGTTGCCATTTGCGCCTACACCTGTGGAGAGCATCATGGGCAGAAGACCGATTACCATGGCGAGAGATGTCATAAGAATAGGACGGAGACGGGCGCTGGCACCAGCTATTGCGGCATTGATGATGCTCATGCCCGTATTTCGGCGTTCGAGGGCGAACTCTACAATGAGAATGGCGTTCTTGGCAAGCAGACCGATAAGCATGATGAGAGCAATCTGCAGATAGATGTTGTTCGAGATGCCGAACATGCGTGCGAATATAAACGCACCGGCAAGACCGAAGGGTATCGAGAGAATAACGGCGAAGGGCAGCGAGTAGCTTTCGTACTGTGCCGACAGGAGGAGGTATACGAAGAGGAGGCAGAGGCCGAAGATTGTGGCTGTTGCCGAGCCCGACGACGAGCCGGCTTCCTCGCGTGTCATGCCGGAGTATTCATAGCCGTAGCCCTGGGGAAGGGTCTGTGCGGCTACGCGCTCGATGGCTGCAATCGCGTCGCCCGACGATACGCCGGGGTTAGGTGTACCAGATACTGAGATTGATGTGAACATGTTGAAACGGTTCATGAGGTCTGGTCCGTAAACTCGAGTGAGTTTTACGAAGTTGGCCACAGATGCCATTTCGTTGCCGTTGCGTATTTTGATGTTTGCAAGTGTCTCGGGGCTTACACGGGCCTCGGGCGTTGCCTGCATCATGACGCGGTAGATTTTACCGAAACGGTTGAAGTTCGACACATACATAGAGCCGTAGTAACCCTGCAGAGTGGTGAGTATTGTACGCGGACTGATGCCTGCGGCTTTTGCCTTGGCGGCATCGATGTCAATCATATACTGCGGGAATGTGGGGTTGAATGTGGTATACGCGGCCTGAATCTCGGGCTGTTTGTTGAGCTCGGCGAGGAAGCCTTGTACAACGGCGAAGAACTGGTTGATGTCGCCGCCGGTGCGGTCCTGCAGTTTCATTTCGAAACCGTTGGTTGCCGAGTAACCTGAAATCATAGGCGGCGCGAAAATCATTACACGACCGTCGCGTACATACTGGGCTGAGAGTCCGTAGAGTTGCTTGATGATGTTGTCGGAACTCTGGCTCTGAGAACGCTCGCTCCAGTCTTTCAGCTTGATGATGAGTGCCGCATATGTGGGGCCCTGTCCGGCGATAAAGCTATAGCCGTTGATAGCCATACGTGTCTGAACACCGGGTATAGTGCCGCAAAGCGAGTCGACTTGCTCAAGTACTTCTACAGTGCGCTCCTGCGATGTGCCGGGAGGCATGTCAATCATGGCGAATATTGTGCCGGTGTCTTCGTTGGGCACGAGTGCGCTCGGGGTGGTTATCATGAGCCAGCCAAGAACAGCCAGCGACACAATCACGGCGGTGAAAGCTGTGATTTTGTGGTGTGTGCACCATGAAGCGCCTTTCTCATAGCCTGCGAGCATCTTGCCGAAGCCTTTTTCGAAACCGCGGTGGAAGCGCTTGCCGAAGAGGCCGAGAACGGCCACAATGGCTACTGCCGATGCAATGACCAGACGGAGCATGTGCTCAGTGCTGTACCAGCCCAGAACCATGAAGGTGATAGTGGCTACAAGCAGCACGAAGGTGATGATAGGGTGAATGTCGAGGGCAAATGTGCGTTTTGCTTTTTTCACCATTATTTCGCCGGCAGCCTTGTAGGCGTCGCTCATGCGTTTGCCCAGAGGGTCGACACTGCCGTCGGCTTTGTGGGGCTTGAGGAACAAGGCACACAGGGCCGGCGAGAGGGTGAGAGCGTTGACTGCCGAGAAGAAGATTGAGATGGCCATGGTGAGACCGAACTGGCGGTAGAACACGCCGGCGGTGCCGGGCATGAACGATACGGGAATAAACACAAGCATCATCACAAGGGTAATTGATACAAGTGCGCCTGCGATTTCGCTCATGGCATCGATTGATGCGCGCCGCGACGATGTGTAGCCTTGGTCGAGTTTGGCATGGACGGCCTCCACAACCACAATGGCATCGTCGACCACAATGGCAATGGCAAGCACGAGCGCCGAGAGCGTGATGAGGTTGATTGAGAAGCCTATGAGGCTGAGTACGAAGAATGTGCCTATAAGGGCTACAGGAATCGCGATGGCCGGGATGATAGTGGAGCGGATGTCCTGAAGGAACACATATACAACGAAGAACACGAGGATGAATGCTTCGATAAGTGTGTGTACCACAGTGTTAATCGACGCATAGAGGAAGTCGTTGTTGTTCATCGGAATCTCAAAGGATGTGCCTTCGGGAAGGTCGGCTTTGAGTTTGTCGACGAGTTTGAGACAGTCGTTGATAATCTGTGTGGCGTTGGAGCCGGGAGTCTGGAACACCATGCACGACGATGATACGTGGCCGTTGAGCAAGTTGGAGAAGCCGTAGGTCACACGGCCGAGTTCGATGTCGGCCACGTCTTTGAGGTAGAGTACTTCGCCGTTCTGGCCGGTGCGGACAACGATGTTGCCGAATTCTTCGGGCTGCGACAGACGTCCGCGGTAACGCATTGTGTATTGGAACGACTGGTTGCCTTGTTCGCCGAACGAACCTGGTGCCGCCTCGACATTCTGCTCGGCGAGCGCGTTCGACACGTCGGAAGGCTCGAGGTGGTACTGAGCCATGATTTCGGGTTTGAGCCATATACGCATCGAGTAGTCGGCGCCGAATGCCATTACGTCACCTACGCCCGAAACACGCTGGAGTTCGGGGATAACGTTGATTTTCATGTAGTTGTCGAGGAACTCCTGCGAGTATTTGGGGGTGGCGCAAGTGTCGGCGATAGCTACAGACAGAAGCATTGAGGTCTGGCGTTTTTTGGTCTGTACGCCTACCTGGTTTACTTCGGAGGGCAGGAGGTTCGATGCCGACGATACGCGGTTCTGCACGTCGACGGCTGCCATGTTGGGGTCGAATCCCTGCTTGAAGTATACGTTGATAGTGGCCGAACCGGTGTTTGTGGCGGTTGATTCCATGTATGTCATGCCTTCGGCACCGTTGATGCTCTCTTCAAGAGGGGCGATAACGGAGTTGAGCACGGCATTGGCGTTTGCACCGCTATAGGTGGTGGTCACGGAGATTGTAGGAGGCGCTATATCGGGATACTGCGTGATAGGCAGGGATACAAGGCCGATTAAACCCAGCAATACGATGAAAATCGAGATCACCGTAGAGAGCACCGGGCGATTGATAAATGTATCTAATTTCATTGTCTGATAATGAAAGTTCGTTATAAATGTACGATGCCTTTATTGGGCGGGAGCAGCTTCTGCTGTCTTGGGTGTAACAGCGGTGCCGTTTCGCACGGTTGTGCCAACGCCTTCGGTGACGATGCGCTCGCCGCCGTTGAGACCCGAGGTTACAACGAATGTCTTGCCGTCGTTATATGGCATCACAGTGATTTGCACCGGCATGGCCACGTTGCTGTCGTTGAGGGCATATACATATCGGAGGTCCTGAAGCTCGTATGTGGCTTTCTGTGGAATGATGAGAACGTTTTCTGCCACATGAGGCATGATGAGACGGCCTGTGTTGCCGCTGCGGAGCATGCCCGAGGGGTTGGGGAAGAGTGCGCGTGCCGATGAAGCGCCTGTCGAATTGTCGACCAGACCTGAGACGGTGGCTACTTTTCCTTTGAGGGGATAGCGTGTGCCGTTGGCGAGTTCGAGCTCAACCTCGGGAAGATTCTTGATGCCGGCATCGATGCTTGTGGTGCCGCCGTTCGAGAGGTCGAGGAGGTCGTTCTCGGTAAGCGAGAAGTAAGCGTATACTTCCGAGTTGTCGCTGATAGTGGTGAGCGGCTGTGCCGACGAGGGCGATGCGAGCGAGCCTTCGCGATTGGGTATAACGCCTACAACGCCATCACTGGGAGCGGTAACTGTGGTGTAGGCCAGATTTTTACGGGCCGACACAAGTGCTGCGTTGGCCTGAGCGAGAGCGGCTTTGGCCTGAGCGAGCTGATTGGCGGCAGTCTGCCATTCGCTTTGGCTTATGATGTTTTTGTCGAGGAGCATGCGTTTGTTCTGCTCGGCGATTTCGGCGGTCGAAACAGCGCTCTTGGCCGAGTTGACGTTTGCCAGAGCCTGGTCTACTGCAGCCTGATACTGCACCTGGTCAATTATAAAGAGAGTCTGGCCTTTGCGTACGTGCTGTCCTTCGTCAACACATACCTTTGTGATGAATCCGCTAACTTGCGGTCGGATATCGATGTCGGTTTTTCCTTTGAGTGTTACAGGATATGAGCTCTCATAAACTGTGTTGCCGGGCTCAACGGTCATTACGGATACTGCGGGGGCTGGCATTGCTCCCTGCTGGGCCTGTTTGCCACAGGAACCCAGAGACAGCATCAATAATGCCGACAGCGCGCCGATAGTTAACGCTTTAGTATTCATATTTATTAATTGGTGTATGATGTTACGTTGTATGTGATGTTTAAAAAGATTGCAGACGAAATATGTTATATAACATAAATCGCCTGCAAAGTTACGAATTTTTTACGAACCTCTAATTCTCTTAAATTGCGAGAAAATTGGTGTAAAAGGTTTGTTTTCGGTTAAATTATGTCAATTATAGAGCTTTTTGGCATATTTTGCCTTCTGCTATTCTGCCGCGGTGGGAAATGCAGAAATTCTGAGTCGCTGCGAGCCCATTGGAACCAGTATTATGTCTTCGATTGTTTCCGACCGGGCGGCTCTTGCCGACGGCAGGACTCCCGTAAGGCCGGTGTCGTCGATTGTCCAAGAAGGAATGCGACGGCCTTTGGCTTTTACGATGATCGGAGCAGCGCCTTCGGCAAAGGGCTGGTTGTCGGCCGGCCATGCTGTTTTTTCAACGGTAAAAGCTGCGGTCGAATTGTTGTCGGGCAGTACAAGGGCGTAGTTCCATGGCGACTCGGCATAAATTTCATATGTCGGCCATTTCTCGGAATCGGCGCCTTCTATCCAGTTGGAGTCATATATGGCGGTTTTTCTTGAATCGCGCTTCTCATAGCGCTCTTTTATACGGAGCGAAAGTGTGAGCGGACCATAGTCGACCGATGCACTGTTCTGGTTCACAGCCCAGCGGCGCACGGAGAGCTCCATGGGGAATACGAGTTCCACGGTGTCGCCTTTTTTCCAGCGGGTCTCCACTCGTGCGTATTGGCCTGGAGTGAGCTCGGCCGATAGTATTTTGCCGTTTACAGCTATTGTGGCGTTTTTCGTCCACGAAGGAATGCGGAAATACAGCGGGAAAGTGGCTTTTCCCTTCATGTCGAGTGTGAATCGGAGAGTGTTGTCAAAGGGATATTGAGTGTCTTCTGTGATTGTTACGGTCTTGCCGCCGTCGATAGAAATCGTGGCTTTGCTCGGAGAGTATACCGGAAATGCTGCGCCGCCGTCTGAGGTCGCATAAGCGAGCGACTGCGTGAAGGCCGGCCACCCGAGACCGTGGTTGTGCTGACAGCAACGGCTGCTGAAGGGATTGAAGCTTAGAAAGGGTCCGGAGTTGTCGATGCCCGGGTTGTGGTTTTTCGAATCGCTTACTGTCATGTTGGGCGAGGTGATGTAGCGCAGGCTTCTCAAATCGGCAGTCATGGCGGCAGGGAACGAATTGAATGCTATGTCTTCCATGTTTTCAGCCCAAAGCGGGTCGGCGTTTATCGACAGCATGATGCCGTCGGAGGCTATCTGTTCGGCAAAGCCGCAGGTCTCCGTGCCCTGACGCGGGTCGATGTATCCGATACGAGAGTTTTCGTCGGAGCCAAACATGCCTCCCGGCACTTGTCCGCAGGTGCGGCGCACGAGGTCGAACACATTGTATGTGGCATCCATAAGCGAGTTGTCACCAGTAAGGAGGCTCACTTCGGCCGGCTCGCGGAAGTATTGGGCTATGTTTACGTTGTGCCAGTTGGGCAGGCGTGCCGGATTGGTACAGTCGGCATTGTTGCGGTGTATTTTTTCAATAAGAGGCAGCACCGAGTCGTCGCCTGTCTTGCCGTAATACCATATTACAGACCATATGTTGTCGCCTCCGCGGCAGTTTTCCCAATAGTCTTTTATGAAATTTTCGTCGGGAACGGTCATTTCCCATTCAAAGAAACGCTTCATTAGCGAAAGCACACGCTCGTCGCCGGTTTCTTCATAATATCCCTGCAGACAGTCGAGCATAAGCATCTGTGCCCATATTTCGGGACGCTCGCCGCGTTTGTTTTCGGGGCCGAAGAAACCGTCTTCTCTCTGCGATGCCAGCACTGGCTCAAACCACACAGCGGCTTCTTCTTTCATTTTTTCGTCGTTGAGGATATAGGCCAGACGGCTGTAGCCTCGCAGCCAGTAGGGAAGTTCTTCCCAGCCGTTATGAGCACCTTCGACCATCCATGCGTTGTTGCTTTTTTCGAGCCATGCCGATATCTCCGAGAGGTGGCCGTTGAGGCCGTCGCGCTGAAGTTCGAGCTGTCGGAGCAGCCACCCCTGAGGCTCGATGCTGCCGATAGGAAGTTTTTCGAGAGCGAGGGGCCTGATTTTGCTCTCGGTTCCGGCGGAAGGAGCCGGAAAGTCGGAAACCCCGATTGTGACGGGCGATGCTGCCGAAGCTTCGAGCGCCATAGTTGCGGCCAATGCCGCTGTAAATAACAATTTCACGGATTAGGATTGATGATTGGTTAGATTATTGCAAATGTAAGCAAAAATCCCGAAATTTTATATGCATTTGTCAAACAAAACAAACATGACTCTGACAAAAGCGGAAAAATGCAGTCACTATTGAGCGATATCGAGAATGGGAGTGTAGGATGCGCGTTATGCACATACAACACCAAAAAGAAGGCGGAAACAATCTGCGCATTTGTCAGTTGACATCTTCCCCAACTTCGTGCGTTTACATTGACTGATAAACACTATATATTTTGCTTAGTAAAAAGATTCTTTGTAATTTTGTCAAAAGTTGTCAACATTAAAAATATGATTACACTCGGTTACATATTAAGGCGCATACGAGAGGATAAACAAATGCCTTTACAACGTGTTAGCGAGTCTTCTGGCATTGATGCCACGCTTCTCAGTAAGATAGAAACCGGGAAGCGAATTGCTACTACCGAACAAGTTCTAAAACTTGCCCATGTTTATGAATTTGATGATGCAACAACACTTCTTATCCAAAGGCAGAGCGATGAAATAATTAGCAAACTTAATTCTGTCGATTCTGACATTGCGCTTAAAGCACTTCAAGCAGCAAAAGAAAAGGTAGCTTATGGTTCGCAGTATTTGTCTCTTTTTATGGAGGCAAACTACTCTAAGCCTATCGCCTTAGAGAGTCGCAGGTATATCGGCAGTAAAACGAAACTCATTGATTGGATTATGGATACCATCAGACAAGAAACCGAGGATGTCCATACTTTCTTTGATGTTTTTGCCGGTACAGGTGTGGTAACTAAAGCTGCCCTCAAATCTTTTGATTACGTTTTTACCAACGACTTCCTGCACTCCAATAACATTATTTATAAAGCGTTTTTCGGAGACGGAGATTTCGACGAAATTAAGATTGGCGATTTTCTTGATAAATACAATGACATTGACCCTAACTCGATTTCCGAAAACTATTTCTCAATAAATTTTGGCGGAAAGTATTTTGAACATGAGGTTGCTAAATTGGTCGGATATATTCGCCAAGACATTGAAGACAATAAAGAATCATTGACCGAAAAGGAGTATTGCATTCTTATCGCGACCCTTATATACAACATAGATAGGTTGGCTAATACTGTCGGGCATTTCGAAGCGTACATTAAGAAGCCGATTAAGCACCAGCCTCTAAAACTTCGTATGATTGAAGCAGAATCATATGATAATATAGCGATTTTCAAACAAGACTCCAATCTACTTGCAAAAAGTCTCACCGCTGATATTGCTTATATCGACCCACCCTATAATTCCCGGCAATATTGTAGATTTTACCATGTTTATGAAACACTGGTAAAATGGGATATGCCTCAATTATATGGGGTCGCCTTAAAACCGGCGCCTGAAAATATGAGCCGCTATTGTACTTCTCGCGCTGTTGATGCGTTTGAGGACCTTATTTTCAACCTTAATGCCAAATACATAGTAGTATCTTACAATAACACCTACAACTCAAGGAGTAGCTCATCAGAGAATAAAATCACTCTTGAACAGATAAAATGCATTTTAGAGAAATGCGGCCGCACTCATATATACGAGAGTTCGCATCGCTTTTTTAATGCCGGGAAAACTGATTTTAGCAACCATAAGGAACTTCTATTCATTACTACCGTAGATGAAGAATATAAACGTAAATCGTTCGCCTCTATTTTATGTGGGTGATAAATATAAGTTGATTTCAGAAATCAAACCCCACTTTCCCACCGACATCAGGCACTTCGTTGAGCCATTTGTCGGCGGCGGTTCGGTTTATTTGAATGTTAATGCTCAGGATTTCTTCCTAAATGACATTGACTCCGAGGTTATAAAACTTCATGAAATGCTTAACTCCTTTGTCGGCAAGGAACAGGAATTCTTTGATATGGTATGGAATATTGTAGACTCTTACGGTCTTTCTTGTTCTGCAAGAGAGGACAGAGTGCCAAATGACCTTAAGGTTAAATTCGTAAAAACATATTTCGCCGAATTTAACCGTTCGGCTTTCCTTAAACTAAGAGAAGACTATAACAATAGCCACCGCGATGATTACTTAATGCTTTATATTCTATTAATATACGGCTTCAACCGCATGATTAGATTTAATAAGTCCGGCAAATACAATCTTCCTGTTGGAAATGTGGATTTCAACCAGAATACCATTGATGCTTTAAGAAATTATTTTTCCTTAAATGCATCAAAGGAAACACACTGGTCTGCTTTAGACTTTGAAACATTCCTTAATGGGCTTGACTTGTCGGAACAAGATTTAATTTATCTTGATCCGCCATATCTCATTACATTCAGCGAATACAATAAGCTTTGGAATGCAGAAACAGAGCAAAGGCTATTAACCATTTTAGACCTGCTTTCCGCTCGAAATATCCGCTTTGCTATTTCAAATGTTACTCACTATAAAGGTAAAATCAACTCAATTTTCCTTCAATGGGCAGAACGTTATAATATCCATCCCATAAAAAGCAACTATATTAGTTATCACGATAATACAATTAAGAGCTTCAACGAAGTTCTTGTGACCAACTATTGATATGGCAGTTTCACAATATAAACCACTCTTGTTTACAACCACCATGCGAAATCCCGCACGGTTGAAGCAAATGCTCTTTGTCTTAAACAAGTTTGCAGGTCAAATACTAAATGATAAATTAGCACAAGGTATTGTCGCTGAATGTATTCGCTATGGCATTTACCGACCGACAAAACAGTCGGCTTCAATAAAGGAGAAATGGAATACAAGCCAGAAAGGAACTTTTAGCAAAGAACTTCTCACTAAGAGCTTGTTTAAAAACGATTGTTAACAGAAGTGAGTTTTCGGAGAGAAAT
>RYWL01000071.1 GCA_003979155.1 Muribaculaceae bacterium
GTATTGTGGCAAGCATGCCGAGTTCGTTGAGCCGGTCGCGGAAACGCTCCATGACGGCACGTTCGCTCGGACGGCCTTCAAAACCGGGAGTACGATGGAAGCGTATAAGGTTCACTCGCGCATCGGTGCCCTTGAACTCACGTGCCAGCGCATCGGCATGACGCTCGTCGTCGTTTATTCCGGCAAACATTGTGTACTCTATCGACAGTCGGCGCTGATGGGCGAAGTCGTGTCCGCGGAGCATAGGCATTATGTCGCGCATCGGAAAAGCTTTTTCCACCGGCATAAGCCGCTCACGCTCCAACGCGAACGGCGAGTGCACGCTAATGGCCAGATGCACCTGTGTGCGGTCGAGCAATATGCGCACTCCTTCGGGCTTGCCGATTGTCGACACGGTTATGCGCCGCGGGCTCCATGCCATTCCCCACGGCGATGTGAGTATGTCGATTGCGCCGAGCACCGACTCTATATTGTCGGTAGGTTCGCCCATACCCATGAACACTATGTTGGTGAGTGTCTCGCTCTCGGGTATGGAGAGTATCTGGTTTATGATTGCGCCTGTGTCGAGATTGCCCTGCCAGCCCCCCTGTCCGGTCATGCAGAAACGGCAGCCCATGCGGCAGCCGGCCTGCGACGACACACACAATGTGGCACGGTCTTTATCGGGAATATACACTGCCTCGATGTCGCGGCCGCCAACGCCCTCGAAGAGATACTTCACGGTGCCGTCGCTACTGCGTGCCTCGAGTTTGGGAGCTTCGCGGCCCACGTAATATCCGTCGGCTTCCATACGTGCCCGCGCGCTCTTTGAGAGGTCTGTCATCGCGTCAATCGACACGGCACGCTTCACATAGAGCCACGATGCAATCTGCCGCGCGGCAAAGGGCTTCAGGCCCACTGCCGCAGCCACCGCGCCGAGCTGCGCGGGATTCATGCCGAGTAGTTTTTTCGAAGGGTCGCGTTCCATGATGTCAATCCATTAAGGGAGCGAGCGCAGAGAAAGCTCTCGGCGTCGACAGTCCTTTGTAAAGTATCGAATATACGGCATTTGCAATCGGCATATCCACACCGTAGCGCTCGTTAATGTCGTGAATGCATTTTGCACCATAATAGCCTTCGGCAGTCTGCTCCATTTCCATTTTCGCCGCTTTCACCGAGTAGCCGCGGCCAATCATAGAGCCGAAGTTGTGGTTGCGCGAGAAGCGCGAATATGCCGTAACGAGCAAATCGCCCAAATATACCGAATCGCATATATGGCGCGGACGCGGCGACACCGCATCAAGGAAGCGCTCCATTTCACGTATGGCGTTCGAGATAAGAATGGCGGTCATATTGTCGCCTATTTTCATGCCGTGGAGAATGCCGGCCGCAATGGCATACACGTTTTTAAGCACTGCGGCATACTCGATGCCGTCGACATCGCTCGACGGTATTGTGTGGTTGTGCTTGCCGGCCAGGCAAGGCGACACCAGCTCTGCGTTGTGTATGTCGGTGCAGCCCACTGTGAGGTAGGCCGGACGGTCGAGCGCCACTTCTTCGGCATGACAAGGCCCCGAAATGACCAGCGTACGATCGCGGGCCACGCCGAAACGCTCTATCATGTAATCGGTGATCAGCTGGTTGCTGTCGGGTACGATGCCTTTAACGGCCGAGATGATGCTTTTGTCCGATATGTCGACCTTGATTTTGTCAATATGGTCTTTGAAGTATGGCGAAGGCATTACCAGCAGCAACGTATCGGCCACGGTGCAGACTTCGTTGATATCGCTCGAAAAATTGATTCGTTCGATATCGAAATTCACGTCGGTGAGATATGCCGGATTGTGCCGCAGACGTTTGAAGTCTTCGATACGGTCATCGCGCCGCATATACCACGTGATAGTATCGCAGTTCTGGAGCAGCAGCTTGGCCAGCGCTGTGGCCCAGCTGCCGCCGCCCATCACGGCTATATGGCCTGGAAAAAGATATTTTGCCATGGCAAGGGGATTATAGTGAGCAATCTCAGGCTTTGGCTGCCTCTACCCATGCCTCGACACCGTCGGCGCCGGGATTGGCGAGCCCGAGTTTGTTTTTCTTGTTATAGCCGCAGAGGTCCTGGAAGAGTTTGTTGGGCTTGGCTTCGGCGAGAGCCGCCACTGTGTTGATGCCGCTCTTGCGCAGGGGAGCCACCCACTCGGCCGGCACGCCCAGAGCCACGAAAGTCTCGTCGCTGTCGCGTTTCTCAACTTTTTCGGGACGCATCTGCGGGAAGAGAAGCACTTCCTGAATGGCCGACTGTCCGGTCATAAGCATCACCAGACGGTCCATGCCGATACCCATGCCCGATGTCGGGGGCATGCCGTACTCGAGTGCGCGGATGAAGTCGGCATCGATAATCATGGCCTCATCGTCGCCTTTCTCGCTCAGACGCATCTGCTCTACAAAGCGTTCGTATTGGTCAATGGGGTCGTTGAGCTCGGAGTACGCGTTTGCGAGCTCCTTGCCGTTGACCATAAGCTCAAAGCGCTCTGTGAGCTCGGGATTGTCGCGGTGACGCTTGGTGAGCGGCGACATTTCTATGGGATAGTCGATGATGAATGTGGGCTGTATGTATGTGCCCTCGCATGTCTCGCCGAAAATTTCGTCGATGAGCTTGCCTTTGCCCATGGTTTCGTCTACTTCGACACCGAGCTTGAGTGCGGCAGCACGGAGTTCATCCTCGCTCATGCCGGTGATGTCGACACCTGTATGGTCTTTGATTGCCTGGGCCATGGTCACACGGGGGAAAGGAGCCTTGAAGCTGATGGTGTTGTCGCCTACCTTCACCTCTGTAGTGCCGTTTACGTCAAGACAGATTTTCTCAAGCATGCGCTCAGTGAATTCCATCATCCAGTTGTAGTCTTTGTAGGAGACATAAATCTCCATACAAGTGAACTCCGGATTATGCGTGCGGTCCATGCCTTCGTTGCGGAAGTTCTTCGAGAATTCATACACACCCTCGAAGCCGCCCACAATAAGACGCTTCAGATAAAGCTCGTCGGCGATGCGAAGGTAGAGAGGGATGTCGAGCGCGTTGTGATGCGTGATGAACGGACGGGCCGAAGCTCCGCCGGGAATCGACTGGAGAATGGGAGTCTCGACTTCGATGTAACCGGCATTGTTGAAATATTCGCGCATCGAGGTGTATACCTTTGTGCGTTTGAGGAAAATCTCTTTCACGCCGTCGTTGACAATAAGGTCTACATAGCGGCGGCGATAGCGGAGCTCAGGGTCGTCGAAGGCATCGTATTTAACGCCGTCTTTTACCTTGACAATAGGCAGCGGACGAAGGCTCTTGCTGAGCACTGTGAGCTCCTGGGCGTGAACCGAGATTTCTCCGGTCTGTGTGCGGAACACATATCCGCGGATACCGATAAAATCGCCTATGTCGAGAAGTTTCTTGAATACGACGTTATAGAGCTCCTTGTCCTCGCCGGGACAGATATCGTCGCGTGAGATATAAATCTGAATGCGGCCGCGTGCGTCCTGCAACTCTACGAACGAAGCTTTGCCCATAATGCGGCGGCTCATGATACGACCGGCCACCGACACTTCGCGGCGTTCGCCTTCGTCGGTGAAATTGGCCTTGATTTCGTCGCTGTGTCCGCTTACCGGATACTCTGCGGCAGGATAGGGCTCTATGCCCATACGGCGAAGCTCCGCCATACTGTTGCGACGAAGCACTTCTTGTTCACTCAGTTCTCGTGGATTCATATATAGTCTATTTCTTTATATACAATGATTTATACCGGAAACGCCTTAGCACTTCCGGCCAATTGGGCCGTAAGGCCGCTAATCTATGGCAAAGTTACGGTTTTTATGCCGTTTCTACAAATTTTTAATTTTTTGAGCCGCAGGGATTTTTTGTATGACTATCAGGCATCAAAAAAGAAGCTGCGCCATAATAATACGACGCAACTTCGGTATATCTTGAATTAAGTAAACAGAGCGACCTGTCAGCCGATGTGTTCGCGAAGCTTTGCCTCAAGAACATCGGCCTGCTGCACACCCACGGTGCGCCACAAAGCCTCACCGTTTTTAAAGACTATAATCGTTGGAATCGACTGGACATTATATCTTTCTGCGACAGCCTGATTCTGGTCGATGTCGACCTTGAGAATATTGGCCTGGTCGCCCATGCGTTTCTTCACATCTTCAAGTATAGGAGCCTGCATGCGGCATGGGCCGCACCATGTGGCGAAGAAATCGACCAACGTGGGCTTGCTCTGCTTGATAATATCATTAAAATCGCTCATATCTCGTTTATGTTTAAAAATTAATAATTGTCGGATTACTATTGTGTAACGCTCTATGCCGCTCAAGAGTTCACTCCATGAGCATCTTGCGTTCGCAACGCAATACACGACCCGGAAAGCGCCTTACGAAGCCAAGATTGTGTGTTGCAACAACAACTGCAACACCTTCACTGCGCGACACCTCGTGGAGATGCGCCATTATCTGGTCGCCGGTCTCAGGGTCGAGGTTACCTGTAGGCTCGTCGGCAAGAATAAGACCGGGCTTGTTTAGCAGGGCACGCGCTATTACTATGCGCTGCTGCTCACCGCCCGAAAGCTGATGTGGCATTTTGAATGCCTTGGTGGCCATTCCCACCTGACGGAGCACTGTGTCGATGCGGGCTTCGCGCTCCGTTTTATCGCGCCAGCCGGTAGCCTGCAGAACAAAGTCGAGGTTCGAAAAAGCCGTACGGTCGGGCAATAGTTGAAAATCTTGAAATACTATACCTATTTTGCGACGCAGAAAGGGTATGTCGTGCGGACGTATCCGGGTAAGGTCGTAGTCGAAAACGCGTGCTGCGCCCTGCCTTACAGGTACCTCGGCGTAGATAGTTTTCATCAGTGAGGTCTTGCCGCTTCCTACGCGTCCCAGAAGGTATACAAATTCTCCCGGCGCCACGGCGAAGTCCACATCTCGGAGCGCAACGTGTTCGTTACGCATCACCTCTACTTTGCTGTATTCGATTAAGCTTTCCATATCTGTCTGCAAAAATAAAGCTTTTATTCGAACCTGCAAACACTCCGGCTTTGTGAGTCAAAATTTGTGGCTCAAATTTCACGGCAATTATACTGCTGCGTCGCGAAGACTTATCTGTAGTCTGCGAAACGCTGCTGCAGTTTTTTGCGGGCTGTGAAGATACGGCTCTTGATTGTGCCCAGCGGGAGGTTCATCTTTTCGGCGATTTCCTCGTATTTGTAGCCGGCAACGTGCATCGAGAACGGAATACGGTATTCGTCGGCAAACTCGTTGATTGCCTGTCCGATTTCACTTGCACCGTAGCTGTCCTCGGGAGATTCGTAGCCCGAGTCCTGGCTGAGGTTGAGGTGATAGAGATTGTCGGTAGTGTCTACAACGGTTGCTTCACGCACTCCTTTGCGGTAACTGTTGATAAACAGATTGCGCATGATTGTGAAGACCCAACCCTTGAAATTGGTACCCTCGGCATATTTCTCATGGTTGTCGAGAGCCTTAAGAGTGGTATCCTGAAGCAGATCGTAAGCATCATCACGATTGTTGGTAAGCATATAGGCAAAATTAAGCATGTTTGCCTGTAATTTCATAAGGTTTGTCTGAAAGGTTGTTGTAGCAGCCATAATGTAATGTATTTAAGAATTTCAGTTGTTTCGGTTTTAGCGGTCAACTGTTTGTTGACGGTTCAAAATTAGCGACAATCTCACTTTTGTCAAGCTTTGCAATGTAAATAAATGTTAATTACAAAAATACGACATTAACACCCTCGTATATCACTGATTTACTGCTGTTTATTTTCGAAGATAAATGTTACATAATTGTTACATCCGCATTACATATCGATAATTGTCTTCGTTTTGTAACATATTTGCGCACTCTTTGCATCAACCCGGCATGAACAATTACCTCCCTCACATCGTAGTAATCGCAAGCCATAAGCCTGGCGGCAAGATTTAAGAGGCGGCAAGACAACAAAAGCCGGAATTTCAAACCCCTAAACCAATAAACATATTAATTAACTATCACCTGCTTTTATATTAAGGAGAAAATCGTTAATTTTGCATCATAGAACAGCAAGGCTTATGACACGCAAATGGAATTATCCCACAATCAGCCGCGAAGAGCAGCAGCTCGGCGCTGAGCTGGCGCGTCGTTTTGCCAATTGTCCGCCTGTAAGCGACTTGCTCATCCAGCGCGGCATAACTACTATCGATGCCGCCGAGCGTTTCTTTCACCCTTCGCTGCGCGACCTCCACGACCCCTTTCTGATGCCCGACATGGACAAGGCGGTAGAGCGTCTCAACCGTGCCATGGGCGCTAAAGAAAAAATACTCATCTACGGAGACTATGATGTCGACGGTACAACAGCCGTAGCGCTCGTCTACCGCTATCTTCAGAATTTTTACTCCGAGCTCGATTTCTATATTCCCACACGCTACGAGGAGGGCTACGGCATCTCGCGCAAAATTATCGACATGATTGCCGAGCAGGGCGTGAAACTCGTCATCATTCTCGACTGCGGCATCAAGGCAAACGACGAAATAAAATATGCCGCCGGACTCGGCATCGATTTCATTATCTGCGACCACCACGTGCCCGATGCGGAGCTGCCCCCGGCTGCCGCAATCCTCAACCCCAAGCTTCCCGGCTCCACATACCCATGCCCACAATGTCGGCGGCGATGCTCACGGCTACGAGGTCGAGCATGCACTCGAGCTCG
>RYWL01000072.1 GCA_003979155.1 Muribaculaceae bacterium
TGGTCGATGATGTGTTGCCGTTGTATGTGCGGTCGTACTGGTCGATGCCAAATGATATGTCGACTCCTTTAATCGTGTTCGAGGCCCACTGGTTGAGCTGTGACTCGAGGAAGGAGAAGAGCGGATTACCCGACAGAGAAGCGTTGCCTTTCGTTCCGGGGCCGGTGTATACGTTGTAGAGAAGCATGTTCATGGCCTGGTTGGCGCGTTGCTCGGGCGACATCGATTCGAGTTCGTTGGCCACTGTCATGTCGTCGTTGGTGGCGAGGTCGAAGGCGGCGTTCATCTGCGACAGCGATCCGGTGAGCGACAGGGTTACGTCGAAGTTTACCAGACGAGAGTTCTGGCCCGACTGTGTTACATTCGCCTTAATTACATCGGTGGCGTGTATGTTGAGTGTAGGGTTCATCATATCGCCGTTGAATGCCACATAACTGCTGTTGTCGAATGTGAAATTCTTCTCCGACATAAAGGGTGGAGTGTAGCGCACAAAACCTTTGTCGATGTTGAGTCGTCCCGACAGCCGTCCGTCGTCAAGGGGCGACATGGCATAGGTGAGAGTGCCGTTGCTCTGAATCTGCGCCCGGTTTTTGCCATCGGCCGAGAGGTCGACGTTGATGATTGAGCCGTTGTCGATGGTGAGCACGGCGTCGAGATTCATCGCCATGCCTCTGGGCTGGATTGAATCGGCTTTTGCCACGGCGAGCGAGTCGGAGAAATTGACGAATTTCACCATGTCGTCGGTGCTTTGGTTCGATATTATCGACGTGGCGTCGGGAATGACATAAGTCACGTTGGTAGAGGAGAGCAGCGTGAGTTTTGCGTTTACCTGCATGAAGTTCATCGAGCCACGAGCCATGGCATCAAGGTCGATATACGCTTTGCCGTATACATCGGCTCCGCGGGCGGCGCGGTTGCTGTTTACGAGCATCATGTTGCGGGCCTTCAGGCCAAGGTTGAGTCGCATGTCGGATATGTCGGATATGTCGACAGTGCCGTTTACGAAGAGCGGATTGTCGTTGCAGCCCTTTATCGAGAAGTTGTTGAATTGTACAATGCTGTTTTCTACGTCGATAGGCATGTCGCTGAACTGGTAGTGCGTTCCGGTGAGTGTGAGATTCACGGCCGTGGAGTCGAAGTCGAGCGTGCCGTCGAACACCGGACGCTCGGTGCTGCCCGAAATTTTCAGATTGCCGTTGAGGGTGCCTGAAAGCGATGCCGTGCCACGCGGCAAGAAGGGATTGACCGTGTTGAGCGGAAAATGAATCATTGCGAAGTCGAGAGACATCGGCGAGGTGAGCGTGCTGTCGTTGAGAGCTCCGTTGAGAGTCATTGTCTTTATGCCGTTGACCATAAGGTCGGCCTTGGCGTTGACGGTACCGCTTTGGCTGGCCGCTATGTCGAAGTCGGCGTTTATGTCGGCCACTTTTTGCCGGTCGTACATAAATCCGGAGATGCCGGCACTGCCTTTGCCGGTGATGATGTCGCCATCGAGATTGATTCGCATGTCGGCGTTTATATCGCCCTTCATCGGCGGAGCAAAGGGATTGAACGAAATCCAGTCGGCAATGTGTATGTCTTTGAGCTGTATTATAAGGTCTTCCTGGTGTTTGTCGGCGAGTTCTCCGAGGCTCTGGTCGTGCTGTGTGTAAATGGCGAGCGAGCTGTTGTCGCCGTTCATGCGCACATTGGCATCGAGATGTTTGTCGTGTAAGTCGTAGCGGATGAAATTGTCGTCGTTTACAGTCCAGTTTTTGTATCCAATAACCGGGGCGTAAGGCCTAATGTTTACCACGATTGACGAGTCTGCACTCGAGGTGGCCTCGAGGCCGAAGCTGAATCCTGTGTTACCGGCAATATTCTGCTGATGAATGTTGAGTGATGCCGAGCGTCCCTTTACCGAGCCTTTCAGATTCACACTGTGCCATTGGTCGAGGTTGCCCGGTCGATTGAGGAGGCCGGCGTCGAGGTGCATGTCGGCATCGTCCTGAATGGCCGACAGGTAGAGTGAGTCGAGGGTCATAGAGCCGGTTTCGACCCCTCTGGCAGCGCCCGACAGAGTAAGAAAAGAGCCGTTGTTTGCCGACAGATAGAATTCGCGCACCGACATGTCAGATGGCGTGAGTATGTCGTTGACCATATTCGCCCGTCCGCCGGAGGCTGTGAAGGCAAATGGCGGCAAAGTCTTTCCGAGTGTGTCGACATTGATTGTAAGGCTTCCGAGCTGCTCCGCAATGAGTGTCGAGGCTCGGGAGAAGCTGTTGGTCAGTGAATCGAGACTTACAAACGACTGAAACGAAGCCCTGAGGTCGCCGTTTGTTATGTCGGCCGTGGTCAAAGAGTCGCCGGCGAGGAAATTGACGTTGATGTCGTTGAGCCCTATTGTGCCGCTTTCGCGACGGAGGTAAAAGTCGGCCACATGTATGTCGGCTTTCAAGTCGTTTTTACCGGGGCCTACAGTGGCAGAGCCTGTGGCCATTATCTCGACCGATGATGGAAAATCACTGAATTTCAGTGCATAAAGGTCGATGTTGCGGCCGTCGATATCGGCTGTCCACGAATAAGTGTTGCCGTCGAGGTTTCCCTGGGCCGAAATGGTGAAATCGGCATCGGTGTTCGATGACTCGGCCTTTACTTTGGCCATGCCGTCGGAAAGCGTGAGGTCGGCGGTTATGTTTTTATAGTCAGTGCCGTTGTAGAGCAATGAGCTTATATCTGCTTTTGCTTCTATATAGGTTGATTTGCTGAATGGGTCGTAACCTTTGCCGTCAATGTCGATGCCGGTGGTGACGGCTCCCACTCCGAGCGAGGGTAGGAAGGCGTTGACCGGAAAGGCATTTGTCTTGAGGTCGGCGGTATACTTTTCAGCGTCGCCGTTCCAACGGCCTGAAAAGCGCAGGTCGCCATTGCCGGTAATGGCAGTGAGCCGTCCGTTGTATGTGCCGCCGGCAATCGCCACATTTCCGTTGAGTTTCATGGGTGGGATTTGTATCGTGGCGGCTGTTGACTTGGAGAGTAGGGCGTTTTTGAATGAATCGACATTGATAATACTGCCTTTGAGGGTAATGTTGCCGCCGAGTAGTGCCGGGTTCATGAAGTTTTCTACATAGCCCGTAGCCCCCAGGTGTATGCACCGGTTGAGGTCGAGGTCGAGCCGTGAGATATCGAGGTGCCCGGTGGTGCCGGATGCTGTGGCGGTGAGTTGAACGTCTTCGGAGCGAGGAATGGCCGCGAGGTATGTCTTTAAGGCCGGGAACATGAGGCCGAGGTCGGCGGGAGCGATAGCTCCGTCAAGGTCGAGCGCCAAGGGCAGCTGCGGGTCGCTGGCAAGGTCGCCCATGCCGAGTGTGCCGCTGAAGATTGCCATTGTCGAATTGTGTGTCGATAGCTGTACGTCTTTGAATTCCAGTGCGGTAGAATCGATGTCGAGTGTGCCGTCGACGGCGAGGCTTATGCCGCATCGCTCGCGGCCGCGAATGCTTAATGGCAACGACAAGTCGGTGCCGCAGTTGAAGAATTTGTGTAGCCGCAGGTCGAGCTCGTCGAGTTCGATGTATGCGAAGTCGAGTCCTGGCAACGGCTTTACGCCGGCTGTGGTGTACAGTCCGTGCGATTTGTCGAAAGCGATGCTGTCTATTTCAATGCTCCACGGCATGGCCGGAGGCGCGGACGCCTGGGTCGCAGGTTGTGCGGCGGTGGGGTAGGGGCCTCCTTCGCTGATAGCCAGTGAGTCGGGGGCGATATAGCGTGCGTCGAGTCCGGTGCCGGCAAAAGACGCAAGTTTTATTTTCTGATTGAGCAGGTCGATGAGCCCCTTGTCGATATCCGACGACACAATATGAGCGGTGAGAGTGTCGATAGTCGGCATCATGCGCATGGCGAAAGTGAAATCGTCGAGATGCAGGCGGCCGGTCTTGATTGACATTTTTGTCGGGGGGGCCGGCGGTGTGGGGGCTCCCGTATCGGGACGCATCACCATAGAGATTTTAGCGCCTGCGAGTCCGCCTTCGGGCAATTCGATGGCCATGTCGGTAAGATTTACCACTGCCGGCGAGAGTCCGATGCTGTCGGCCTTGATGCGCATGTACATGAGCGAGTCGGGAGTGCCCATTACGTAGAGGGCTTTCTGCAGCCTTGCTTCGCTCACATATGCTTTACCGGCAAGCAATGGCAACAGTTGGGCCGAGAGCCGCAGCTTTTCGGCTGCCATAAGTGTGTCGCCATCCTGCTCGAGAGCGAGTCCCGAGCCTTCGAGGGTGAGGGGAAAGTGCAGTCTCAGTTCGTTGAGCGTAAGTTTCGGCCGGCCTTCACGTCCATCGAGCCGGTCGACAATAGCCACGCGTGCCATATTCTGCGCCCATGGCGAGTAAAGCACGGCTATAATGCCGCATACAAACAAAATCAGGGCAAAGGCCGTATATGCAGCCGCCCGGACTATGGATAATATGATGTTGTGAAATTTCAAAGTGATGAATTAGAAATTAGAGCTTGCGTTCCTGAGTTTTCTTAATAACGGCCTGATGCCGCATATTGTTCATCACTTCAACTGTGTTACTCTTGCGCGTGTGTTCTTTATTTTATATGGAGCGACAGCTACAGCTGTTTCTCTTGCCTTGGCGGCCGGAATTGCGACGTATGCCTGGTGGTCGCGTATGTCGATGCGGCCGACCTCGTCTTTCGTCAGACCGCCTTTCTGAATGAGGAAGCCTGCGATGTCGCCACGCGATATTTTCTCCTTTTTTCCGACGTTGAAATGCAGTGTGGACCATTGCGAAGGCTTTATGTCGCCGGAGCCCGACGGCCAGTATTGCTCCAGAGCCGGGAAAAAGTCGGGCACTTTGTCGCTGTCGCTCACAATTGCAAAAGCCTTGCCCGACGCGCCCATGCGCGCTGTGCGGCCGTTGCGGTGAGTCATTGCTTCGGCCGATACCGGCAGATGATAGTGTACGACAGCTTCAACGCCGCTTATGTCGAGGCCGCGCGATGCCAAATCGGTTGAGACGAGTATGGGAGTCGTGCCGTTTGAGAACAGCGTCAAGGCGCGTTCGCGTTCGTCCTGCTCGAGGCCTCCGTGATAGAGCCCGGCCGGGAAGCCTTTGTCTTTGAGATGCTTGTATACTCTCTCTGCCGCGTCGCGATGGTTTACAAACACAATCGTGCGATTGTCGGTGAGGTCGCGCAGCAGGCTGTCGAGAGTTTCGAGTTTATCGGCCGAGGGGCTGTCGACACGCATAAATGCTATGTCGGGCTCCGCGGCACTGTTGCTGTCGGTGTAGTCGAAGGCCTTTAAGGGTTGCCGTCCAAGAAAATCGGGTAGCTCCGCAAGCTTCGTTGCCGATGTCAGTATTATTGTCGACACGTTTTTGAGCCGTCCGGCAATTGCTTTCATATCGGCGAGAAAACCGAGTTCGAGAGATTTGTCGTATTCGTCGAGCACGAGAGCTTTCACATCAAACACACTCGCAGTGCCGCGACGTATGTGGTCGAGCAGTCGACCCGGCGTGGCGACCACAATTGCAGGGTCGCCGCCGAGGCTCTTCGTCTCCGCTTCGAAACTGTGTCCGCCGTAAAGTGCGGCGGTCTTGAGGTCGGGCGATGCCAGACTCCGCACTACCTCATAGACCTGCAGTGCCAGTTCGCGTGTAGGTACGACTACAAGTCCCCGTATGCCTGTGCCTTTGCCGAGCGAACGGAGAAACGGTAGTGCGAAAGCCAAAGTCTTGCCGCTTCCGGTAGGAGCTGCAAGCAGAAGCCGCGCCGGCAGTTTTACATCGCACATCTGCTTTTGGGCAGGCGTAAGCGATACTATGCCGAGCTTTTCTTTGGCACGGCCGATGAGTAGTGCGGAATCCATATCGGTAGAGTATGGTTATTTTAGGTTGGCGTCGATGATTGCCTCGAAAGCGGTGTCGGGCAGAAGTTCGCCGGTGCCAACATATACTTTGCGCTCTCCGTCGGGAGAGAGGAAAACTACTGCAGGAATGGAGCTGCCGACGTTAAAGGCTTCGAAAAGACTGCCGTATTTGTCTACATCGACCGAAATGAATGTCACACGGCCTTTGTATTTTTCGGCCATTTGCTCAAGCACTGGAGCGAGATTGCGGCAGGGACCGCACCATACAGCGTTGAAATCGAGCACGGTGAGTTGCTCTACATTCATGTCGGGTGCGATGGCAGCAGAGTCGGCGAGTTCTATTACTTTGCCGTCGGTAGCGACGGGAGCGGTGACAGAAGACTTGACAGTCTCCTGAGCTACGGTTGTGTCTGTGGTTTCGGTGTTGCCTTTTGAGTTGCAGGCAGCG
>RYWL01000073.1 GCA_003979155.1 Muribaculaceae bacterium
GATTGCCGGTGACTCCTTTAACCTTGTCGGCGATATCGCCGGCTTTGTCTTTGGCTGCCGAAAGAGCGTCGGCGGCTTCTTCTTTCATGGCTTTGGCCTGATAGCCTGCTGCGGTCTTTGCCGCTTCGGCAGATACTTTGGCACCGGCTTTCGATACTTCAGCGGCAGCGCGAGCCATGTCTTTGTTGGTAGTTGTATTCATAATGGTAGTGTTTATAGAGTTTATAAATCTACCATATGAAACAAGTCTGTGGCGACTTTTGTTCTGCTATTCTCAGCGAGCGGCAAGCGCCATGGTGTCGCGTGCAATCATCAGTTCTTCGTCGGTGGGAATCACACAGACCTTCACGGGCGATGCTGCTGTGGAAATGACAGCCTCGACGCTGCGTGTGCGGGCATTGACTTCCTTGTCGATTTCGACACCCATGAATCCGAGTGTGGCGCAAACATCGTCGCGGAGCCCCATCTGGTTTTCGCCAACACCGCCAGTGAAAACGATTATGTCAACGCCATTCATTTCGGCAGCATAAGCACCGATGTATTTGGTTATGCGGAGCTCATACATGTCGAGAGCGAGACGGGCACGTTCGTTTCCGGCAGCCACGGCAGCTTCAATTTCGCGCATGTCGCTGCTTACGCCGCTCACGCCGAGAACGCCGCTCTCTTTGTTGATAATGGTCTGGAGCTGGTCGGCGGAGAGCTTGTGCTTATTCATTATATATGTGAGAGCGCCGGGGTCGATGTCGCCCACGCGAGTACCCATCATAAGGCCTTCGACAGGGGTGAGGCCCATCGATGTGTCAATGCACTTGCCGCCCACAACAGCAGCCATAGAAGCGCCGTTGCCGATGTGGCATGTGATGATGCGCTGCTTGTTTATGTCTACGCCGAGGAATTCGCACACGCGCTGGCTCACATAGCGGTGGCTGGTGCCGTGGAAGCCATAGCGGCGTACTCCGTCTTCGGTGTAATATTTATAGGGAAGGGCATACATGTATGCTTTGGGGGGCATGGTCTGGTGGAAAGCTGTGTCGAACACGCCTACCTGAGGCACGTCGGGCATGATTGCCGTGATGGCTTCGATGCCAATCATGTTGGCAGGGTTGTGGAGCGGTGCTATATCGTAGCATTCGCGCATTTTTTCTTTCACAGCCTCATCGATAATCACGCTCTGGCTGAATTTGTCGCCGCCGTGCACGAGACGGTGTCCGACAGCATCGATTTCGTCGTAGCTCTTAATGCAGCCTTCTTTGGGGTCGGTGAGCACGTTGAGAATAGCCTTGATGGCACCAAGATGGTCAGTCTGACCAAGGTCAATGGTCTCCTTGCTGCCGTCGGCACGCTTGAATTTGAGGAATCCGCCGGGAAGGCCGATTTTTTCGGCACCGCCTTCGGCGAGTACTTTGTCACTGTTTCCCTCAAGGTCGAAGAATTTATATTTGACTGAGCTTGAGCCCGAATTGAGAACAAGGATTTTCATGTGTTTTTAATTTATTATCAGTAGTTTTTGACATCAAGTGTTGTGTAGCACCTGTTAATGTTCACGTCGACTATGTTGTTTACTTCGGCTTGTACGTTGTTGAGTACATTTACGTCGATACTTTCATTGTCGAGAGTCATTGGCCGTGAAACCGGGCTGTCGCCGAGAAAAAGGAAAACGGAGCCGCGGAGGTGATAGATACCGTTGATATAGAGCCATTCCGATGAAAAGCTGTCGTTGGAGAAGCCTATGCGGTCGTTGATGTTTGGTAAAACCTGCAGACAGGTGTGTATGACTTTGTCGTTGTAAAAGCAGTCTACCTTGATGCGGCGGGGATTGGTATGCAGCATCACTACGGGCATTTCATTTAGCCAGCCGATTGCATTTACATAATTTGTGGGGCAGTCTTTGTCGGTATCCCAATCTTTGGTTTTCTCGTCGACGAAAGCTTTGAGTCTGTCATTGAGAATGATAGTGTCGCCGATTTTGGGTAGCTCAGGCAGTCTGAAAGGGATTGCCTGGGCTTTTATATCTTTCTCTGTATGGTATATTCCGACTGTTAACAATACATCAATCATGGCTCGGATATATTATCTGTTGTTCTCTTTCAGGCCGATAGCTTGGTTGCAAGTGATGATGATTGTTTTGTAGATGTCTTCGGGGAAGCATCCGCGAGAGAGGTCGTTGACCGGCGCTGCAAGTCCTTGAAGCACGGGACCCACAGCCTGCACGCCTCCGAGGCGCTGCACGAGTTTGTAGGCGATGTTGCCAACTTCAAGCGAGGGGAATATGAGCACGTTTGCGCGGCCGCTGAGGGGGCTGTTGGGTGCTTTGTTTGAGGCAACGGCTGGCACAAGAGCTGCGTCGGCCTGAAGCTCGCCGTCGAGTATGAGCTCGGGAGCCATGTCGTGGGCTATTTTTGTAGCTTCGATTACTTTGTCTACGCTCTCGCTTTTTGCCGAACCTTTGGTCGAAAACGAGAGAATGGCCACACGGGGTTCGATGCCTGCTATATCGCGTGCTGTCTTGGCCGAAGATATGGCAATCTGTGCGAGCTCGGGTGCGGTGGGATTGGGCACAACGGCGCAGTCGGCAAAAATAAGAATGCCGTTAGTTCCGAATTTCGAGCCTTCATTGAGAAGCATCACGAAGGTTCCCGAAACAACGTTTATGCCGGGTTGTGTCTTGATTACTTGGAATGCTGCGCGGAGAACGTTTCCGGTAGTGTTCATCGCACCGGCTACTTGTCCGTCGGCATCGCCGGCCTTCACCATAAGACATCCCAGATATAAGGGGTTGGCGGTGGTGAGACGGGCTTCTTCCATCGAGATGCCTTTTTTCTTGCGGAGTTCGAAGAAAAGAGGGGCGTATTTGTCGATTACATTTTCGTCGGACGGGTCTACAATCTGTGCTTTGTCGATGTTTTTGAGCTTGAGCTGAGCTGCAAGTTCTTTTATTTCAGATTCGTGGCCGATGAGAATAATATCGGCGAGCTCTTCTTCAATAATACGGTCGGCTGCTGTGAGTGTGCGGGGTTCCAGCCCTTCGGGCAGCACTATGCGCTGGCGGTTGGCATGTGCTTTGCTTGTCAATTTCTCAAAAAGCTCCATTGTATCTTAAAGTTGGTTTTATGTATTCTACTGCAAAGGTAGCTATTTTTATTGACGCGGCTGCGAGCTTTTTTTATTTTTATGTTGTTGTCGGCAAACAAAGCCTGCGGTGCGCGTGTTTCCAATATAAACCGTCTGAAAAAGCGGTCGGTGGCCATTCGGCCTCCGTAAAATGTTTCAACTTATCAAATTGTATTACAATGACACGCACCCGAACGAATAAAAATAACCGTACAAGCGTATGGGTTGCCATTCTGGCGATTTTTCTGATTATACTGCTTGTCATATGGCTCACCTTCGCCGACCTTACCGGCAACACTGATGTGGCAGCCTTTCTGGCTCCTTATATAGTAAGTACAAAAATCATATAAATTCAGCGGTATGAACGAACTCTTAGTAATGGAGCCAGAGCGTATCGGATTGCTGATATGGCTCGTATGGGCTGTGATAGGTGTTGTTGGCGGTGTAGTGGCGAGCCGCTATATGGGGCCGCGCACAGCAGTGTTCTGCATCGTCATAGGCGTGGTCGCCTCGGTATTAGGCGGCTATCTGTCCACTTGTTTTATCGGAGGCGGAGCCGTGCAGATGTTTCTGCTATCTGTCCTCGGGGCTGTTTTCTCAGCGGCTGTAGTATTATGGATTGTAATGTCTATGACGTCATATTTCCGTAAGAACGAAAATCAATAGAGCATAATCAAAACTGTGTGTTATAATATAATTAAAGCAAACGCCTCGTCGTGACTGACGGGGCGTTGCTTGTTATTGTATGGGTTCGCTTATAATACAGGATTGGTTACTTTTCCGGCGAATAGGCAGCGGCCTGAGCCGTAGTCGCTGATGATGAACAGGAAGGGCCAGTCGAAGGTAAGTTTCTTGTATTCGGGCGCTGACGGTTCGCCCGCACTTCCGACGATGCCCGATATTGTGGCGGCCGCGCCTTCGGCACCTTTCTCGCTGAACTCGATAGTCGCGTTCTGCTCAATGGTGAATGTTCCGGTAATAGGTTTTGTGAATATGCTCAGAGTCTGAGTCTTGTCGAGGCCTTTGAGACCGAGCTGTTTCAGCACTTTAAGCACGTCGAGGTTTTCATTGCGTGGTGCAATTTTGAAGCGAGGCAGGGCGAGTTGCACATCGCACGTTGCATAGGCACGCTGTTTGGCGAGAATGCCTGAAGATATGAATTCATCGATATCCAGTCGTGGGGAAGGCATTATGATTTCGGCATCAAAGAGCGAGCCTCCGAAGTCGAGTCTTATGGCCTGATAGTCGGGAGTCTCGCAGTAGTCGTGCAGCTTACGCTGATTCATCATGTCTACTTTGACCGTTGTGCCATCGGTGTGGAAATCTGCTTTGACTGTATTTTCTTTGTCAAATATCCTCGTCCATCGTCCGTTGAAATAGAGGGCGTTGATTTGAATCGCGATTGTCATCGGGTCAATCGATTTGAGCATCTCGGGAATAAGACCCGATGTCTTGTCGTCAATCCAGGAGTTTACATCGCTGAGAAGATTCGCGTTGTCTGAGAAGTCGCGCCGACATATTTCTGCGGCATAATATCGTGTGGCAACCTCGCCGAAGGCTGCATTGAGTGTATTGTCATTGTCGTACCACACAGAGTTGGTAATCCTGATTTTCACTGCGGGGTCGGCCGCAGGTAACCACTCTATATATTTGGCCGAGAATGAGTTCAGGGCCTCGGTGTCGGAGGTGCCGAGTGTGGCTGCTATCTCTGCCGAGGTGGCCGGGTCGGTAACATTAGACAGCATCGACAGAAGCATGGCAGCGCTGAAAGGCGAGCATACGAAGTTGCCATCGCCGGCCATTGCATTTGCGGCGCTGAAAAATTTTGTATCGAAGCCTGCGATATTTTCTACTGCATTGAGCTCGGCGCGGCTGAATTCGGGCGGCAATACCACTTCTTTTATTTTCGTATACCAATAATGACATTCAAGTCGTACTTGAAGTCATACGTATAATTGGGATTGTGATTTGTGCCAGTTACACCAGATGAGTAATTGTCCGAGAATGATGCACCTTTAGATATGTTAAATACACCATTTAAGTAGTAGCCATCTTCCTGTCCGTTCCACCCCCAGTTGCACTGAGGATAATATATGGTTTCTGTGTAAGTGCGAATAATTTCTTTTGTTTCTAAGTTATGTACTTTCACAGTCCTTGTACGTCTCAAAAGTCCGTGTAATAGCCAGCAATGGCCCTCAACATTCTCCGTCCAGCCCTCAACTAAGACAGGGTGTCCAGTTGATAATTCATTAACTACAGCTGTCGTATCATATGGCAAATAAGAACCTCCATTAGAATAACCAAAGTTTTCCAATGTTCTCGGTATTCTATGCATTGGTGCACCAGTCGCATTTAAGCCATAATTAGCAGACAGATTTTGACTTGAACCTAATTGTTCCATAAGGCGAGCTATCTGATTTTGAGCGTCGGCGGTACAACTTGTGGCTGTGGGCTTAGCAATCATCTCACTCCAATTAAAGATGTAACCGGCGTATTCGTTAGGATATTTATATGTCCCCCATAGAGAGTAGATTTATATACATGTTAAAACCGGGATTGTCGATTTCTGTCGTGTCGCTGAGGTTCCCGTTTTCAGCTAATGCGAGAAGGGAAGGTGTTCGTTTGTCAGTCGACATTATGGCAAAGCCTTTGTTGTCTGCAAAATTAAATACGTATACCTCGAAATCCGATTTTTCTGAACGGGAGTCTGGATTAAGAGAGCGTGTATAGAAGCTTTCTATTACTCGTTTTGAATCAACTCCTGCACGAGAGTATGCGGTCTCTTGGTCAAGAAGTAACTGATTAAGTTCATTGCGAGCTTCGTCTATAGAGATTGAAACGTTTGAGTCATTAAATGACTCAAAATTAGGTGATTTTGGGGATTCTGAGTTTGTACACGAAGCAACCATGAATACTAGAATCCCGTAAAACAAATGGAATAGATACTTTTTCATAAGATTGTGTTTTGTCTCGGTGCCAATTTAAGAGTTTGTAAATAGTTTGCAAATAATTTAAGTTAAATATTTTTAATAAAACAAGATTGTTATAAAAAAGCGCCCCACGCAATG
>RYWL01000074.1 GCA_003979155.1 Muribaculaceae bacterium
CATACTTCTCAGATGATGAGATACTTACAGAACTCCTTTCCGATAAGACGCAACTAATATAAAAGGCGCATAAAGTGTCGGCAAAACTAAAATGCAGCTGCAAAGAATAAAAAGAGTCGTTCGGATTCTCCGATAAAGCCCTATATGCTTTCATGCTACAACATCGGGTTTACTCACAACAGACCAGTGAATCTTGTGGAATGGTATGATGCTCACGTCAGTGCTCATCTATTGTTCAGAGAGTGGTTGAAATTACCCTTGAGGCCTTTCGGATTCCTTTTTTAAGGCAGCATCCGTTCATCGTTTTATTCTAAACCAGACACTCAGACAGTAATAATTGCATAGACAGAGTATCGTGCGGCTCTTAATGTCGCAAAAAAATTGTATCTTCGCATATTAAAAAAACGGAATCAATGCGCAGACTACCTATATTGATATGTATGGCTGTAATTGTAGGCCTTACATTGTCGTGTCGCCGTGCGGATGGGATGCATGGTGTTACTCCGGACGTTGAAGCTATTCTTCATCCGGCGGATACGGTAAATCATTTTGCAATCATGCCTGGCGCGGCACCCGACGACAACTGCGTACGGCTGCGTATAAACGGCATCGGCGGCATGCTCGGGCGCGTGTTCAACGACAGCAACGCCCTTCATCTTGAATATGCGTCGGCCAACGGGGCTCGTCCGATAACCGATATGGAGTCGCTATGGGAGCAAAGCAAGGGCATGGAGGCTGTAGTGCCGAATAAATATCTGTATGTCGACAATCTTACGCACTCTTATGCCTACCTGCGGCCGCATGCCAGAGCCCTGCTCGAGGAAATCGGTCGGCGCTTTGCCGACTCGCTCGCAGCACGCGGCGGCGGTGCTTACAGGCTTAAAGTGACGAGCATACTCCGCACAGAGATGACTGTAGGCAAGTTACGGCGAGTAAACCGCAATGCCAGTGCCGAGAGCGCCCATAGCTATGGCACCACTTTCGATATCAGCTACAGCAAATTTATCTGCGACGACCCGTCGAAACCTCACCGTACTTTTGAAGACCTCAAAAATTTGCTTGCCGAAGTGGTGTTCGCACTCCGCTCCGAAGGTCGTTGCCTTGTAAAACACGAGCGTCGGCAGGCTTGTTTCCATATCACTGCGGCTCCATCCGATAAATAAACGCCTATGCGACGCATCTTGTCTAAAATCCTTTTTGTCGCCTCTATGGTGCTTATGGCATTGGTGCTGGCCGTGTGTGCCATGCTTGTATGCACGGTGAAACTTCTCAGGCCCGAGCGTCTTACGCCTATGGTAGAGCGCGTTGCATGCCGGATGCTCAATGCCGACGTATCGGTGGCGAGAGTCGAGCTTGCTTTCCAGCCGGCTTTCCCGGTGCTTAAGCTGAAGGTCGATTCGCTGGCTGTCCGTTCGCTGGCTTTTGATACTCTCGACGCCAATGAGCGTGCCGGCTTGCCCTCGTGGAGCGACTCGCTGTTTGCAGTAGAGCGTTTCAGCGGAGCCGTCGACCTCGGGGCCCTTGTCAGCTGCGGTGCCATAACGCTCTCCGACGTAGAATTTGTGCGTCCGGCTGTAAATATAGTCATCGCCCACTCGGGCATGGGTAATTTCGATATATATCAGTCTGCTCCTGCCGACGGCGGCGACGATGCCGGCACAGACCTTATACTTCCGCCACTGTCGATAAACCGGCTTGCTTTCATTGAGCCCGAGGCAATAAGATATTACAATGCTGTCGACAGCACCGATGCCACTATAGTGCTTCTGCACGACGCAACGCTCGAAAGTGCCGGTGAGCCGTCGTATTCGTTGAAAATCGACGGCAGCGTCAACTCTCCATATGCCAACGAGTTCATCGACCTCAACGAAATTTCGTTTGGCCTCGACGGGCGGCTTCACTGGAGCCCGTCGCGCCCGATGCACATCGAGTTCGAACAATTTGCCATGCGTGGAGCTTTTGTAGCCGGCCGTCTCGATGCGTCGATAGATATGGACAGCTCAGGGCAGTGCCCGACAGTCTTCGCAAGAGCTACCGGCTTGTGCCGCCATTTTTTGACATCGATGGTGCCGTGGGCCTTAAAGCCGAATTGCTGCGTCCGTACCGCACCGCGGTCGACAGCCTGCCGTCGTTCTTCATGAATATATCGATGGACGATGCCCCTCTGCGCTATGGCCGTGCACGCTTCACAAAGTTCGGGTTCGACATAAGCGCACGTCTCGACAGCGGCGGTGTAGATGATATAAATATAGACATTGGCCGTCTTACCGTTGCCGGACCGGCTACGACTCTGCAACTCGAGGGTTCTGTGACCAACCTGATGAGCGATCCGGCTTTTGACCTCTGTCTGCGTGGCAATATAGACCTGAAACTTCTGCCGCCAATTGTGACCGACATAACTCAGGGTTATCTGAGCGGAGTCGTAGAGACCGACATTGATGTGAAGGGTCGCATGTCGATGCTTTCATCTGTCGGCTTCCATAATCTTTATGCTAAGGGCAAGATGCAGGGCCGCCGGCTCTACTATCTGTCGGACGACACGGCCAAAATGGTCGATATTCCTCGTCTTGGCCTGGCGTTTACGTCGTCGTATCGCGACAGAGATTCGCTCGGACGACTGTCGACGCCGATGCTTGGTGCCGGTCTGAAAGTCGACACGGCGACCATGCTTTTTGGCGGTACGGAAATTTCTGTGGCTGCATTGACCCTGGGTGCCGGAGTGGAAAATTCGGGTGCAGCGGCTTCTCCGACTGCCGTGTTGCCTTTTGGCGGCGGCATAAAGATAGGCCGTTTCAATGTCGAATCTGTGACCGACAGCGCCGGCGCACGTTTCAGAGACATTGCCGGACATGTGAAGCTTCAGCGCTTCAATGGCGCCGACCGGCTTCCCGAGCTTCTGGCCGAGCTGTCGCTTGGCAGTGTGGCCGCCGGGTCGAAGACTTCGCGTTTTGTTTTGTCCGACGGCTCGCTTAAGGCTTCATTGCACAAGAAACCTATGCCGGAGCAGACACGCAAGGAAATACGAAGGCTCACAGACAGCATACGTAGCCTTCATCCCGACCTTCCGGTCGACTCCGTAATAAAGTTGGCAGTCGAGAAGCGGCGCGCCAATCACCATAAGATTCGCCGTGTGGGTGTTGAGCACGAAGGCAACGATGTGGAAATGCTCGAGTGGAATCTTGCGAGCGGTTTCCGCAAATTCCTGCTCGGCTGGGTGCTCGATGGCAGTCTTTCTACGCGACAGGCACGCATGTTCACGCCTTACTTCCCGTTGAGAAACAGAATCAATCATCTCGACCTTCGTTTTTCGAACGACTCTGTTTCGGTAGAACGCCTTTCGTATCAGGCCGGCAGTTCCGACATAGCCGTCAAGGGACTTGTCTCAAATATAAAGCGCGCGCTGACAGGCAGTCGAAGCACACTCAAACTCAACATAGAGCTTGAGAGCGATACTATTGACATAAACCAACTCTCTGCCGCCGCCTTTGCCGGAGCGGCTTATGCCGACCGTGTGCGCCGGGGCGAGAGCAGCAAGGGCTTCAGCGGCGACGACAGCGACACTCTCGAAAAAGAACTTGATGCTCTCTTCGACAAGTCGACCGACTCCGTCGCGCCTCTGCTTGTTCCGGTGAATATCGATGGCCGCATCGGCCTCAACGCCGACAATATCATCTACAGCGACTTGCTGATGAAAAATCTCGGCGGCGAGTTGCTCATATACAACGGCTCGGTAAATCTGCATAAACTGTCGGCGTCTTCCGATGCCGGAGCTATCGGTTTGTCGGCATTGTATTTCGCACCGCGCACGTCCGACATGCACTTTGGCTTCAGCCTCGACATGTCGCGGATGAATGTGGAGCGCTTCCTCAAGCTTGTTCCCGCTGTCGACTCCATTCTGCCTATAATGCGAGGCTTCAGCGGCATAATCGATGCCGAGATAGCGGCTACTGTAGACATCGACAGTACCATGAACATGGAGCTCCCGACGCTCGATGCCGCAGTGAAGCTTACTGGCGATTCGCTCGCCTTCATCGACAAGGACACATATGCTACGCTCGGCAAATGGCTGCGCTTCCGCGACCGTGCCGACAACAAAATAAAGCATATGAGTGTGGAGATGCTTGTGCGCGACAATGTGCTCCGTATTTTCCCCTTCGCATTCGATATCGACCGTTACCGCCTGGGCATTACCGGATATAACGACCTTGCACTGAACTTCGACTACCATATTTCTGTGCTCAAATCGCCCTTGCCATTCAAATTCGGCATAAACATAAAAGGAAACCCCGACAAATACAAGTTCCGTCTTGGTGGTGCGAAATATAAAGACAGCAACGCGGCCGAGGATGTGGCCATTACCGATACGGCGAGGATAAATCTGCTCCGCCAGATAGAAAATGTGTTTCGCCGCGGCGTGAAGGACTCGCGTTTTTCACGACTCAACGTAAATATTCCCGACTCTCTCCGGTCTGTGACAGATGAGCCCGAACACGGCTTCTCGGCGGCCGACTCTTTACTTCTCAAAGAGGAAGGTCTTCTCGACATTCCTGCAGACGAAACATTCAAGCGATGACAGATAAATCAATTCTCGACGAAGCCATAAAGTCTTATTCGGCGGTCGGACACCCTCTCGGATGCCCGAGAGCTGTGCTTTTCGATATGGATGGAGTTCTCTATGACTCCATGCCGCTCCATGCCAGAGCATGGAAGAAAATGTGTGATTTGAACGGTATCAAAGCCGAGGAAAACGAGTTTTTCGGCTATGAGGGTCGAACGGGTTCCTCGACAATCAACATACTGTTCAACCGTCAGTACGGGCATGGTGCCGACGATGATTTGTGCAAGAAACTCTATGCCCAGAAATCGGAATTTTTTAAAGAATTGCCGGCTCCCGAAATGATGCCCGGCGCATCGGATGCAGTAGGCGCGGTGCTTGCCGCCGGTGCGCGTTGTGTGCTTGTTACCGGCTCGGCACAGCACTCCGTGCTCGACCGGCTCGACCGCGATTATCCTCAGGCTTTCGGCATACGTGTCACGGGCTTCGACGTGCAGCACTGCAAGCCACATCCCGAGCCATTTCTTAAAGGCCTTGACAAGGCCGGCATAGAGCCGTGGCAGGCACTGGCTGTCGACAATGCACCCTTAGGCGTGCAGAGCGCGTCGGATGCCGGCATTTTCACTATAGGCGTGCGTACGGGTCCGCTGCGCAAGGGTGTGCTCCTCGAAGCCGGAGCCGATATAGAACTTGATTCGATGAACGAATGTGCGAAAGTGCTGAAATGGATTTTTAGTGACTATGAATGAAAAGTTGATTTTTACCGATAATGCCGGCGCAGAGCTCGACAGCTTTATATCCGGGCTTACCTATGCCGGAACAATTGTCATTACAGACACAAATGTAGAGGCCAGTGTGCTTCCGAAGTTCGCAGAGACTTCCGATGTGGTGAAGAATTCGCCCAAAATAGTAATTCCTGTCGGTGACGACAACAAGACCATCGACACACTTGCCAGTGTATGGAAGAAGCTCTCCGATATGGAGGCTGTACGCAAAACTATTGTTGTAAATATCGGTGGCGGTGTCGTAACAGACCTCGGCGGATTTGCCGCCGCCACTTATATGAGGGGTATGCGGTGCGTCAATGTGCCCACGACGCTCCTTGCGGCTGTCGATGCCTCTGTAGGCGGAAAGACCGGGATTAATTTCAATGGCTTGAAAAATCAGGTCGGTGTCTTTTCGGAACCTGTAGCAACAATAATCTCAACAGAATTTTTCAACACATTGTCCGACGAAGAAATTTTATCGGGCTATGGCGAAATGCTCAAGCACGGGCTGCTCGAAGGCGACGCGGCAATTGACCGCCTTCTGTCGCTTAATCCGCTGACCGACACCGCACAGTTGCTCGGCACTATCCGCGACAGTGTGGAGGTGAAAGCACGTGTGGTCGCCGAGGATTTGCGCGAGAGCGGCACCCGCAAGCTGCTTAATCTCGGACACACATTCGGCCATGCTTTCGAGTCTTTCAGCTATGAGCGCGGCACTCCTGCAGCCCACGGCTACGCCGTTGTGTGGGGCCTTGTATGCGAGCTTGTGCTGTCGCATATGAGACATGGCTTCCCCTCAGCGCTCTTGTAT
>RYWL01000075.1 GCA_003979155.1 Muribaculaceae bacterium
TTATATAACAACACATTAATACAGCCAACAGTAGACGGGAATATAATTAACATTTATTCACACCGACGAAATTTCTTGCTATAGCAAAAAATAGGGTACTTTTGAGTATTCGAAGACAAAATTCATACTCACTCTTCAAAAATTACAACTATGGCAAGTGTAAAGTTTCAACACAATCTGATGAACCTCCAAAGCAATATGCTTAATTTCGCATATATGCTTACATCCAACCGCGACGATGCTTACGACCTGCTCCAAAGCACTACTCTCAAGGCGCTGAAGAATGAAGACAAGTACACAGAAGGGACAAACTTCAAGGGTTGGGTCTTCACAATCATGCGCAACATTTTTATTAACAACTACCGCCAGAGCGTTCGTAATGCAACTTTAGTCGACACTACCGACAACTTATATCACCTGAACCTATCGCAGGACTCGGGACTCGAGACTCCGGAAGGCAGCTACTGCGTAAGCGAGATTACAGAGGCCATCAACAACTTTTCCGACGAGTTCCGCATTCCATTCTCCATGCACGTATCGGGCTACAAGTACGAGGAAATCGCCGAGTATACCGGACTTCCGGTCGGCACAATCAAGAGCCGCATTTTCACTGCCCGCAAGCGTCTGCGCGAGCGCTTCAGCGACTATCGGTAGAACAAAGGCTCGTGCTCTGTATCAACGGACGACAAAAACAGTATCGACCGATATTGCAACTTCGTAGGGCGAAGCCTGCACCGTGCCGCGCGGCAATGGCGAGCGCACATGATAAAACGCAAACTGCGTATCCCACGATTTTATGCTCACCTGACGGGTTTCGGACGCAGGAACACGCACAGGAACATGATGCGACACTTTGTGGAGCATACGGCGTGAGGTGTCGTAATACGTGATTGTGAATGCAATAGAAGCCAGTTCCGCATCGGAGTTGTTTGTCACAAAAAATGTCTCGCGCCTTGAGCGAAGAGGCTTGTCATAACCGTTGACACCGAGCATACGCGGCTCCGGAGCCACAATTGTATCAAGCTGCACCATATCGGCACTCGCATCGGCAGCTGACGCCGCAGTTGCCGGACGGAGCTTGTGGCGCGTAGTACGCTGGCCAAATGCTGCCGAAGCTAACATAAGAACGCATAGTATATAAAAACCGAACGACAGACTTCGCGACATTTTCATAGTTGAATCAGAGAATAACCGGGTAAGAAGAATAATTGCCCGACAGCCTGAACGCCTCGTCTACATTTTTGGGACGGGTATCCGTTTCGCTTATGCTCACACGGAAGAGGTAAGGCACCCAGCGAAGTAGATTCACCCGTTTGCCACGGTGATAGGGTGTCATGCTGAACGAACAAAAATCGGGCTCGAACTTAAATATAAACCTGTACACTTTGGCAAAGGTCTTGTCGCCGGGTCGTGCGAGCATCGACGCATCGTAGCTGTAAGGCGTACCGGTAGATGTCATCGCACCCATTTTCACTCCCGGCGAAAGCGACATGTCGGCCGACGACAGGAGCACAAGGTCGAATACTCCGTTATGTCCGGCTCGCGGCCGAATCTCGAAAACGGCACCGTCGCCTCCTGCCTGCCAACGCCCTTCGGGCGAAAAGTTGCCGGCATCATCTTCTACATAATTTACCCGTGGCGGTGTGGCAGCGACAAGCTGCCACAACAGAAGTAAGGATATAAGGAGGGAGATGCGCACGGTTGTTCGTATCAGATACTGTTGAATCTATAGCTGAATCCCACCGAAATAATTTCTTTCACCTGCAGCTTGTGCCACGAAGGGTCGTCGCACGGGCGAGTATTTGTGTCGTAGCGCGCGTTGCAGAAAATATTCGTTGAGAGGAAGCGGTTGATGTCAAATGTGAGTTTGTTTTCCCAGTCGGCATATGCACTGTCGTAGTCGGTAAAGGCAAAGAGGCGCGACGAGAACGAAATGTTGTAACACACTTTCCAATACAGCTTCAGCTCCGTGCTCGAACCGAAATTATGCTTTGTTTTATGCCCCTCGTCTACACCGAAATTCTGCGGCTGAATTTTGGAATTGAAAACCATTTTCAGATTGTACGAAAGGGGGGCTATCGAGGCATCGAAAGTAAACGTACGCTTCGAGTTGGCATAGTTGTACGTCATACCTAAACCGGCATTGAGCTCGCCGGGGGCGAGAAAGGCCGAGCGCAAATCATTTGAATTGGTAGGATATGAATTGAGCAGCTGAGTCTTGAACTGGCCGTTGAATGAGTAATACCAGCGTTTGGCAGCTTTCAGACCGAAAGTGGTGTTAATCTGAAAAAGGTCGTCGGAAATCGAGTAGGAGTGCAGCTCGTCATCGGGCGCATTGTTCATACCCAATTTATATTGGAAAGTATTTTCGAACAACAGATTGGGATGATAAGCCTGATTCAACTTCACATTATAATAGATGCTGGCAAGCATATTGAGGTTGCTCTTGCCACCCTGATACCAGTTGGGCGACACATAAGCCTGCGAGAACTGGAGGGATGCGTTGAACGAGCGAATCCAGTGACGCTTGCGTACCTGCGCCACTTCGAAGGTCGGAGCCATAGGCTTCTCCTTGACAGTCTCCTCGATTCTTATCGTATGGTCTTCGGGGTTTACAACGGCATGGTAAGCCTTGGGGGCCTCGGGAAGCATATCTATATTGTAGAACACATACTCGGGATGGTCGATGAACAGCGAGCGCTGTATGCGCTTCATGTTGCGGATCTGCGCTTCTTCCTCTTCAAGCCAGCGCATTTCTGGACGGCCCGAAAAATCGGCATGCAGCGCCGATGCTGTGTCGGCAAACTCAAATGTGCGGTACACGGCAGGCATGAAGAATACATCGGGCAGCGGCTTCATGACCACAACTGTATCGTAAGGCACGGAATCGAGCACGGCGAAGATTTCTTCAAAGTACTCGAGTTCATCCTCTGTCAGAGAATTGATATTCAGTATTTCAGGAATTTTTGTGGCGCGGGCAGTTTTTTCAGCTACAGGCCGGTCTTTGGCCGGGGTCTCAAATGCCTTGCGTGTGGTCTGTACTATATCAGTGCTGTCGGCGACCCTTGCAGTGTTGAAAAACATGGCCTGGGCCGAGGCTGCCAGCGACATAGTGCAGGCAAACAGTGCTGTCAGTAGTCTTAATGTCATAGCAGAAACGTGATTTACAGTAGAGAGATTACAGCGGCTTGGAAGCCGTATAAAGTGTACAAACACCGAATGTGAAACGGCAGAAACGCGCACGGACAAAGCCGGCGTCGGTTATCATGGAAAGCATGGCTCCGCCGCTGGGTACGACGGCAACACTTTCCGGAAGGTAAGAGTACGCGCGGCTGTCGTGCGAAAGCATCTGTCCTACAGCCGGTATTACCTTACCGGCATACAGACGGTATAAAACTCCCGTGAGTTTTCCAGTGGGAGCCGAGAGCTCGAGCACACACAACTTGCCACCTGGGCGGAGAATGCGCATCATCTCGCGATAGCCTGCGGCGATGTCGGCAAAGTTGCGCACACCATATGCAATGGTGACAACATCGGCACAGGCATCGGGCAGGCCGGTGGCGAGACAGTCGCCCTGCACAAAGCTTATGTTACGGGCCGCATCCGAACCTGCGGCCTTCTCCCGCGCTTTGTCGAGCATGCCTTCCGATAGGTCGAGACCGGTGACAGCAGCCTCCGGCAGGCGCCGGGCAAGGGCAAACGCCACATCGCCCGTGCCGGTGGCAAGGTCGACGATTCGCAATGGTTTCACAGAGGCCGCCTCCTTCACAAGGCATCTGAGCCAGTAACGGTCGAGGAAACCGGTCATCAGATGATTCATCATGTCGTAGGCCGGTGCGATGTTATCAAACATCGACTGCACCTGACGGTCTTTGCTACGCCTGTCGCCGCCGTAAGGGTTTATTTTTTCAACCTCCGGCATCAGTGCTTGAGGCTGTCGAGAAAATCAAGAACGCCGGTCTCGATGCGCTTGCCTGCGTCGGCTTCAGTAGCCGGAACGAATTTACGGCCGGTAACGTGCTCGTAGAGCTCGATATAGCGGTCGGAGATGGCTTTGCATACTGCCGGAGTCATTTCAGGAACTTTTTCACCGGGGCGGCCCATAAAGCCGTTTTCCATAAGCCACTGGCGCACAAATTCCTTCGAGAGCTGGCGCTGGGGCTTGCCTGCTGCAAAAAGCTCGGCATATGTGTCGGCGTAGAAGTAACGCGACGAATCGGGGGTGTGAACCTCGTCGATGAGCAGAACTTTGCCCTCGTGCTTGCCGAATTCATATTTTGTATCGACAAGGATGAGGCCTTTATCGGCAGCCATACGGGTACCTATTTCGAAGAGGTCGCGTGTATAGCGCTCCATCACGGCATAGTCTTCGGCACTTACAAGTCCCTGGGCTATGATTTCCTCACGTGAAATATTTTCATCGTGGCCGGCGTCGGCCTTGGTTGTGGGGGTGATTATGGGTTCGGGAAGACGTTCGTTTTCACGAAGACCTTCGGGCAACTTGACACCACAAATTTCACGCACGCCCGATGCATATTCACGCCATGCGCTGCCGGCGAGATAGCCGCGGATAATCATCTCCACACGGAAACCTTCGCAACGGATGCCTGCTGTGACCATGGGGTCGACTTCAGCGAGTTTCCAGTTGGGCACTTTCTCGCATGTTGCGTCGAGGAAGTAGTTTGCAATCTGATTGAGCACCTGACCCTTGTAGGGGATTCCTTCGGGGAGCACTACATCAAAAGCCGAAATACGGTCGGTGGCAACCATTACGAGAATATTGCCTTCGATTGAGTAAACGTCGCGCACCTTGCCGTGGTAAACGGGCGCATCCTGATGCGGAAAGTGGAAATCTGTGCTTGTAAGTGTCATGACCTGTGATATGATTTGTTTATTGTTTTTTAGTCAGATAGGGTTATTGTAAGTCTGTCGGCGAGGGAATGGCGTCTGCGGCCGGGGTGTCGCCGCCGTTCTCCGCCGAGCGCCGCTCCTTCTCCTCTTCGGCGTGCTTCTCGTAAGCCTCGACAATACGCTGCACCAGCGAGTGGCGCACAATATCTTTTTTTACGAACTCTACTTTGCCTATGCCGCTCACACCGTCGAGTATACGCAGAGCCTGAACGAGACCCGACTGTGTGGCTCTCGGAAGGTCTATCTGGGTAACGTCGCCGGTTATAATCATCTTGGCGTTCATGCCCAGACGCGTGAGAAACATCTTGATTTGGTGAGTGGTGGTGTTCTGAGCTTCGTCGAGCACGATAATTGCATCGTTAAGCGTACGGCCACGCATAAATGCAAGCGGTGCAATCTGTATTACCTTCGTATCCATATACTCCTTGAGCTTGGCAGCCGGAATCATGTCTTCGAGGGCGTCGTAGAGCGGCTGGAGATACGGGTCGATTTTGTCTTTCATATCTCCGGGAAGGAAACCGAGTTTCTCACCGGCCTCTACGGCCGGACGCGAAAGAATAATTTTGCGTGCCTCGCGGTTTTTGAGGGCACGCACCGCCAGTGCGATGGCTATATATGTCTTGCCGGTGCCGGCAGGACCGAGTGCAAAAGTCAAGTCGTTGTTCTCGAAAGCCTGCACGAGGTCGTGCTGATGCTGATTGCGCGGCTGAATGGGCTTGCCGTTCATGCCGAAAATAATCACGCCGTCGCTCTTTTTTATCTTAGGAGCATCGCCTTTGATTACATCAACAATCACATCCTCGCTAAGGGAGTTGTAACGCTCTACGTATGTTGTAAGCTGATGAATTTTAGATTCGAAATCGGCAGTCTCACGCTCCTCGCCAATGACGCGGAGCACCGAACCACGCGCAGATATGCGCAGCTTGGGATACAAATTCTTGATAAGCTGCATATTGGCGTTGTTTACACCATAAAAAGCTAAAGGGTCGACGTTGTCAATGATTACGATGCGTTCTATCATAGAATTTATGTGGCAAAACGTGATGGAAGCCGCAGTGCAAAGTTACGAAAAATCTCTGGAATAACCTCGAAAAATGGGAGAAATGACGCTAAACGACTTAATATCAGAGTTGTTACGGTGTCAAATGATGACAAGCCGAAAAATCGGAAAACGCAAAGAAGAGCGGATTT
>RYWL01000011.1 GCA_003979155.1 Muribaculaceae bacterium
TGAAATATTGACTGATGCTTAATTTATTATTCACATTTGTTTTTAAACAAGCTCTAAAAGGCTTTACGGCACTTTATTGACTCAGAACTTCTCTCTTATGTACACTGTAGGTATTCTGGGAGGCTCGTTCAATCCGGTTCATATAGGCCACATGATGCTTGCGTCGTATCTTGTGCAGTGGGGTTATGTAGACTGTGTATGGCTTACCCTTTCGCCCCGAAATCCTATCAAGGAGCCGGGCGAACTTCTGCCCGATACAAAGCGATTGCAGATGCTGTCAATCGCCGCCAAGGGTGCCAAGGGTATAGACATATGCGACATAGAGCTTTCAATGCCCACGCCGTCGTATACCATAAGAACTCTCGACGAGCTACACTCGCGCTATCCGGAAATAAGATTCAAGCTGATTATCGGCAGTGACAACTGGCAGATTTTCGACCAGTGGCGCGAGGCGCAGCGAATACTCGACGATTACGGAGTGATGGTGTATCTGCGTCCGGGTTATCCTGTCGACGACGAGCATGTCATCGGTCTCGAAGTAGTGCATGCGCCTATGATAGACCTTTCGAGCACCTTCATTCGACGGGCATTGTCGAAAGGCCTTAACATGCAGTATTTCCTGCCCGAAGGCGTTTATAAATATATATTGGAAAATCGTCTTTATGGTGTGGCTCCGGCCAAGACCGGAGGCCGCAAATGAAAACCAATGAATAATATGAACGGAACATCTTCCAAAGCAGTGAGTCTGGCCGGACTTGCGGTAGAGTATTGTAAGGCCATGCTTGCGTGCCGAGAGCAGGAGCCTCGCGATTTCTTGCGTGAGGTTCTGCGCTACCTGCCGCGTATCTATGTAATATTGATGGATACCAGGCCTTATGGCAACGACGGCGACCCCGATGGCGGAGCCGACGAGACCGGCGCGATATATGAGACCCTTACAGAAGAACAATATAACGAAGTGCGTGATGCTATAAGCGCCGTGCTGGGCGAAAACGACATGTATCTCGACACATCGGTTGAGGATATGCGTTATTCCGATACGCCGGTGGCCGTGTCGCTGTCGGAACAGTTGGCCGACATATATCAGCAACTGGCCGATTTTGCCGCTACCGTAAGTCAGATTTCGAGCTACGAGATGCCCGATGCCGTGTCGGAATTGAAATACCGCTTCGACACGTATCTCTCTGCGGTAATCTGCAGCGCTCTCCGCGCCGCAGACTATACCTATCATCATGCCTTCTGACATGAATTTTACCGATTGTAAACTGAAAAAACATTTGATAGTTTTTACGCAATGAAAGAACAAAACATCATAGACGACCTGTGTGCCTTCATGGATGCGTCGCCGGTCAATTTTCTGGCGGTAGATACTACGTGCCGCCTTCTCCGCAAAGCCGGATTTGAAGAACTCGACATGCGTGCCGAGTGGAGCCTTAGAAGCGGCGACCGCCGTTATGTTGTGAAAAACGGTTCGGCTGTATTTGCTTTCATTGTAGGTGATGGTATGCCGTCGGAGGGCTTTCATATCATTTCGGCACACAGCGACTCGCCCGGCTTCCGCATCAAACCCAATTGCGAGATTGCCTGCGAGGGGGGTGCTGTGAAGCTGAATACAGAAGTGTATGGCGGCCCGATTCTCTACACTTGGTTCGACCGTCCGCTCTCGATTGCCGGACGTGTTATGCTCCGTAGCGACAATCCTTTGCAGCCCGAGGCGCGCATGGTGATGTTCCGCCGTCCGCTGATGGTTATTCCACATCTGGCGATCCATTTCAACCGTGCGGTAAATGAAGGCAACAAGCTCTCAAAGCAAGAAGACATGCTGCCTGTCGTTGCACTCGGATGTAAGGAGAGCAAAGGTATGATTTGCAGGCTCGTTGCAGAAGAGCTGGGAGTAGCCCCGGAGAGTATTATCGATTACGACCTGTCGCTATACAATACGGCCAAAGCGGAAATTGTCGGTGTTGACAACAACATGATATGTTCGGGCCGTCTCGACGATCTCTCGATGGTGCATGCCGGCCTTACGGCCTTGCTCTCCGAGGCCGACCGTAAGACGCGGAACACACGCGTCTTGGCTGTCTTCGACAATGAAGAGACCGGTTCGGGCACAAAGCAGGGCGCAGCATCGCCTGTGCTTGAACATATTCTCCGTTCGCTGATTTATGCGCAGGGCGGCACCGAGCGCGATTTTATGCGGGCCGTTGCAGATTCATTTATGATTTCGGCAGACAACGCCCACGGCCTGCATCCCAATTATGTGGCAAAACAAGACCCGACCAATCACCCCGTGCTTGGCGGAGGTCCCTGCATCAAGGTGAACGCCAACTGCAAGTATATGACCGATGCCGATTCAGCAGCCGTATTTGCAGAAATATGCCGCAAGGCAGGAGTCCCCGTGCAGTATTTTGTAAATCACAGCGATGTTGCAGGTGGTTCGACCCTCGGCAATATACTCACTTCTCAGATACCTCTTCGCGGAGTCGACATGGGCGCGCCTCTGTGGGCCATGCACTCGTGCAGCGAGACCGCATCGTGTGCCGACCATGTCTACACAGTAAAAGCTTTCGCCGAGTTCTATAGAATGTAAGAAGAGCTGCGATTTTATGATTGCACGCAAACGGCGTAGCGCGCAGTGCATGAGAACGTAGAAACCAATTATAACATCGCTGTATCTCAGCTCTAATCATGAGGCGTAGATGACAATTTCAGCATCTACGCCTCACCTTTTCTTTGTCTCTTAGCCTTCGTGTGAAGCAGGAAAGAGCCGGTTGATGATTTGGGCTATTGCACCGTCGCCGGTGATATTGCAGGCCGTGCCGAAGCTGTCCATTGCTATGTAGAGTGCTATCATCATTGCGTTGTCGGCTTCAGAGAACCCGAGGATGCTCGACAGAAGGCCGAGCGAAGCCATGATGGCTCCGCCTGGCACGCCGGGAGCTGCGACTATCGTCACTCCGAGGGCTGCCACAAATGATGTGAACATGACTGCGTCGAACGGCATGCCGTGAACAATCATGAGCGCTACGGCGCATGCCACAATTTTGAGAGTCGAGCCCGACATGTGTATTGTGGCGCAGAGCGGAATCACAAAACCGGCGATATCGGGTCGCACGCCCATGTGAATAGTCCGCTCAAGTGTTACGGGAATTGTGGCGGCCGACGACTGTGTGCCAAGTGCTGTGGCGTAGGCCGGCATCATTGTCCAAAGGCTTTTAAAGGGATTTTTGCGTGAGAAGAGCGACGCTATGCAATACTGAAGGATGAGTATGCCTACATGCAGCACAAAAATTACGACTATGATTTTTACAAAAGTCATAAGTATCGGCGCAACTTTGCCTGCAGCCGTCATATCGAGGAAAATGCCGAATATATAGAGGGGCAGCAGCGGCACAATCAGCCGTGTGATAATCATTTTGATTACATTGCGGAAGTCGCCCAGCAGGCTTTTGAGTGTGCAAGTCTGGTCGGGCAGAATGGCGCAACAGAAGCCGAGCACAAAGGCGAGCACGAGCGACGACATCACCGTCATCAGTGGCTCCATGGTGATTGTGAAGTAAGGAGCGAGAGCCGATGCGGATTCGGAGGCTCCGTAGGGGAATCTGGCATCGCCTATCAGTGCCGGGAAAACCGACGAAGCAGTGAAATATGATGCCATGCCGGCAGCGAATGTCATAAGATAGGCTATCAGCACTGTCACGCCGAGCATGGCTCCTGCCTTGCGTCCTATGTCGGCAATAGCGGGTGCTACAAAGCCGAGTATGAGCAGTGGTATGATAAACCCGAGGAGGTTGCTGAAAATGCTGCCGAAGGTGGTGAATATTCTCGAAAGCCAGTCGGGAAAAACGAGGCCGGCACCGATGCCGAGGACTATGGCAATGACGATGCGTCCGAGAAGTCCTATTCTCAGTTTTGTGATTTTCATGATACAGTCTGGGGCGCGCTTGCAGTCTCATCGTCGGGCTTATCAGCCGGAACAAGGCGTGAGCTGAGTTCCCACAGCGCATAGATAGGTGTGAAGGTGAGGAAGAGGGTGAAGGGGTCGCTGGTAGGGGTGATAATGGCTGCCAGCAGCAGCAGCCCCACTATTGCGTGCCGACGATAAGTGGAGAAGAACGCGCGGTGCATGAGGCCTGCTTTGCCGAGCAGATAGGCGAACAGCGGGAGCTCGAAGACGGCTCCCATGGCGAGGAGCATCATGAAGAAGGTGTCCATGTAGCTGTCGAGCGATACAATAGGCTCTATAGAGGTACTGAGCTGATACGATGCGAGAAAGCGCACAGAGAGAGGAAAAATGAGAAAGTAGCCGACCGTGGCTCCGAGGTAGAACATGATGTTGCCGAAGAAAAAAGCGCGAGTGGCGCCTTTTCGTTCGTTTTCGTATAATCCGGGGCTTACAAACTTCCATATCATATATATAATGAATGGGAATGCGATAACGAGCGAGCCCCAGAATGCGGCCGACATATGAATGAAGAACTGTGATGTGAGTTGTATGCTCACAATGTTCACTTTGAAAGAGTCGCCGGTCGAAAGGCCGTCGAAGCCCAATTCTCCGGCAATTCTGTCAAAAAAGGAATACGTGACGAAAGACGGCGAGCATGGTGCCATGATAATGTTGTCGAAAATCCAGGGCATGGCGGCGAACATACCTCCGGCAATCAATGCTGTGAGTATGATAATGTTGAAAAGCACCTTGCGCAGAGCGTCGAGGTGGTCCCAGAAAGACATCTGTTTGTCCATCGTCTGTATTGAAAGGAGAGAGGTATGAGGGTTAGCGGTTTTTTAGATTCGGTCTTTGCCTGTTGTGTCGTTGTCGGAGTTAGTGTCGACGGGCTTCTCAAGCTCTGCTTTAGCTTCTTCCATACCTTGACGGAACATCTTGGCTCCTTTACCGAGGCCGCGCATGAGTTCGGGTATCTTTTTGCCGCCGAAAAGCAGAAGCACAACAAGCATGATAATGATGATTTCGGGGGTGCCGAGACCGAAAATGAGAGGGATAAAATAGAGCGATGTCATGGTAGTGTGGGTTGTATTAATTCGCTGATTGGTAAATTGTAATGTAAAGTTACAAAAAAATCGGAAAAAATGCGTAACTTTGCGCAGATTTTTAGGATATTTAATAAAGATAATATGAAAGCATTCGTTTTTCCGGGCCAGGGCGCACAGTTTGTCGGAATGGGCAAAGACCTTTACGACAACAACGCAGAGGCTCACGAATTATTTGAAAAAGCAAACGACATACTCGGTTTCCGTATCACCGACCTCATGTTTGCCGGTACGGACGAAGACCTCCGTCAGACAAAGGTGACACAGCCTGCTATTTTCCTTCACTCTGTGATTCTTGCAAAATCGCTCGGAGCCGACTTCAATCCGTCGATGGTCGCCGGCCACTCGCTCGGCGAGTTTTCGGCTCTTGTAGCTGCCGGAGCTCTCAGCTTTGAAGACGGTCTACGTCTTGTAGCTGCCCGTGCCAATGCCATGCAGAAGGCTTGTGAAATGAAAGAGTCGACTATGGCTGCGGTGCTCGCTCTTCCCGACGAGACTGTTGAGGAAATATGCGGCAGCATCGACGGTGTTGTTGTTTGTGCAAACTACAACTGCCCCGGACAGCTCGTTATTTCAGGTGAAGTGCCTGCTGTTGAGGCTGCCTGCGAGAAGCTCAAGGCTGCCGGTGCAAAACGCGCTCTTCGTCTCAAGGTGGGTGGTGCTTTCCACTCGCCCTGCATGGAGCCTGCACGTGCCGAACTTGCCGAGGCTATCGACCACACCGAATTCCACACACCTCAGTGCCCCGTTTACCAGAATGTGGACGCTCTGCCTCACACCGACCCGGCTGAAATCAAGGGCAATCTCATTGCCCAGCTTACAGCTCCCGTCCGCTGGACTCAGACTGTTCGCAACATGATTGCCGATGGTGCCACAGAGTTTGTAGAACTCGGCCCGGGCAAAGTGCTTCAGGGTCTTGTGGCCAAAATCAACGGTGAGATGACCGTTTCGGGTCTCCAGTAATACACTGTTGGTTTAGAAAATATAAGCGTCTCTGTTTCGGCAGGGGCGCTTTTTTAATTCGTTTTTGATTCTCGCGGAGATTGGCGGTTTATTTCGGTACGCGGCTGAAACGCATCGAACTCTTTAGCATAGGAAAGGTAAGCTTCAGCACTGTTCCCTGAATTTCAATAGTGGCGTTTGCTTCTTTGTCGGCTACAAGGCCGTTGTTGTCGAGCCAGTGCAGATTGAAATGGTCGGCGAAAATTGTGGGTTGTAGTTGCCCTTTGATAGTGAACGGCTGCCAGCGAGAGTTGCCTTTATCAATGCCGTCGATATATATGATGTCGTATGCGCCTCGGCCGTCGGATATTGTGGCGAGAGTGTATCGTCCGCCCGGCACGGCTTTAGAGATGTTTGTGTCACGGTCGAGATAAATCCAAAAGGCTTCGTAAGCGTCTTTCGATGCGGAAATATGACTCCGCAGGCTGTCGAGCGACTGAAACTGCGATTTTTCGGGCAGTGCCGTTCGACTGGCGGTGATGTCGTTGCGCAGCTCCTGTAACTGGTGGCTGCACGCATATCCTGTGCACGAATTTTCGTGACTGTACACAATCGGAATCGACACCGCGGCCTTGCCCGAACCGATATCGACACATGCAGAGGAGGGGAGTACGCGCAGCATGGCCGACAGTGCCGGATGAGAGGTGTAGGAGTCGCGGAATGAGCCGGCGGCGACTATGGTCTCGGCACCGTCTTTATACTCAATCAATTCATATTGGCTTTCAAAGCCGGCAAGATTGTCGCTCGAACTGAGTGAGGGTATTGTGTATCGCAGCGCCCGGAAGTTGGCGCTGTCGGTATAATTCCAGATGAGCGAACAACGGCTGTCGGTGTTTTTCAGCGGAGCCAGTCGCAGATGATATTCCAGCGAAGAGCAGTCGGCTCCAACTTCGGCAAGATGCCGCTGTGCGATTGCCGACGCATGGCACGACAGCAGGGCGGCTGCAAGCAGCAGGCCGTGTGTATGCCTGAGATTTTTCGTCGGGTTCATCGCTTGTTTTTTTCTTGTCTCTCAGCCATAAGCGAGCATGCTCGCGAACAGAATTCGTCGTCGCTTATATCGTAGGGAAGCCATTCGATGTGGAAGCCGCGACGCTCCATGCCCCGGAACCATGTCATCTGTCGTTTGGCAAACTGATGTATGGCGATTTCGAGTTGCTGCTCCATGTCGGCACGGGTCAGCTGTCCGGTGATACAGAGGGTAAGATACTTGTATTCAAGACCGTAATAAATGAGGTCGTCGGGGCTTATGCCCGAAGCGAGCAGACCTTCGACTTCAGCGAGCATATTCTCGCTGTCGAATCGTCGGCGCATACGCTCGGAAATGAGGCGTCGGCGCTCGTCTCTCGGTATGTCGATGCCGATTACAATGGCTTCGATTGGTTGTGGCTCCTTCGCGGCTTTGGCCGCTTCGGGATGCCCTGCATAATAAGTCTCTATCTCGATTGCCCGAATGGCCCGCTGCACCGTGTCGACGTCGGTGGTATTATGCAGGCGTTTCATAGATGCCAAAATATCCGACAGCTCGTCGAGTGACTTTGTTTCGAGCGATTTACGCAGGGTTTCGTCGTGCGGCACTTCGGCCAAATCCATGCCTTTTAGCAGCGACTCCACATAGAGGCCTGTGCCGCCGACCACAATGGGCATGTGTCCGCGCGACCTGATGTTTTCAATGGCTTTGCGAGCGTCGCGCAGATATTCGTAGAGGTTGTATTTGTACCCGGCCGGCGCAATGTCGATGAGGTGATATGGGATATCGCCGTATTCACACAGGTCTTTTCCTGTGCCGACATCCATGCCGCGGTAGACCTGTCGCGAATCTGCGCTCACAATTTCGCCGCACAAGCGTTGAGCAAGTGCCACGCCGCGGCGTGTTTTGCCGCATGCCGTGGGGCCGACTATCGCTATTGCCGGTTGTTTGTCTGTCATCTCAGGATTTGTGCGGACGGAAAATATCTGTTATTTTGCGCAGAAACTGCCGAACGCGGAAGAAGTTGTTGTCTTCGTTGTTCGCAGCTATGTCGAACCATGTCGAATCGTTGTAGTCTATATCCCATTCGCGCATGTCGCGGAAGCGGAATGTTGGACGATAGTGCTTGATTTCGTATAGCCGTCGGCCTGTGCGGTCGTATGTTTTCCACGCCATTGTCATGGTGTGTATACGATATAATTCGTTGGCAAGATGATGCTGTATGGCACCTGCTGCAAGCGACACATCGAGCATATATGGTGTAAACCACTGATAACCGGACTTGAGAAGGCTCTCTTTGCGGTCGCTGGTAATGAAGGCCGAAAAATGCAGCATGTTCGAGCCTTTGGCAAAACCTTCGTTCGAATAGAGATATTTGACATGCGCTCCGGAGATGCCCTCGATGTTTTCGAGTATGTCGTTGGCTTCCTTCGGGCTTATGCTGCGTGTGCGGTGTGCTACTGCAATCGCCGGTGTATCCCATATGCCGTTTTTGTTTTGCCGGAGCAGTAAATCGTCTTCGCAGAAAATCAGATAACGCAGTACTGTCGACCCTTCGGCTCCGGGGTGTTGCTCTTCGATCGCGCTGTATATTGCATGCATCGACTTGTAGCGCTGCCACATGAAAAACAGTGAGAGCAGATATATGCCCAGCGGCATATAATTGAAGAAGAACAGGTCGGGCGAATTTAGGCTCGCGTTTATGTATCGGCTGAAATAATACCAGTATTCTATGCCGCCGATGGTGAGCGACAGCACAAGTAGTATCATTGCCTGATATTTGGAGTCGCGGTAGTATAGCGTGGCCACAACGCTGTCGCCGGCGTAGAAGCCGTGGCGGCGTTGACACTCGCGGCATATGCGGTTGTTCAGGCCTGTATATATTGTTATGGCTGACATTACTGCAACAATGGGAAATTCAACCAGGCAGGTGATAAAGGGCAGTTCGGTATTGTAGAGCTGAAGATGTATCACCGTGGGCACAAGCCAGTCGGTGTAGATTACGACTACTAAAAACATTACCAAAGCCGACAGCAGCAATACCCGGTAGGCAAGATTTACGACCAACGAGCATGCGCTTATGTTGCTTGTGAGATTGCGCCGAATCATCACTTTAACTATATATGCTCCGGCGAGGCAAATAAAAGGTATCCATATCCGCGGCACGAATATGGCGAGTACCAATGGCAAGGTAATGGCACCGTAAGCGAGAGCCCAGTTGGCCCACAGGGTGCTCAGTGCGATGTCGGTACGCTTCAGTTCTGTTCTGTTGCTGTCAGACATGAAATTATTTCAGTTTTTCTTCAAAGAATGAGAGCATACGGGCATATACTACCTGACGGGCGTTACATCCGTTTATGGAGTGGTTTTTCTGCGGGAAAACGAACATATCGCAGAGTATGCCGGCGCTCTGGAGAGTCGACACATACTGGAGGCTGTTGGCCGGATGCACGTTATCGTCGGCTGTTCCGTACATTATAAGGAGAGGGCATGCCAGATGCAGTGCGCGCCCGATTGCCGAGCCATCGGAATATCCGCGTTCGTTCTGCTGCGGAGTGAGCATATATCGCTCGGTGTATATGCTGTCGTAGAATCGCCAGTCGGTGACTGGTGCTACCGAAACGGCTGCCGCATAGGGGCTGTTGTCGGCGGAGGCGGCCATAAGAGTCTCGTAACCGCCGAAGCTCCAGCCGTATATGCCTATTTTTGAGCCGTCGACATAGGGGAGTGTAGCAGCATAGCGTGCGGCGGCAATCTGGTCGATAGTCTCGTAATGTCCGAGATTTTTATACACTGCCGTGCGGTAGGCTGTTCCGCGACCGCCGGTGCCACGACCGTCGACACAAATGATAATGAAACCTTTCGATGCGAAATAGGCTTCCCAGTCGAAGCTCCAGCGGTTGAGCACCTGCTGAGAGCCGGGGCCGCTGTATTGGCTCATGATTACGGGGTATTTCTTCGACGGGTTGAAATCGCGCGGTTTTACGATATATCCGTTCATTTCAACGCCATCGCCTCCGGGCACCTTGATGAATTCTTTTTGGGGTAAAAGAGCAGCGACTTTCGATTCGAAAGCCTTATTGTCCTCGAGGACGCGTATTACTTTGCCGTCGGCCTTGCACAAGCTGTAGACCGGCACGTTTTTAATAGAGCTGTAGTTTTTGAGCATATAGCGGCATCCTGGAGCGAATGAGGCATTGGTCGTGCCCTCTTCGGCAGATACGGCTGTGTATGTGCCCTTGCGGTCGAGACGGTAAACGGTGCGCTCCATGGGAGTGGGCGCCGCAGCTTGGAAATAGTGGTTGCCCAACTCATCGCTACCATAATAAGCAGTGGCGTCGCAGTCGGGCTTGGTGATAGTCTTGAGAGGCGAGCCGGTGTAGGAGAACTCCTTGAAGCGTGTGTATCCGTCGGACGACGATGCTACGACAAATGAATTGCTGCCAAAATGCAGCTGCTCGTATGCTTCAGGCTCAATCCATGCCTTCGATTCTTCAACGTATACCGATTTGGTCACGGTAGACTTCGGATTGGAGCAGAATATCTCATAACGGTTCTGATCGCGGTTGAGAGTAGCCACCATCAGTTGCGACGGCTGAGGTCCGTAGGCTATGCGTGGAATGTAGTAACCGCTTCCCGACGGAAGCTCAATCTGCTTTGTCTTACGGGTCTCCACATCGTAGCTGTGAAGAGTCACGGTGGAGTTTGTGGCGCCTGCTACGGGGTATTTGTAGCTCCAGATGCCTGGATAAAGTTCATATTTTTCATCGGGATTGCATGTGCCGGCGTAAATGGGGAGTGTGTATATCGGAACCTGTGACTCGTCGAATTTCACATAGCATAATGTAAGATTGTCGGGAGCCCATGCGATAAGCGAGGTGACAGAGAATTCCTCTTCGTATGCCCAGTCAGTGGCTCCGTTGATGATTTTACCGGGTGCACCGTCTGTTGTCACAGCTACTTCCGTGCCGTAATCGAGTTTTGCGGCATAAATATTATTGTCGGCAACGAAGGCCACCATCCTTGAGTCAGGCGAAAAAACGGGCACGCTCTGTCGGGGATGCTCTGTCGACAAAGGTTTCAGAATGCGCGAGCGCACTTCGTATACATAGTATTCGGCAGTCGACGAGCGGCGGTAGATAGCTTCGGAATTTCGCCACACGATAATTTTCGATGCATCCGGGCTTAAAATGAAACCTTCGAAGTCGGGCAGAGTAGTTTCGCGCGTATGAGTGACATCAAAAAGCGTATTGATTTCCTTGTCCGAGGCGATATCTTTTACAATCAGGCTGCGATGGTCGTCCGAACGAACCAGATACGATTGTCCGTCGGGCATGAAAACGAGCGAAGGATGATTTGTGGAGCTCTGGGGAGCACAATAAGCGGCAAGTTCGCCGACAGCGTTGCTGCGCATGGTTCCGATTGCTGCGCTGGCGCTCACGGATGCGCCAATCAGAAAAGCCGCTGCCAAATATTGTATTTTCATTATCTTAAAAATTTTCAAGGCTGTTAAAAATCGGGTCGCCAAAGCAAGCCCAAGCATTGCATTGGCTACCCATAAGGGCATTTATGTGCAAAAGTAGCTAAAAATCGTGAGATTTCTATGCTGTAATAATAATTCTTTTACACACGATTCACGCTCTTTATCATTTTCGTGACTCTACATTTGTCATTTTCAGCTCATAAACTTTTGTAATTCAATAATTGTTTGTGATTTTGCATTGGTTCTAAGCCGCAAGGCCTTGGCCCTCCTTCAAGAGGACTTCTTTATTTGAAGTTCTCTTGTTGCATAATAAAATCCTTGGCCAGAATAGTCTCTTTTGAGAGCGTCAGGTCTTTGCTGTTAAAATAACAATCACTTCCTGAATTTCCGATTGACTAACACGGCCTTTGATGCCTCGAGTCAAATCTGACAAGTCAATGGAAGAATCAATTATGAATAACCACGTGTTTTAGCCTGACGGGCTGCTTTTCTAAGCGCATTGTCAATAGCCCCTTTTGTCGGTTTGGAATTTGCTTTGTATTTTCATTGGTTGTAGATTATGTACCGAAACCCCTGAAACCGCAGGCGCATGAAACGCAACGAAATAAATATAAACGGCACGGCATACCCCTGTAGCCCCACTATGGGGGCTATGCTGCGTTTCAAGCAGGAAACGGGCCGAGAGATTACCGAGATAGACCCCACCAGTTTTAGCGACCTTTGTACCTATCTGTGGTGCTGCGTAGCATCGGCTGCAAAGCGCGAGGGCAAGCCGTTTGATATGTCGCTCATGGATTTTGCCGACAACCTCACGCCCGAGGATATGACGCAGTGGAGCGAGGCCATAAAAGGCGAAGACGAGCCCGATGCCGACACCTCCGGTGAAAAAAAAAGAAAACGCCGGCAAGCGTCCACGAGCTCTTAGGAATCGCCGTAGGTTGCATCGGCATGTCGCACGATGATTTCTGCAAGTGTACTTTCGGCGAGTTTGAAAGCATCTGCAGGGCATGGAGCGAGATGAACGAGAGCCGGACGCGCGACGCATGGGAGCGGGCCCGCACGGTGGCGGCAATCTGCATACAGCCTCACGTGAAAAGAAGACTCACCCCACGGCAGCTTTTACCGTTGCCGTGGGATAATGAAAAAGCAAGCCTCCGAAGCGAAGCCCGTGAGCTCACCCCGGAGGAAAAACGTAAACGGTTTGAGGAAGTGGCACAGAGGCTGCAGCCTCATTCCGGAGATTGAGATTCTTCTGTTGTTTCCTTATCTCCTTTCTCAGTATCAATATGCTTTTCTATTTTCTCAACCTTTTTTTGCAGTTCTACCAAACTGTCTAAGGCATTTATGATTTTTTCCTTTGGTACTCCATACATAGCAGTAGGGTCCTTAGCACCTGCTATAACAAGAAGTATGAAAAAAATAACAAAAATAGCGCAAGTAGCATAACCTAAAAATGTTCCCAGACTCATCAAAAGTATCATAACGGATTAATTTAATATACTTCGCAAATATAAAACAATTGTAGCAAACAAACAAACAAAATGGCCTCAAACAGTGCGATTTCAATAAGTGCAGGTTCAACTGCAGATTCAACTGGCAAGTGCAAAATTAGCGATTTGTTTGAAGAACTCGGTCTTCGGGTTTGAAAAACCGAGTTTTTTCCTAGGCCTTAAGTTCAGTTTCTTTGCCACGTTCTTGATGTATCGGTTATTGAAATCATTGAAATTTGACTTTTTGGGGATGTATTGGCGGATGAGCTTGTTTACGCACAAGCTTCCGAGGGCTCAGTACAATATCTGACCGAAAAAATAAATAAAATAAGGACAGCAATAGAGTTATCTGTCGTAAGGGCAATACGTCGGGCGGCGTATTCTCGCCGTCGGACGATGACACGACCAGTATGTGCTTTGTGGTAAAAACTAACCGCCTTAAACTCGATGAGCTAAAGGCGGTTGTGTGTACCCCCGTAGGGAATCGAACCCTAAACTGAGGAACCGGAATCCTCTATTTTATCCATTAAACTACGGAGGCGTTAGTTTTGGCGTGAATGCGACTGCAAAAGTAATTATTTTTTTGTAGTTTTGCAAAATAAAAAGACCATTGAGATGAAAGTGAGAATCGACCAGAGTTGGCAGGAGCCCCTTAGGGCGCAGTTTGAGGCACCTTATTTTGAGACTCTTACAAGTTTTGTGCGTCAGCGTTACGGCGTTGCGCAGGTCTTTCCGCGTCCGGCTAATATATTCGCTGCATTTGATTCGTGTCCGTTCGACAAGGTAAAGGTGGTGATTTTGGGTCAGGATCCTTATCATGAGCCCGGCCAGGCCCACGGACTTAGTTTCTCGGTGCCCGAAGGAACGTCGTTGCCGCCGTCGCTTGTAAATATTTTTAAGGAGATGGCCGCTGATACTGGTGGAACAGTGCCGGCATCGGGCGATTTGTCGTATCTGGCCAAGCAGGGCGTTTTGCTGCTCAATGCCACACTTACGGTGGAGGCGCATAAGGCCGGTTCGCATCAGGGGCATGGCTGGGAAGTGTTTACCGATGCAGTAATCGAAGCGCTCAATCACGGTCGTGAGCATGTAGTGTTTTTGCTGTGGGGTGCGTATGCTATCCGCAAGGGGGCGCTGATTGACCGCACTAAGCATCTTGTGCTCACGTCGCCGCATCCGTCGCCGCTGTCGGCATACCGCGGATTTTTTGGCAATCACCATTTCAGTAAGGCAAATGAGTATTTGCATGAGCACGGCCTAACTCCAATACAATGGCTGCGATGAGAGTACTGTCGACCGTTTTATTCTTAGTGCTTTCGCTTGCGGTTATTGCTCAGCGCCTGTCTGATACGATGACCGGCGTTTTCGACGAGCATGTAAAGTCGTTGCAAATCAATTTTGCCGATGATTTTTTTGCTTCGCCTGTGGTTGTGCTCGGCAGTGGCGACCGCATAGCTATTTCGTTTGACTATCTCGACGACGAACGTCAGTATCTGCGATACTCGCTTGAGCACTGCAACGCCACATGGAGCCCTTCGGGCTTGACTGACAGCGAGTTTCTCGACGGCTTCAACGAGGGGCTGATTGAGGATTTCGATTATTCGCAGGCAACGCTGGTGCCCTATGTGCATTATCGTTTGAGTATACCAGACGAGAAGGTCAGCCCGCTTATTTCGGGTAACTATCTTTTGAAAATATATAAAGAGGATGCGCCCGAGGATGTGCTGTTGCAATGCAGATTTATGGTCACGGAGGCTACGGCTCCGGTGACGGCCGGGGTGTTGTCGCAGACCGATATCGATTACAACAAGGAGCATCAGCAGCTTTCGATAGCCGTTGATACCGAGCGTGCGCAGGTTGAAGACCCGTTCAACGATTTGATAGTCGTTGTCGGACAAAACGGACGGCTCGACAACGAGACCGCCTTCCGCCAGCCGCTGCGCATGAGCGGCCGCACTGCGATATATGAGCATCAGAAGCCACTGATTTTTGAGGCAGGCAACGAGTACCGCCGTTTTGAGACAGTGAACGAGCAGTATCCCGGCATGCGCATTGACCATATCGAATTTTTTGAGCCTTATTATCACTATGTTGTAGTCGAAGATGCGCCGCGCAACGAAGAGACTTATGTCTACGACGAGACTCAGTCGGGTCGCTATATGGTTCGCCGTCAAGGTGCCGACGACAGCGATGTCGAGGCCGACTATGGCGTTGTGCACTTCACGCTCGACTATCCGGAGTCGCCCGGTACGATGATTTTTATAGACGGTGATTTTGTGCAGCGTCGATTCGATGAAAATTCGCGTATGCAGTATAATTATTCCTCCGGCCGCTACGAGCGCGCCATGCTTTTGAAGCAGGGAAGTTATAACTATCAGTATCTCGTAGTGCCACCGGGTGCAAGCCGTGGCTTTACCGGCGCTATCGAGGGCGACAAATACCAGACAGTGAACGAATATATTGTGAGAGTATATCATCGCCGCCGTGGCGAGCGCTACGACCGCCTCATAGGTGTGGCTGTGGTGCGGAGCGACTTAAAATAGATAATTATGATTCAGATACAGAATACTTTGGTGAGTCTCGATCTTGTCGAGCGTTATTTTTGCTGTGACCTCGACGTCTGCAAGGGAGCCTGCTGTCTCGAAGGCGATTCGGGTGCGCCGCTTGCACCGGGCGAGGCCGATACCATACGTGAGATATTGCCCGAAATCTGGGATGATTTGCTTCCTGCCGCTCAGCGCGAGATAGAGGCGAACGGGGTGAGTTTCCGCGATATTGAAGGCGATGAAGTGACCTCGCTTGTCGACGGTGGAAACTGCGTGTTCAGCACTCTCGACGAAAAGGGCGGCTGGATTTGTGCTATAGAACGGGCATACCGCCATGGTAGAATCGGTTTTTACAAGCCGGTGTCGTGTCATCTCTATCCTGTGAGGCTCAAGGAGTTCGATACGTTTACTGCCGTAAACTTCCATCGCTGGAAAATATGTAAGGCGGCCGAAGTGCTTGGCCGAGCCAAAGGCATACGTGCTTATCGTTTTCTCGAAGGACCTCTGCGTCGCCGTTTTGGTGATGCTTGGTACGAAGAGCTTGTTATCACGCTCGACGAATATCTTCGTCAGTATGGCGGAGACAATGCCGTCGACTGAATTATTGCTCCTGCAGCGTAGTGGGTACTGGCTCGTCGAGCATGCTGCGAATGCGCAGAGGGTTGCCCTTCGTTGCTTCTTTTGCTTTTCGGCGAGCTGCTTTTATCGAATCTTTTTCGGCGGCAACTCTGTCTAACGAATCGAGTCGGCTGTTAATGGCTGTGGTGTCGACCGCTTGCCGTGAAGTGCTGTCGGCCGGTGCGCTATCGCCATATACCGCACACATCTTAATGCCGACGGCAAGCGCCGCCGCGGCGACTACTGCGGCTACTTTGGCGTATTTGCCGCTGCTTTTCATAAATAATTGGAAATAAGTATTGTGGCAATCAATATTGGTGCCACATACTTGATTATAAACTGAATGCTACCGGTGAGCGGCGAGCGGAGCGTGCCCTTGTTGCTGAGTTCGTCGGAAAGCAGATGTTTTGGAGCGAACCAGCCCATATATATGCATACACCCAAAGAAACGAGAGGCAGGAAAACGTTTGTTGTGATGTGGTCGAATAGGTCGAACACTGTGAGCCCGAAAATGCGGAAGTCCGACAGGCTGCCGAACGAAAGCGAGCATACCGCGCTTAGGGCAAGCAGCGGCAGCATGACAATTAGCACGCCTGCCTTGCGGCTGAGCCTGAAGCGGTCAATCATCATCTTCACCGACACCTCGGCAATTGAGATTGTTGAAGTGAGAGCTGCCACAAGCAGAAGGAGGAAGAAGAGCGACGACCATACCTGCGGAGCCGGGAGATTGGCAAATACCTCGGGAAGGGTGACGAATACCAGCGTAGCACCTTTGAGAGGCTCGCTGTCGAGCCCGAAACTTTTTACTGCCGGGAAAATGATGAGGCCCATGAGCACTGCCACAAGCAGGCTGAGCAGCGATACGATGACCGATGTGTTGACGAGTTTGGTGTCTCCGGGATAATACGATGAGTAGGTGATGAGTATGCCCATGCCGAGGCTGAGGCTGAAAAATGCCTGGCCGAGGGCGTTGACTACTGTCGCCGGCGTTATGCGGCTGAAATCGGGCGTGAGGAAGAATTTTACACCTTCGCCCGAGCCGGGCAGCGACAGGGTGATGAAGCATAAAACAAGCAGAATCACAAACAGCAAGGGCATGAGTACATTCGAAAGATTCTCGATGCCTTTGCGTACGCCTCCCAACAGCACCGCAATATTCAGTGCGATCATGGCATATGTGAAGAGTAGAGGACGCATGTCGGAGCTTACGTATTCGTCCATTTTAGCGGCAAATGTGCCGTGCAGAGCCTCGGCGCTGTCGGCATCGGTGAGTGAGTCGTAGAGACCTCCTGAAACGCTTTCAATGAAGTATTCGAGAGTCCAGCCGGCCACAACCATGTAGTAGCAAATGATTATATACGAGGCAATCACAGCCAACAGACCAGTGAGCCACCACTTTGAGCCAGGCGAAAGCTTTTTGAAAACACCGATAGTATCGGAGCGTCCTCCGCGGCCGAGCGAAAACTCGGCGAGCATTACCGGAATACCGAGCAACAGCACGCACAGTATATATAAGAGCAGGAAAGCCGCCCCGCCATTTGTCTGTGTTTCTGCCGGGAAACGCCAAACGTTTCCGAGTCCGACCGCACTGCCTACCGTAGCAGCAATAAGGCCGATTTTAGTGCCGAATTCGTTTTTTGAAGCCATATTTCCGGAATAGTAAAAGAAGTACGTGTAACAACAGCGCAAAATTATCTATAATTGTGGTAAAAACAAAGAAACGGAGTTTTTTTTTATCAAAAAAATTAGTACCTTTGCGGCGCAATAAAAGATGCTTCGGCCCCTACAGCCAAAGCGTTTATCCCTATTACTGAAGACAACCAACTTACATAATCAAATAAAATGGTAAACTATAAAGAACTCGGTCTTGTGAACACCCGTGAGATGTTCAAGAAGGCCATTGCCGGCGGTTATGCTATCCCCGCGTTCAACTTCAACAACATGGAGCAGCTTCAGGCTATCATCAAAGCTGCAGCCACTGAGAAGTCGCCCGTAATCCTTCAGGTTTCCAAAGGCGCACGCAACTATGCCAACGCCACCCTTCTCCGCTACATGGCACAGGGTGCTGTTGAATATGCAAAGGAACTCGGCTGGGAGCAGCCCCAAATCGTTCTTCACCTCGACCACGGCGACAGCTTCGAGCTTTGCAAGAGCTGCATCGACTCAGGCTTCTCGTCGGTGATGATTGACGGTTCGCACCTTCCCTACGAGGAAAACGTAGCCCTCACCAAGCAGGTAGTAGACTACGCACACCAGCATGACGTAACCGTAGAAGGTGAGCTCGGCGTACTCGCCGGCGTAGAAGACGAAGTTTCGTCGGACCACCACACCTACACCGACCCCGAAGAAGTGATTGACTTCGCTACCCGCACCGGTTGCGACTCTCTCGCTATCTCTATCGGCACCAGCCACGGCGCATACAAGTTTACTCCCGCCCAGTGCACACGCAACGCAGAAGGCAAGCTCGTTCCCCCGCCTCTGGCATTCGACGTGCTCGACGCTGTTATGGAGAAACTCCCCGGCTTCCCCATCGTACTCCACGGTTCTTCGTCTGTTCCCCAGGATGAAGTCGACACTATCAACCAGTTCGGTGGCAAGCTTCCCGATGCTATCGGTATCCCCGAAGAACAGCTCCGCAAAGCCGCCAAGAGCGCAGTTTGCAAAATCAACATCGACTCCGACAGCCGTCTTGCAATGACAGCCGCCGTACGCCGCGTATTCGCTGAGAAGCCCGGTGAGTTCGACCCCCGCAAATACCTCGGTCCGGCTCGTGACAACATGGAGAAACTCTATCGTCACAAAATCGTCAACGTTCTCGGCAGCAACGGCAAAGCCTGATAATTACTGACGCTAAATATAAAAACGCTCTCTGTCGCTTCTGTGACAGAGAGCGTTTTTAATTATGCAAGCGGCCGTAGGAGTTTGCGTTTTCCGTTGATAAACATTACCTTTGCGAATGTCTTCAACCGACATTAAAACCATGAAACTCTAATACCCTCCGGATGAAAAAGATTATTTTTACTTTAGCGTTCGTCCTCCTGTGTGCCGCGGCGCACGCACAGCAGGCTCTTTGGGATGCTTCGCAGATTGTTTCTCCTGAAATTCACGACGACAACACCGTCACTTTCCGACTCCTTGCACCCAAAGCGGTGAAGGTGCAGCTTACGGGCGACTTTCTTCCGTCCCGTAAAGTGCAGACTCCGCGTGGCGAGGCCGATGCCCTGGGTATGGCCGATATGGAGGAGAAAAACGGTGTGTGGGAATACACCACTCCGGCGCCTCTCGCTCCGGAACTCTACAGCTATACGATGATTGTCGACGGCCTTAAAATCAACGACCCCTCGAACGTTCACAGAATCCGCGACGTGCGCACGGTCTCCGATGTGTTTATTATTCCCGGCGGACAAGCCGACCTGTATAAAATCAATGACGTTCCTCACGGAACATTGTCGAAGGTGTGGTACTACAGTCCTACGCTCGGCATGAACCGTCGCCTTACCGTGTACACTCCTGCCGGATATGAGAGCGGAAACAAAAGGTATCCTGTATTTTATCTTCTGCACGGCATGGGCGGCGATGAAAATGCCTGGAGCGAACTCGGACGTGCTTCGCAGATTCTCGACAATCTTATTGCCCGTGGCGATGCCGAGCCTATGATTGTTGTGATGACAAACGGCAACGCCGACCTTGAGGCGGCCCCCGGCGAGTCGAGTCTCGGTTTTGCGCAGCCTACCTCGCAGTTGCCCAAAACTATGGAGGGCAGCTTCGAGCAGCATTTCCCCGAAGTGGTAAACTTTGTCGACAAGACCTACCGTACTGTGAAATCGAAAAAAGCACGTGCAATCGCAGGCCTGTCGATGGGAGGTTTTCACTCGCTGCATATATCGAAGCAGTATCCCGACATGTTTGATTATGTAGGGCTCTTCTCTGCCGCAATCATGGCGCGAGCCAATTCGCAGTCGCCTATTTACAGCGATATGGAGGGCAAACTCAAGACACAATTCGCCAAAAAGCCTGCTCTCTACTGGATTGCCATCGGCGACAAAGATTTTCTCTATGAAGCCAACCGGGAGTATCGCAAACTGCTCGACGACAACAACTGGCCCTACACTTATCGCGAGAGCTCCGAAGGTCATATATGGCGAAACTGGCGCATCTATCTCTCGGAGTTTGTGCCTATGCTTTTTAAAAAGTAATATAGCAGTGCAATGTTGAGATTTCCGGCGATATTGGCGGCGATGATGTGCATTGTGGCCCAAAGCTGCTGTAATGTGATAGACATTGAAGAGATCGACGGTGATGCAACAGAAGTCTTGCGTGGTGCGCTCGCCGAGGCCTCGCGATACGGCGGACGCGCAGTGACCATACGCCTTTCGCCCGGCGACTATCATCTGAGCCGTATCATGGCCTCGCAGCACGTCTATTACGTGTCGAACACCGCTTCGGCCGAAGAGAATCCCGACCCGACAAAGCATATCGGCATTTGGCTCAAAGGGCTGCAGAATGTAACTATCGATGGGCGTGGCGCGCGACTCGTTACTCACGGCGAGATGACTCCGATAGTGATTGACAGCTGTTCGAACGTGACGTTGAAAAACTTCTCGCTTACGGCAGCCGATCCCACAGTGCCCGAATTCAGGGTGCTTGGCGTCGACAGCGCGGCGATGACGGTGGAAGTTACTGCGCCTTCGAGATTCGAAATCGATAAAGGCCGGTTTTATTTCGAAGGCGAGGGCTGGCGTTTTCCCGACGCGAATCTGCCCGAACTTGCGCAAGTCTTTTATCCTGAGGATAATGTCACGCAACGCTGCGACTCGCCTCTGCGAAATTACTGTGAGGCCCGTCGGCTCAACGAGCGCGTTGTAGAGTTTGTTTTCGACAGCGTTCCTGATGTCCGTGCCGGCGAAATATACCATATGCGTCACGGCATACGCAGCGAGGTGTGCGCGTTTATAAACCGCAGCCGTGATATTTGTATTGAAAACGCAGAGTTTAATTTTTTGGGGAATTTCGGTCTTGTCGGGCAGTTCTCCGAAAATATAACATATGACAATATCCGCTGTTGCCCCGAGGAGGGCAGCGGACGCACCGATGCTGGTTTTGCCGATTTTGTGCAGATGTCGTCGTGCCGTGGCCGAATCAGCATTGTCAATTCATACTTCGAGGGCGCTCACGACGACCCCATCAACATTCATGGCACGCATCTTGTGGTGATGCCCGGCAGTAGCGGCGACAGACTTATAGTGCGCTACATGCATGGGCAGACCTATGGTTTCGCGCCCTGTGTCGCCGATGACGAGGTGGAGGTAGTCGACCGCCGCACGCTCAATGCCCGCATGACGGCAAAGGTAAGAGATGTGAATCGATTGAGTGACTATGATTATGAGCTGAGGCTCAACCGTCGGCTCCCCGACGGAATCGCTGTCGATGATTTAGCTGTTGAAAATATTTCATGGACGCCCGAAGTAGAGATTGCCAATAATTATTTCGCCCGAATCCCTACTCGAGGCATCCTTATCACCACTCGAGGCAAGTCGGTGATAGAAGACAATGTTTTCTACCGTATGCCGATGTCGGCGGTTCTGATTTCGGATGACGCCCGCGGCTGGTATGAATCGGGTCCGGTGCACGGGCTCACCATACGGCGCAACACGTTTGTCGAATGCGGCTCGCCGGTGATTGCCATATGGCCCGAAATAGAGCGCTTCGAGGCTCCGGTACACAAAAATATCAAAGTAGCCGACAATCATTTTATACTCAGGCCGGGCAGTGTTGCTGTGAGTGTGAGGGGCTCGGAAAACATTGTTGTCTGTGACAACGAATTTGATCTTGCCGATTCTGAGCGCCTGCCGGTCGACAGTCTTGTAGAGGCGAGGGACGTAAGCGGGCTTGTGTTGAGCGGCAACCGTGTTATGGCTCGATAATGCCTTCTGCGGTGAGAAATGTGCGGAATGCCTCGGCTTTCTTCTCCGGTGCGAGAGGATAGGCGCGCGAGGTAGACGGCAGACGCCAAATGTCGACAGTCCTGCCCGATGCGAGGGTCCACTGCGAAGGCACTCCTATAGGCGGCACGGCTATTTCGGCCATAGATGCGACCACCGAAGCTGCTTTTTCGCCGGCGGCTCCGATTGCCCTGCAGTGCGGCATGGAGTGGAGCAGAGCAGGCAGGTCGAGGGTTTCGACTATTTCGAGAAATTTATCAGAAGCGTTGTCGCGCAGGCGGCGGATCTTAAGTCCGGTGTCGGCGAGCGCTATGCCGCGCTCGCGCAGCATGGCTTTGATACGGTCGGGGAGATAGGCTTTGGCCGCCTTGTTGTAGTATGCCTCGGGATTGTTTTCCATAATTATGCCCATCACTTTCCAGAAATCGTTGGTGCGGTTTGGGTAGTAAAAGTCCATAGCCCACCGTTTGGGCTGAGGCGGAAACGTGCCGAGAAAAAGCACCCCGGCGTTTTCGGGTATGAAAGGACGCCAGGGGTGAGTTTCGATATCGTTTGGAGCCATAAGGGATTAGAACACCTTGATTGTGACATAGCGCTTAGGATTGCGCTTGATGTCAATGAAGAGAGAATCGAGAGAAGCCACAGTGGCGTTTAGGTTTTCGTAAAGAGCCGGGTCTTTCGAGAGTTTGCCCAAAGTGCCATCGGGGTTGTTGAGGTCGTTGGTGAGCACTTCGAGATTGGCCAGAGAAGCCTGGAGGCTTGCCATGAGAGTGTCGACGGGCGCATTGCGGAGCATGCCCGATACAGCGGCGAGGTCGCCGGTGATGGTGTCGACGTTGGCGGTTATGCTTGTCACGTTTGAGGCAACGGGCCTGAGCTGTGTCATTACGTCGTTGAGCGATTTCATTGTCGCCTGCAGCTCGAGAGTGATGTTGTCGAGTCGTTTAACGCTTGCAGTGAGTGCCGGGTCGCCGGTGATAGCGTTGAGATTGGTGATGAGAGTGTCGATTTTTGGGAAGATAGTGCTGACTGCCGGCATCAGGTTGGTGCTGACGGCATCCATTAGTCCACTTGTCTTTGTGGCTATGATTGTGTCGCCGATGTTATAGTATCCGTCGGCGGGGTTACCCGGTTTGAGTGCAATCGAAGCAGTGCCGAGGAGGTCGGTGGTAAGAGCGCCTTCGGTGCCTTTGGGTAGGCGGAGCTGTTTGTCGAGGCTGAGTTCCACGATCACATGTCCGGGGTTATTGTAATCATAGTGAATGTCGCGCACTATGCCAATCTTGTAGCCGTTGAGAGTGACAGGAGCCGATTGAGTCAGACCTTCAACATTGGTGTAGCTTGCGTAAAAATAGTTGGCTGCCTTAAAGATGTTGACTCCTTTGAGGAAATTTATGCCGAAGAACAAAATGGCGAGGGCGAGAACTGCGAGAATGCCTATGAGTAGTTCTTTTCTTTTCATGTTTAGGGTCTAATATTTGCGTCGCTGCGAGCGTCGCTGTTAATATGGTTTTATATTTTATTTCTTAGCCTTATAATATTTTTTGAAAGCATTGAAAAGCGCATCGGCGCATTTCTGCCTGCCTTTGTCGCCGGCGAGAAAAGCCTCGCAGGTCGGATTGCAGATGAAGTCGAGCTCAACGAGAACGGCCGGCATTTTCGTAGCCCAGAGCACGAGGAATCCGGCTTGGCGCACTCCTTTGTCGGCACGGCCGGCAGTGGTGATGAGTTCGTTTTGGGCCATGGATGCAAATTCGATGCTTCTGGCCATGTTGCGGTTTTGACCGAGCTCGAAGATTATATATGACTCCGACATGTTGGGGTCGAAGCCCTGATATTTCTGCGAGAAATCTTCTTCGAGCTCAATCACGCCGTTTTCGCGCATGGCCACTGCGAGGTTTGCCTCAGTCTTGTGCAGACCGACGGTGTAGACCGAAGCTCCGCTCAACTTTGTGCGACCTTTGGTGCGCTTGTCCACCGAGTTTACGTGAATTGAGATGAAGAGGTCGGCTTCGGCATCGTTGGCGATTCCGGCTCTGTCGTATAGCGAGACGAAAATGTCGCGGTCGCGAGTCATGACCACATTGACGCTGTCGCCGTATTCTTTTTCTATTAGCTTGTTGAGGCGCTTGGCCACATCGAGGGTGATGGTCTTCTCATTTTGTGTCTTGCCACGGCAGCCGTAGTCCTTGCCACCGTGTCCGGCATCGATGGCAACAGTAAAGGTGTGGCTTTTCGGAGTGTCCGCGCCGAGGCGTACGGGCACGACGAGCGCTGCCAGCGCGCAGAGTGAAGATATGATTAATGTCGGAATTTGCATATCAGTCGCAAAATTACTACTTTTTTAGACAGTAAAGGTGTTCGAAAGGTCGAAAAATTTCATACATGGCGCAAAAGTCTTAACTTTGCATCAAATATTAACGCAACATGATAGAATTCATCGAAGGCAATATTCATGAGCTCACTCCAGCTACAGTAGTGCTTGCCACCCGGGCCGGAATAGGATATATGCTCAATATAAGCCTGTCCACATATTCGGCGCTCGAAGGCAAAAGCGAGGGCTGCCTGTACGTTCACGAGTCAATACGCGAAGATGCGTGGACTCTCTACGGTTTTTCCGAGCGCCGCGAGCGCGAGCTGTTCCGCTCGCTTATCGGCGTGTCGGGTGTCGGAGCGTCGACCGCGATAGTGATATTGTCGTCGCTTCAGGGTGACGAGCTCGCCGCAGTTATTTCGGGCGGCGATGTCAAGCGGCTCAAGGCCATCAAGGGAATCGGAACAAAAACAGCCGAAAGAATCATTGTAGACCTCCGTGATAAAATAAAAACCGATACTGCTACGTTAAATTTATGGAATCGTTCCAACAGCGGCGCCTTCGATGAGGCTTTCGCGGCTCTTACCGCTCTGGGCTTCGACAAGAAGCTTAGCGAAAAGGCGCTCGACAAGCTTTTCGGCGAAAATCCTTCTATTACAGTGGAAGCTGCCGTCCGCAAGGCTCTGTCGATGATGTGAGAACGGCTCCGGCTGTAAATGGAAAAAGCGTATCTGCGATATAAGACATTCTTTTTGTGGCTGTTCCTGCTGTGCATAGGGATAGCTGTTGTCGTTCCGTCGCCGCTCCATGCCCAGTATTACAAGCCCGATATCACACCGCCACCTCCGGCCGTTGTGCCGGCCCCTCCGGCCATAGCTCCGGGCGACTCAGTGCAGCTTCCTCTTCCGGTGCGTCCGTCTGTTCCGCAGAGCTACGAAGACCTTGTGCAGAACGAGTTGGCCTACGACCTCTCGACACCCTCTAATATTGTCACTTCGGCAGAGTTCGACCCTGCTACCGGCTGCTATGTGGTGCACACGCGTCTGGGCGGCATCGACATAGCACAGCCGTTTATAATCACGGCGCAGCAGTACAACGACTGGCAGTTCCGACGCTCGATGCAGCGCTACTACCGCGATCGCAACATGGGGCTTATCACCGACAAGGAGAAGGAGCCGTTCAATGTGCTCGATATGAACTTCGCACTCGGTCCGCTCGAAAAGATTTTCGGTCCCGGCGGCGTGTCGCTGCGTACGCAAGGCTCGGTGCAGATATCTATGGGCATAAAGAGCAACAAGACCGACAATCCGGCGCTTTCGCTGTCGGCACGCCGTAAGACATACTTCGATTTCGACCAAAAAATACAGGCTACAATCGCTGCCGGCGTCGGCGACCGCATGAAGTTCAACATGACGTATAACACCGATGCGACCTTTGATTTCGACAGCAAGAATCTTAAACTCGCCTATGAAGGCAAGGAAGACGATATAGTAAAGAATATCGAAGCCGGCAATGTGTCGCTCACCACAGGTTCGTCGCTCATCAGAGGAAGTACGGCGCTGTTCGGCATCAAGACCAAACTGCAGTTCGGCAAACTCACGGCTACTGCGATTGTGTCTCAACAGAATTCTGAGTCGAAGAGCGTCAACACACGCGGAGGAGCCCAGACCACTACCTTTACTATCAATGCCGACGAGTACGACCAGAACAGGCACTATTTTCTTGCACATTATTTCCGCGACAATTACGATAAATTCGCTTCACGTCTGCCGTTTGTATCGTCGGGCGTGAAAATCACACGTATAGAGGTGTGGGTAACAAACAAGACCGGAAAATACGACCAGGCCCGCAATTTTGTGGCATTTATGGATCTGGGCGAAAACCGGGTGCTCGCTTCCGACCACTGGAGACCGAATACTGCCGTATCTGTGCCGTCGAACACGTCGAACGACCTTCTGCAGGTAGTCAAGACAGAATATCCCGGAGCCCGAAACATAAATCAGGTCACGCAGGCCCTCGAACCACTCGAGGCCTATGGCATAACAGGCGGACGCGACTACGAGAAAGTGGAGAGTGCGCGACTGCTGTCGTCGAGCGAATACACGCTTAACTCGACTCTTGGCTACATCTCTGTCCGCACGGCACTCAATGCCGACGAAGTTTTGGCCGTGGCTTATGAATATACCTATAATGGACAAGTATATCAGGTGGGCGAGTTTTCGAGCGACATAAGCACCACTGACCAGTGTCTTTATCTTAAGATGCTCAAAAGCACCACATCGTCGCCTTATCTGCCAATGTGGGACCTCATGATGAAGAACGTGTACAATCTCGGCGGTTTTCAGATACAGAAGTCGAAATTCAAATTCAATATCAAGTATCTCTCCGATACAACCGGTACGCAAATCAACTATCTGCCGGTGCCCGGCCTGAATAACCAGCCGCTTTTGCAGGTGATGAATCTCGACCGCATTGATTCAAATGAAGAGAGCAACCCCGACGGTTTCTTTGACTTTATCGAGGGTTATACCATATTGGCCTCTCAGGGTAAGGTAATCTTCCCGGTAGTTGAGCCTTTCGGCTCGCATCTGCGTTCGAAAATCAACAACGACGCGCTCGCTGACAAATACGTTTATGAGGAGTTGTACGACTCCACTATAGTTGTGGCACGCCAGTATGCCGACAAGAACAAATTCATCATGACGGGTGAATATCAGGCATCGTCGGGCTCGCAGATTCGACTCAACGCCATGAACGTGCCGCGCGGGTCGGTAGTGGTAATGGCCGGAGGCGTGAAACTCACCGAAAACTCCGACTATACCGTCGACTACGCCATGGGCATAGTCACTATCACCAACCAGAGCATAATCGATTCCGGACAGAGTATTTCGGTGACGCTCGAAAACCAGTCGATGTTCTCCACGCAGCGTAAGACTCTCATGGGTCTCGACCTGCAGTATCAGTTCAACAAGCGGCTCAATTTCGGTGCGACCCTTCTGCATTTTTCCGAGAAGGCCTTGATAGAGAAGGTGAATATCGGCGATGAGACCGTGAACAATTCTATGCTCGGATTAAATATGTCGTACAACGGCGAGTTTATGTGGCTCACCAATCTTCTCAACAAAATTCCTACTGTAAACGCCACTGCTCCTTCTCGCCTGAATTTTACCGCCGAGTATGCAGCCTTGCTTCCGCACAGCCAGAAATCGGGTACAAACAAAGGCTCGTCGTATATCGACGACTTCGAGTCAACACAGATTGGCATAGACCTGCGTTCGCCTTACTCCTGGTTCCTTGCCTCGACACCCTACGACCCCTCGCCAGACGCTCTCTTTCCGGAGTCCAGGCTGAGCGACAATACAGATTACGGCAAAAACCGCGCCTTGCTAAACTGGTATTTCATCGACCGACTGTTCACGCAGCGTAATTCCTCTCTGTGTCCCGGCTATATAAAGAGCGACCTGGCGCAGCTGTCGAACCCATATGTGCGCGATGTTACCGTTCGTGAGATTTTCCCCGGACGCGATGTCACATATGGAGAGTCGCAATATATTCAGACTCTCAATCTGAGTTTTTATCCCGACGAGCGCGGCCCTTATAATGTTGACAATGTGAACATCAACGACGACGGCACTCTTCTCAACCCCGAAAAGCGCTGGGGCGGCATTATGCGCAAGATGGATAATACCAACTTCGAGCAAAGCAATATAGAATATGTGCAGTTCTGGCTTCTCAATCCTTTCCTCGACCCTGAGGCCGACAATCTCGAAGGCGGCGACTTGTATCTTAACTTCGGTGAAATATCGGAAGATATTCTTAAAGACGGATTGAAGAGCTATGAAAACGGCATACCCTACGACGGAAACGACTCTTACTTGAAAAACACAGTGTGGGGCCGAGTTTCGTCGCAAAACTCTCTCACTTATTCGTTCGACAATGCCACCGGTGCTCGTCTGGCCCAGGACGTCGGTCTCGACGGCTTGCCTAACGATGATGAATTTTCATTTGGCACATATAGCGATTATATCAATGGATTGCGCCAGCGTCTGTCGCCGGCTGCGCAGGAAATACTGCAGACCGACGCTTTCTCTCCGTTCAACGACCCGGCCGGCGACAACTATCATTTTTACCTCGGCAATGACTACGACGCGCAGCGTCTGTCGATACTCGAGCGCTACAAGCGATACAATGGTGTCGAGGGCAACTCTCTGTCGCCCGAGGATGCGCGCGACCCGCTCTATCAGTCGTCGCGTTCGGTGCCCGATGTAGAAGACATCAATCAGGACAACACACTCAACGAATATGAGCGTTATTTCCAGTATCGTATATCAATCCGCCCCGAGGATTTTGTTGTAGGCAAAAACTATATCACCGACAAGCAGGTGTCGCTGCAGCCTACACGCGACGGTAAAAACATAGAGGTGGAGTGGTATCAGTTCAAGATACCTTTGAGTGACTATGAGAAAGTTGTGGGCTCAATCAACGATTTCTCCACTATTCGCTTTGCCCGTATATTCATGACCGGCTTCAAGAAGACAACGCACCTGCGTTTTGCAACACTTGAACTCGTCCGTGGGGAGTGGCGTCCCTACGATTTCAATCTCAACAACAGAGGCGATTCGCCGGCACAGGGAGAACTTGATATGTCGGTGGTAAACATCGAAGAAAATTCAACCCGAGAGCCTGTGAACTATGTGCTTCCGCCCGGGGTGTCGCGTATCACCGACCCGGGACAGACTCAAATCACGCAGCTCAACGAGCAATCACTCTCGCTCAAGCTCACCGGCCTTAACGCAGGCGACGCACGCGGTATATATCGCAACACACAGCACGACCTCCGCAACTATAAACGTCTGCAGATGTGGACGCATGCCGAGGCTCTGATTGACAATACGACCAATCTGCGTTCGGGCGATTTCTCGATATTCATCCGTTTGGGTTCTGATGTGAAAAACAACTTCTATGAGTACGAAGTGCCTCTCGAACTCACTCCTCCGGGCGAATACGACCGGTATCTGGCCAGCGATCAGTATATTGTGTGGCCGCGCAACAACTATCTCGATTTCAACCTGCAGTGTCTTGTCGACCTTAAGAAAGAGCGAAACCGTGCAAAGCGCGAGCAGGAGAGCGGAGTAGGGTATGCGACACTGTATACGGGCCGCGACCCCGACAATGAGCGAAACAGAATAGCCGTGATGGGCAACCCAACTTTGAGCGACGTGCGTGTGATGCTTATCGGCGTGCGCAATAACTCTGCTTCAATGAAAGACGGCATTGTGTGGGTCAACGAACTTAAAGTGACCGATTTCAACGAAGCCGGAGGCTATGCAGCGAAGGTAAACGCCACTCTTTCGATGAGTGACATAGCCACGCTCAACCTTGGTGCACACATTGAGACAGCCGGTTTCGGCAGTGTCGACCAGAGCCTCAATGAGCGCCGTCTCGACGACTACGAGCAGTTCAATGTTGCCGTTCAGGCCGATATGGGCCGATTCTTGCCCGAAAAAGCCAAATTGCGCGCACCGGTCTATTACTCGATGAGCAAAGAAAAAACGTCGCCCAAATACAATCCGCTCGACCAGGACGTGCTCCTCAAAGACGCGCTCGACAACTGCGAGACTTCTGCGGAGCGTGACTCTATCAATTCTTACGCCGTGGAGCGCTCTACGGTGCAGAATTTCTCTGTGTCGGGTCTTAAATTCGACGTACAGAGTAAGAATCCCATGCCGTGGGACCCGGCCAACTTCACATTGAATTTCTCGTTTACCAAGCAGGCGAAAAACGACCCGACGACCGAGTATGAGAATACAAACGACTACCGCGGCTCGTTCGCCTACTCATACTCGCCTTTCATAAAGCCGTTGAAGCCGTTTAAAAAGCTGACCGGTAAAAGCAAGAATGCGAAATTCCTTAAAGACTGGGAGCTCCAGTGGCTGCCTAATAATATTTCGTTTCTCACGTCGATGAGCCGCTACTACTACGAACAGCAGACGCGTTCGGAGGCTGATATCGATTTCCAGCTACCTGTTTCTGTGAGCAAAAACTGGTTGTGGGACCGTCAGCTGTCGCTTACATGGAATATGACCAAGAGCCTTACGTTTACATTCAACTCCAACACCTCGGCGCGTATCGAGGAGACTGTGGGTGCTGTCAACCGTAAACTTTTCCCTGACAAATACCGCGACTGGAAAGACACTGTGTGGCAGTCAATCAAGTCTTTCGGTACGCCGTGGTCTTACAACCAGACGTTCACGGGCCAGTACAAGGCGCCATTCAACAAAATTGCATTCCTCGATTACGTCACCGGTTCGGTAAGCTACAACGCCACTTACCGCTGGGACCGCGGCGCCACGGTCGACGGTGTGCAGATGGGCAACTCTATCGCCAACCAGTCGTCGTGGACGGCCGACGGCCGCATCAATTTCGAGACATTATATAATAAATTCACGCTTCTGAAGGACATCAACAAGCGATTTGCCAACACGCGCTCGGCTCCTCAGACAAACAGAAAGGCGAAGAAGTTTGAGCGAACTTTCAAACTCAAGCCTGATACGACGCTGGTAATCAAGCATAATCTGCGCACAAAAAAAATAAAAGTGACCGCGCAGACCATAGACGGAAAACCGTTTATGGTAAAGACGAAGACTGTCGACGCCAACAACATCGAAGTGCTTAATCGAGGCGAGCAAAATGTGAAGTTCTCTATTGTCGAAGTGCTGAAGGATGAAAAGAGCCTTGCCCGTGAAATCGGCGAATACGCACTGCGCTTCGTTATGTCGCCGCGCAATGTATCGGTGCGTTACCGCAATACCAAATCGATGTCTCTGCCCTTATTTGCACCGGGTATAGGCGATATATTCGGCCAGTCGACCGAATACGGCCCGATGTCGCCGGGTCTCGATTTCGCCTTCGGTTTTGCCGGCGAAGATTATCTGCACAAGGCCCTTGACCGTGGCTGGCTGATTACCGACGACGGACAGACCTCTCCATCGGTTTTTGCCCGCACGAATGAACTCAATATCGAAGCGAATTTCGAACTCTTCAAGGGTTTCAAGGTTCAGCTGACATTCAACCGCACTGATAACCGCAATACACAGACGCAATTCATGTATGCCGGCATGCCGCAGAATCTTTCGGGTTCGTATACCCGTACTCACTGTGCCATACTCACATCGTTGCGTTCGTCGAAGGCCGACAACGGATACTGGTCGGACGCGTTCGACGACTTTCTGGCGAATATCCCTGAAGTGCGCCGACGTGTCGAGGCACAGTATCTGGGCTTGAATTATCCTATGGGAGGCTTCCTTTCAGGCAATGCGCATGCCGGCATGCCGTTTGACCCGGCTGTCGGAACTGTTAGCGAGACATCGTCGGATGTGCTCATTCCGGCATTTGTCGCCGCATATACGGGCCGCTCGGCTGCTACGGAGACCCTCGACCTCTTCCCGTCGTTTGCCAGCGTGATGCCTAACTGGCGCATTACCTATGATGGACTTATCAATCTGGGCAATCTCCGCAATATTTTCAAGACGTTCACGCTCAACCACGCTTATCAGTGCACCTATTCGATAGGTTCTTATACTTCGTTCCTCAACTGGGCTGGAACGGGCAACGGAAACCTCGGCTTCACCCTCGACGAACTTTCGGGACAACCCGTTCCGACGACACCATATAATATCTCATCGGTGGCAATCACCGAGCGATTCGCTCCGCTCTTTGGTGTGAGTGTGACTTTGAAAAACGATATCCGCATCAATGCCGAGTATCGCGACCAACGCACGCTTACGCTCAATACTTCTGCCGGACAGCTTGTGGAGGCTACTTCGAAGGGCATTACAATCGGTGCCGGCTATAAAATAGTTGGTTTCAACAGCGTGCTCAAAATGAAGGCGTCGCAGCAGGGGGTAAGCAATGACCTGACGCTAAATGCCGATTTCTCTTTCCAGAACAATCAGGCCATCATACGTCGCATCGAGGGCAACTACACTCAGCCTACGAGCGGCACCAATACGCTGAATATTAATTTTACGGCAGCCTATGTTCTCAGTCGCCGTCTTACAATATCGGCTTATTTCGACCATCAGGTGAATACGCCGCTTGTCACAACGAGCGCTTACCCGACAACAAACTCGTCGTATGGATTGTCTCTCAATCTGTCGCTCGCACGATAAATAGCAACATTAATGAAAGAATTGTGAATGTGTGCCGGTACGATGCCGTTTATCGTATGGATGCACGGCACTGCACGGTGTGGCGGATTGTTTCAGGATGTCGCTGATGCCGGAAGTTCGATGCGGAAAGTAGTGCCAGCACCCGGAGCTGATTGCTTTACGAAGATGCGGCCGTTGTGATACTGCTCGACAATTCGTTTGGCGAGAGTAAGTCCAAGACCCCAGCCACGGCTTTTGGTAGTGTAGCCCGGATTGAAAATGGTTTTCTGATTCTTGCGGCTTATGCCTTTGCCTGTATCGGACACTTCAATAAAGGCACCCAGTGGCGTAGAGCCTACGGTGACGTCGATAGCACCGGAGCCGTTCATGGCGTCGACAGCGTTTTTGATAAGGTTTTCTATAACCCACGCCAGCAGTGGCGGACATGCGTTCACAGAGGCTATGCCTGCGAATGGTGTGTAGGTGAGTGTGATGCGTGGAGATATGCGTGTCGACATATAGCTTACGGCATCGCCTACAATGCTGTTGAGGTTTTCGGGCGACATGGCCGGCACGGAGCCGATTTTGGAGAATCGCGATGCGATTGTGCTGAGCCGGTTCACATCTTTGTTCATTTCGGCGAGGGTGTCGGCATCGACTCCCATGTCGGGAAGGAGTTCCATCCATGCCATGAGCGAAGAAATAGGCGTTCCGAGTTGATGTGCCGTTTCTTTAGAGAGGCCTACCCATACTTTATTTTGCTCTGCTTTTTTTGTCGACAGCACTGCGAAATATACCACTGCGATGAAAGCGAGCATCACCATGAGCTGCACGTAGGGATAGATGCTGAGTCGGCGGAGGAGGGTAGAGTCTTCGTAATACAGATACTGGGCCACTCCAGGCGAAATCTCTATTTCGATTACATTTGTGGAGTTGCGCAGTTTTTCGAGTTTTTTTGCAAGGAATTCAATGTTGCGGCTGTCGTAGGGGAGTCCGATAGCGCTTGCGGGCTCTGCTACTGGCATTGTGAAATTGCGCTGCTGAAGTATGTTTCCGTCGGCATCAGTGAGCAGTACGGGTATTGTTGTGTTGCTCTGTATAATGCTCAGCAGAAAGTCGATGTCGGCAGCGGGGGCGGAATCGTCAGCCAGTGTGGTGGCCGACACTATTTCTTTTGTTGCGTCGGCCCATATCTGCATACGCTCGCGCTCTACAATCGACAGGTCGCGGATAAGGCTGTCGGAAAAGTACAGAAAGAGAGCCACCACGGCCGCTGAGGCTATGAGAAAAGCAATTTTGCCATAACGGCGCGCGTCGTAGATATTGGCCACGGTGCAGGGGTGGGATCAGACGAACGCCGTATCGTTTTTGATAAGCTCTGCAAGAGCTTTCATGTCGTTGCGTGCGTTTTTCGAGAGAAGGTAATGTTTGATTTTCTCCACGTGCGAGAGACGGTGGATGTCTGTGCCGATGAAGTCGACGAGCCCCTGCTTGATGAGGTATTCGGCCATTGAGCGCTCTGCGGGACCATATGCTTCGGCAAGGCTCAGCAGGTTTATCTGAAAGTTGAGGCCTGCGTCGTGGAGCGTGCGGTAGCGGTTTTTCTGGAGGCTGTAGTATGCATAGCGCTCGGGGTGTGCAAGTATGGGCACGAGCCCTCTGAGCTGAAGGTCAAAGACGAGATTGTCGAGGTTCCAAGGCTCCTGGATGAACGAATTCTCGATGAGAATGTGGTTGTTCGGAAGGAGCATCAGTTCGTTGTTCTCCAGTCGTTGATGGAAAAGCTCGTCGATGCGATACTCTGCCGAATGCAAGACTTCGATATTGTTGCCGCGTCGGTCGAGTTCGGCGTGGAGCATTGCCAGAGCCGGCTCGATAGTCGAATTATCGTTCTCGAACGTCACTTGTGTCACATGAGGTGATGCAATGATACGTCGTATGCCGAAACTCTGCATGCCTTCGATAATGTCGGCTGCATTTTCGGCATCGGGAGCGCCGTCGTCGATACCCGGCACTATGTGGCAGTGTATGTCGGTGCCGAAACAGAGTTCGGCCGGAGTCTTTGATTTATTGCTGAAGAAGTTGAACATTGAAGTTTGATTATAGTTAGAGTGGACGGTGACGGCAAATTCCTTCGAGGATATACGGCAAGGGCTCGCGCATGACAATATTGCCCGACTGACGCAGAGCATCGAGCTCGGCGGTAGCCTCGCTTATATCGTCGTACGATGCAATGACGACATAATAATATGGCTCAGCTGTTTCGATAACGAATGCTGAAGGATATTTTCCGTCGGCGAGACGCTCACGCATCGATTTGGCATTGAAAAGCTGCTTGAACTGCCCGGCGACAACATTGTAGCGGCGGAGCTTTTCGTCGCTGCCTCCGCCTCCGTCGGTGATGCGCACCATCTGACGGCGCACTTCCACTTCGCCGTCGGGGGTGTCGAGTGTCACTGTCTCCATAGAGCGCCGCTGTGCTCCGTAGATTGTGGAGTCGACAGCGCTGTCGGAGTCGCGGCCGGCGATAGCTTTCTCATACGCCGAGCGATAGTTGGCTTCGGAGGTCTTACAGGAAAATAGTGTCGGCACAATAAGTGCCGACACTGCTATGATGTTGAATAATTTACGATTCATCGGGCTTATTTCTTAAGACCGATTTTCTTGGCTGTGGCGGCGGGAATTGCATTGCGGTGCACAAGAATATCAACTGTCTTGGCAAGGAAATAAGGCTCGGAAACATAGAAGTAACCTTCGTATTTGTTGTTGGTGTCCCACGAGTTCTTCACTTTATAATAGTGGTTGCCTTTCTGGTCGACAGCCGAACCTACGATAACCATGCCGTGGTCGTCGGTGGTCTCCTGGTTGTCGAACATTTCCTGACGCATCTCGGGGGTAACGTTGATTTCCGGAACGGGAGCCTTGAAGTTGTATTTGTCATTGCTGCGCTCTTTGTCGGAGAGCTTCACCCAGCGCGAGAGTTCGGTGCCGTTCATGTCGCCTTCTTCCTTGCCTTTAGGCATGAGTGCGACTCCGTCGTTCCATTTGAAACCGCCTTCGCTCACATCGGCAGCCCATACAACTGTGTAGCCGTTCTTGATGGCGTTGTCTACCACAGCTTTGAATTCGTCGAGGGGCAGGTTGTAATACGATTCCCAAAGCCAGTTGTCTGGAACTTCGATGGCAAAAGCCTCATAGTAGGGGTGATGTGTAAACGATGTCAGGGGCACATATTCGTCTACGTTGATGGGCTGTGCGGCAGCGAAGCTTTTGGGTGTGTATGTTTTGCCTTTGTATGTGAAAGTCTCGGGCACTTCGCCGAAGTAAGCGTCGAGGATGCCCTGCACGCCTTTGCGCCACGACGATGTGAGTTTTTTGTTGGGCTTGGAGACTACGGCTTTGAGGTAGGCCGAAAGTGCGGCGTCAAGTTCGCCGTGAACGTGCTTGTTCTCACCATATTCGAGACCGGAGTAAACTTCTTCGGGAATGGCGCCATATTTTTTCCATACATAAGGTACATCCATTGCCGAACCGCCAGCGGCGAAGTTGGTCTCGCCATAGAGGCGAACAAAACGCTCGGCCTTGTCTTCGTAGCACTTGCGCACGGTGTACATCTCGGAAATATCGAGCGAATCACCGCCCTGACGAAGAATTTCGTCTTCGAAGAACGATGTGCCTGAGAAGCACCAGCATGTACCCGATTTGTTCTGGTCTTTTACCGAAGTGTCGGGAATGGTGACAACATCGGTGAAAACAAATGCAGTGTCGGCTTTGGCGCTTTCGTCAGGCTCCACGGCAAAGGCAGGCAATGCAACAACGGCGGCAAGCGCCATTAAGGAAGTTTTTTTCATATTTCTTAATTCTGGATAGATGGTTTAGTTCAATACTTTATGACCGGCTTCGGTGAGGGCACGGCGGATTTCGTCAACGTGCTCGCTGTCGCGGGTCTCGAGCTCGAGGCGTATGGTGCATCCGTTTATGTCGGAACTTGAGTTGATGCGCTCGTGTGTGACCGAGATGATGTTGCCGCCGGTCGAACCTACGATGCTGCAGACTCCCGAGAGCTGTCCGGGCTTATCGGCGAGGTCGATAATGAATGTATAGTTGCGTCCGCTCTTGCTGAGACCACGTGTGATTACACGGCTGAGAGTGTTCACATCGATATTTCCGCCTGAAACAAGACATATTACTTTCTTTCCCTTGATGGGCAGTTTGCCAAACATCGCAGCGGCTACAGACACGGCACCGGCGCCTTCGGCAACAATCTTCTGCTGCTCGATAAGGGCGAGAATGGCGGCGGCTATTTCGTCGTCGGTGACGGTGACAACTTCGTCGACGTATTTGTTGCACATCTCGAAGGTGTTCACGCCCGGCTCTTTCACGGCGATACCGTCGGCGATAGTGTGCACGTCGTTGAGGTGGCAGAGCTTACCCTCTTTCAGCGAAGCGGCCATCGAAGGAGCGCCGGTCGACTGCACGCCGTATACCTTCACGTCCGGACGGAGACACTTTATGGCAAATGCCACGCCCGAAATGAGGCCGCCTCCGCCAATGGGCACAATTACCGCCTCAACATCGGGCATCTCTTCGAGAATTTCAAGACCGATTGTTCCCTGGCCTGCAATTACCTTGGGGTCGTCGAACGGATGTACAAAGCTATAGCCATGCTCCTTCTGAAGCTCCAGCGCACGGGCATAGGCATCGTCGTATACACCCGGAACAAGCACTACTTCGGCTCCATAGCTCTTGGTGGCCTCAACTTTAGAAATGGGAGCGCCGGCCGGAAGGCAAATCACAGCCTTGATGCCATTGTGCTTCGCTCCGAGTGCGACACCCTGGGCATGGTTGCCGGCAGAGCATGCTATCACACCGCGGGCTTTCTCCTCATCGGAAAGCTGCGAAATTTTATAATATGCGCCGCGGAGCTTGAACGAGCCCGTGAGCTGAAGATTTTCGGATTTCAGATAAATATCAGCTTCAGAGCTCAGCTTTGGAGCCGGAATTATAGCCGTTTTGCGCGCCACTTCTTTAAGAACAGCGGCAGCATTGAATATTTCACTGATTTCAAGCATTGTTTTGTTGTATTAGTCGCACAAAGGTACAACAAAAAACTTGAATAATGAAGCATTCGACGACAGTTTTATAACAGATTTTCGACACGTATTCGCACGCTTCGTTTTATGCCTATCATCGTTTTGATGTCATACAGTCGTTATATAAAACCATCTTTCAACGATGATCAATGTAGATTATTTCAATGCCTAAATCAATCTCTACAAAGTCATGGTCTTTAAAGAATGCGCGGTACTTTCAGGTATGCCCTTCGTGCCTGGCCGACGACACTCGTGGCCGTTTGCGGCCCATTGTGATTCAAAAGGCAAAATCACCGCTCCGGCCGAGTTGTTTCGGCAAACTTCGAACTCTGACCGGTTTTAGACGTTAACAATATATGAAAATATAAAACATAATAAATAATGAAGAAAACAGGAATATTCTACGGCTCAGCCACAGGCACAACCGCCGATGTGGCGCAGCGGATTGCAGCAAAGCTCGGCATAGCCGATGCCGACATTCACGATGTTGCCGGCACAGCACCCGACACTCTCGGGGCCTACGAAAATTTGATTTTAGGCTCCTCGACATGGGGGAGTGGAGAGCTCGAAGACGACTGGTATGATTTTGCCGACGGTGCATCGTCGCTCGACTTGTCGGGTAAGAAAATTGCACTATTCGGATGTGGCGACGAAACAATGAGCGACACCTTCTGCGATGCCGTAGGCGAGCTTTTTGCACGTTTCAAGAAATCGGGCGCCGTGTTTATCGGAGAGTTCCCCGCCGACGCCTACAAGTTTACCGAAAGCAAAGCAACCAACGGCAACACTATGCGCGGTCTGCTTATTGATGAAGTAAACCATCCCGAGATGACCGATGACCGCATACTCATGTGGACCGAGCAGCTGAAGAAAGAAATGTAGACGGCCCTAAAGCATCGCTAAAACCACCGCCGGGCCTCCGACGCCACGAGTTCCGGCGGTGTCGCTTGTCAGTTCGCACCCTCAATAACTGTAGAAAAACGGAGTTTCGATACAAGCTTTCATATCATCTCAAAAATTAGTACAACTCGCGCTCGAGCATAACACTGTAATATCCAGGCGATTAAAAATTGTAGAGTAAAAAACTTCAAAAAAAGATGCAAAAAAATTTGGTCAATCCAAAAAACCTCCTTAACTTTGCAACGCAAAAAGGGAAACACCCCATGCAAAAGGTGCCATAGCTCAGTTGGTAGAGCAAAGGACTGAAAATCCTTGTGTCCC
>RYWL01000076.1 GCA_003979155.1 Muribaculaceae bacterium
AGATGTGTATAAGAGACAGCTCCTCTGTTCATTTCTATGCGTTGGCCGGGCAGAAAATCCACTTTTTGCGCATAGCGTGCAGCCATACCGTTGCTTACATGCACCACTGCCTCGGGGCCCGCATTGTGGGCCAGAGTCTCTATTAGCTCCCACACTGTATTTCGGGCATCGCGAGCCTTGAAGGCGTCGAGGGCGTTACGCCAGCTACCGATGAACGCCGGCGAAGAAACTCCGGCCTGCGCGAGCGCTTTTAGGAAATCTGTCGGCCGACACTCCACTATATCGGTGAGTGCACCATATGTATCGATGCAGTTGTCGTCGAATCCGAGCGATATATGCCGCAACGAAGGAGTCTGACGGAGCCATCTCTTGAACGAATCTGAGATAATGGCACCCCCTGCAGTGACAAGCACATCGACAGGCGGCAACCCGGCGAAATTATCTATTCCGTAATTCGGAATTGCCACATTCGACTGCGCCTCGGCATAAACGGCCAGCGGCAGGCTGCGCAGCAACGCAGCCTCGTCGGAGCCGACATGCATTCCGCCTAACGCCACAAGCACATTGCACCCTGCCGGTATGCTTTCGATAACAGGGGCGAAATCACATGCCGGAGCGCTGCGGTGAACACAGATGCTTCTGCAAGATATGGCCGGGGCGACAGGGGTTTCGGGCGTAAGAGGCATTTCGAACTGCATATTTATATGCACCGGCCCGGGAATGTGTCCCGTGGCAGCTATGAGGGCATCATTTATCAGACGTGAGGCCATTTGCAATGCCGTCTCGGAGTGCTCATCGGGAATGTCGACACATTTCCGCACCACTGCATCGAGGGCATGCGGCTGCCTCACGGTCTGACTGTCGCGCTGGTCTATCATCGCGGCAGGCCGGTCGGCAGTAACTGCAATCACGGGCACGCGACGATAATAGGCCTCACTCAAAGCCGGCGCGTAGTTGAGCAGTGCCGAGCCCGAAGTACACAAGGCTACGACAGGTGTGTCTGTGGCAAGCGACATTCCGAGAGCTACGAAAGCGGCCGTGCGCTCGTCAATCACCGGGTGCAGTTCAAAGTGTCCGCTCCGGGCGAAAACCACCGTAAGCGGAGCGCACCGCGAGCCGGGCGACACAACAATATGACGCACTCCGCGAGCCTTAAGAAGGCCGGCGAGCAGATGTGCCGTTGGTTTGTCTATTGTCTCCATTAATATGGCAGATATTTCTTTTTTGCGATTTGTGGCTAACAAAGTTAACTCGTTTTTGTTAATTTTACAAGAACTATACGTTATGCGACTGAACATTCTGCTGGCAACATTTTTCACCCTACTTCCCCCAATAGGCTATGCGTCAGAGTTTTGCAAAGACTCCGAAAGCGTCTCCCATGCCGAGTCGCAGAGCAACAGCATTCAGGCCGACACAGTCGCACCGCTGAGCGGTGACGAGACAAAGAAAAAAGGTATCATAGCCCGTATAATTGATTATTTCGACGAATCAAACAAACCGAAGAAGAACAAGAAATTCGACTTCAGCATCATCGGAGGTCCGCACTACTCTTCCGACACAAAATTTGGCATCGGAGTTGTGGCCGCCGGCATATACCGCTCAGATACCACACACTCCGACAGTGTCTACCTGACTCCCGAGAGCAATGTCGCCATTTATGCCGACGCCACAACAAGCATGTTTTTCAAACTCGGTATCCGAGGCACACACATTTTCAAGAACGACAAGGCAAGACTGAAGTACGATGTAAACTTCGCTTCGGTCAAAAGCAAATTCTGGGGTATAGGCTACGAAAACAATATCAACGACGACAATGAGAGCATATACAGATATTTATGCTCCAACACCCGCGTGGACTATATTCTGCGCATTGCCGACAATATGTACATAGGCCCCACAGCCTCTTTCGACTATATAAACGGCCACGACTTCGGCAAGCCCTGGCTGCTCGAAGGCGAAAACCGGCGCACTTTCAATGTCGGTTTTGGCTTTACAGCCGAATACGACACACGCGATTGCCTCACTGCGGCTTCGAGAGGATATTATATCCGCCTCGACCAGCGATTCAATCCGCGGCTGCTCTTCAACAAATATGCCTTTGCACTGACCGAGCTCAATCTCTCGGGCTACTGGCCGGCATGGAAAGGTGCGGTAATCGCAGCACAGGCACATGCCCGTATAACCTATGGCAATACTCCCTGGGGACTGCTTTCAACCCTCGGCGGCAGCAACAATATGCGCGGCTATTTCGAAGGCCGGTACCGCGACAAATCGGAAATCGATGCCTGCATAGAGCTGCGACAGCATGTGTGGCGACGAAACGGCATTGTGCTCTGGGCAGGCGCCGGCTCGGTATTTCCGCGTTTCTCGGCCTTCAACGCAAGCCATATCCTCCCCAACTTCGGCATAGGCTACCGCTGGGAATTCAAGAAAAAAATGAACGTGCGTCTCGACCTCGGCTTCGGCCGACATCAGACGGGCTTTATTTTCAGTATCAATGAAGCTTTCTGACATCAACAACATATCGCATCACCGACTGTTGCCCGCAATATTGATGTGGGCAATCCCACTCCTGCTGATTGTGCCCAACATATTGCTCGACATAACAGAGCCTTACACAATGCCAGAAAAGGCCGTGAACGCACTGCTGCCCCTGGGTGTGTATCTGCTTATAATGTCGCTTTGGCACCGCAACGCCATAGCGGCTATGAGCCTGATTCCGGTAATGATTCTGGCGGCATTCCAGATAGTGCTGCTTTTTCTCTACGGTGAGTCTATCATCGCCATAGACATGTTTCTCAACGTGCTCACCACAAACATACATGAGGCCTCTGAACTGCTGAATAATCTCGGCATTGCCATTCTCACCGTACTTGTGCTCTATCTGCCGGCAATCGTGCTGTCAATCATTGCCTTGTGCAGGCGCATGTGCCTGTCGGAGCATGAACGCAAAGCCGGGCTCGCCGTAGGCGGCACAGTCACCGCTCTGGGTGTCGCCATACTGCTTGTAGCCGCGTGCAGTGCTCACGGGTACAATGCCGCGCGCCGTCTGTTTCCACTCAATGTGACATGTAATATGCTCACCGCCACAGAGCGTTTCGAGGCGGCAAAAAACTACTTTACAAACTCCGAAAATTATTCGTTCAATGCAAAGAAATCGGTGAGCGACAGCATACCGCCGGTCTTCGTGCTCGTAATCGGAGAAACGTCACGCGCCGACAACTGGCAGCTCAACGGCTACAGCCGTCCCACTAACCCGCGCCTATGCCGTCGCGACGGCATAGTGTCGTTTCCGCGGACACTCAGTGAGAGCAACACCACACACAAAAGCGTGCCGCTGCTCATGTCGGCTTTCGACAGCAACACGTTCGCCGACTCTGCATACTGTTCGCGCAGCATTATCGATGCTTTCGCCGAGGCCGGGTTCTCCACCATATGGCTGTCGAACCAACAGCGCAACAACTCCCTCATTGAATTTTTCGGAAGCCGCGCCGGCACTGTAAAGTTTCTGAACGACGACGGCGACAAACACCTCGACATGGAGTTGGTTTCGTGTCTCGCCTCGGCCCTCGACAGCATCGGCTGCCGTCCGGTTTTCGCCGCCATGCACACTTACGGCTCGCATTTCAACTATAAGGAACGATATCCCGAAAACTTCGCAGCATTTATGCCTGAGCCATCATCTGAAGCAGATCCGGCAAACCGCAGTGGCCTGATCAACGCCTACGACAACACAATTCTGTACACTGATGCCGTGCTCGACAGCATAATGGCCACACTCGAAGCCACCGGGCGCCCCACAGCTCTGCTCTATCTCTCCGACCACGGCGAAGATATATTCGACGACAGCCGCAACCGCTTTCTGCACGCCTCACCCACGCCAACATACTGGCAGATTCACGTGCCGATGCTGCTGTGGATGAACAGCGACATGCGGCAGGCGCGTCCGGGCATATACGACACGGCGCTCGCCAATATGGGCCGCAATGTATCGTCGAGCCGTTCGGCATTCCATACTCTCGTCTCGCTTGCCGGCATAAGCGCTCCATGCGTCGAGCCAGAAGCCTCACTTGTATCTCCCGGTTACAGAGAACCGGAGCGCGTCTATCTCAACGATTACAACGAAGCCGTTCCGCTGGCAACGTCGGGTCTCAAAAAGCAAGATTTCAAAATGCTCGAAAAGCTCGGCGTAAACATTCGTCCGGAGCAGCCGTACTATTCGCAGAATCGCTGACAGCAGGGCTCACCGGCCTTTGATATTTCGTGGATGATGACTGAGAATTTCCTCGCGCAGACGTGTGTTGTCGAGGTGCAGATATATTTCTGTTGTCGATATTGACTCGTGTCCAAGCATGGCCTGTATGGCCCTAAGATTGGCGCCGCCTTCAAGCAGATGTGTAGCAAAAGAGTGGCGGAGTGTGTGCGGCGATATAGTTTTTTTGATTCCGGCGGCTTCGGCAAGCTGTCGCACTATATAAAATACCATTACACGTGTCAGATGAGCACCGCGCACGTTGAGAAACAGATAATCTTCTTCGCCGGGCTTTGCAGTCTCGCCGCGCTGTGCACGTTCTTCGAGATAAAGGTCTATCTGCTCAATTGCCTGAGGGCTCATGGGCACCATACGCTCCTTCGAGCCTTTTCCGGCAACTATCACATAGCCTTCATCGAGAAAAACACGCCTCCGCTCAAGCGTGCATAGCTCAGTGACGCGCAAGCCTGAGCCATACAATGTTTCGATAATCGCACGGTTGCGCCGACCGGTGGGCGAATAAAGGTCGATAGCATCAATCATACGGTCGATTTCGTCGACGCTGAGCACTTCGGGCAGATGCCTCCCCGGGCGCGGTGCCTCAATGAGTTCGGCCGGGTTGCGCTCGTTCACACCTTCGATGACGAGATATTTGTAAAATGATTTTATGCCCGACACTATACGCGCCTGCGTACGCTGGGCAATGCCGAGGTCATGCAGCTCAAATATAAAATCGTGTAGATTCTGCTCCGAGGCTTCGGGAGCTTCGACACCGATCTCGGCGAGCCATGCGGCAAGACGGTCGACATCGGCCATATATGCCACACGCGTATTTTCGCTCAGCCGGCGCTCAAGGAGCATAAAAGCTTCGTAGTGAGGACGTATTTCTTTATAAGAGCTCATAGGGTACCTTGCTCTACACAACGGGCGATGCGATCGAGCGTCGCATCCTCTTCGTTTTTCTTCGGTTCGAAAGTGCTTTTCAGGCTCACGCCGAAGAGTTTGCCGAAACTTTGCCAGAAAGTGGCGCGAAAGGAGCCCAGAAAGGCTTTCACTATATCGTAGCTCGATTGATGAGTCTCTCTCTGAATGAGTTTTACCAGCACTTTGGCCTGCCGCTTGCTGAATTTTTTCAACACCGGCTTATACTGCTTGAAGAGTGAGCTTTCCATTTGCTTGAGATAATTTTCGCGCTCTTTCTGCGTGGGAAAAGTCTCTATGTACTCATAGGTCTCCACAAGCGTCTCAGCAATCAGTTTTGCGTAAGGGAGTGTTAGTTTTACATCGCGCACAGTACGCCAGTAGAATTCCTCCTGTTTCTTGTTTTTGAACTTCATAGGAGGATATACCGTGAGGTCGCGCAGGAAAATCACCATTACAGTGTCGCCTTCCTCGTCGACACGCCACGAATAACCGCGATAATGGTTACGGAGCACCGAGGGCGTGCCTTCGGCAAGCTCCCGGGCAGCCTCCACTTTTGCGTCGGCCTTCTTGTCGCGGGCTCCGGCACTTAGAAAAACAGTGGAGAGAATAAGAATCAAGAGGAGATGCTTCATAAACAAAAAGGACGTCGAACTTAACGACGCCCTCTTGTGACTCGCACAGGATTCAAACCTGTAACCTTCTGATCCGTAGTCAGATGCTCTA
>RYWL01000012.1 GCA_003979155.1 Muribaculaceae bacterium
GATATATATATCACGGCGGCTCTGCTTTTTTAATTTTAAGCTGATGTCCACAAAAATATTCATACAAATCTTAGCGGCCACAGCTCTGCTGACTTCGGCCTCAACAGCCGCCGCCCAGTCGTGCGGCAACGACGTGAAGTATAAACTTCCATATAAGAATACATATGTAAAAGAGATTTTTACGGCCGAGAATGAGTTCCGCACCAAAAAGCCCGAGACTATCGTTCCGGGCACCTTTGCCGAAGCCCGTCAGATACTGCCCAATCCCGTGTGGCCCGGGCATGACAAAGAGCTCGAAATGTATTGGCGCGCCTGGGAAATAGCTGTAGGCAATATACGACAGGTTCCAGAGGGCTCTGGTTTTGTTAGCCCTTATATCGACACTGCCTACAACGGCAATATTTTCATGTGGGACAGCAGCTTCATACTGATGTTCGCACGTTACGGCGATCGCTTTTTTCCCTTCCAGAAAACTCTCGACAACTTCTACGCCAAGCAGCATCCCGACGGCTTCATATGCCGTGAAATCAAATCCGACGGTGCCGACTGCTTCGAGCGCTACGACCCCACGAGCACTGGTCCCAATCTCCTTCCCTGGAGCGAAATCATATACTATCACCAGTATGGCGACATCGACCGTCTCCACAAGATATTCGCGCCGTTGGCCGGCTACAACAAATGGCTGAAACTCAACCACACATGGCAGAACGGCACTTACTGGAGCAGCGGCTGGGGTACCGGTATGGACAATATGCCCCGCGTCCCCGAAGAATACAATCCTATTTTCAGCCACGGCCACATGACATGGCTCGACACCAACCTGCAGCAGATTCTGGTGGACAACATTATGCTCGAAATCGGATTTTACATCGAGCGCTGGCAGGAAATCGAAGATTATGAAGACGAAGTGAAACTGCTTTCCGAACATGTGGGCAAGCATATGTGGAACGATTCCACAGGCTTCCTCCACGACCAGTATCGCGACGGCAGTCTATGCCCGACCAAAGGCATCGGTGCCTTCTGGGCTCTTCATACTCCCGGCGTGCTCGACAAAGAGCGCATGGACCGTCTTGTGGCGCATCTCGAAAACCCCGACGAATTCAAGCGTCCCGGCATGATTCCCTCACTTTCACACGACAATGCCAAGTATCGCGACAACGGCCGCTACTGGCAGGGAGGCGTATGGCCCGGCACCAACTATATGGTGCTCAGCGGTCTCGTAAAAAACGGATACAACGACCTCGCGCGGCGTATAGCACAGAACCACTACAACGAAGTACTCGATGTATACAAGAAGACAGGTACTTTCTGGGAATATTACTCGCCTGAAACTTCAGATCCCGGATTCATGGCCCGCGACGAGTTTATTGGCTGGACCGGTCTTGCACCGATAGCCGAGCTTATCGAATACATCTTCGGCATACGCGGCGACTACGTGGAGAAAGAAATCGTGTGGGACATGTCGCTGCTCGACGAGCATGGCATTGAGCGCTATCCCTTCGGTCCCGATGGCAATATTGCCCTGAAGGTGGCAAAGCGCCGCAGCGCCGACGAAGAACCTCGTCTTACTGTTGACTCTAACATCCCTTTCAGACTCAAAGTGCTCTACGGAAAGGGTAAAGAGAAAGTGGTGAATGTCGTTCCCGAAACTAAAAACTATTAAAGATTCTGCATAAACATAATATGAATATCAAGCTTATATCCGGAGCCATCGCCTTGTTGCTGTGCGTGGCATCGTGCACGCAGAAAGACGATGTCTATCTGACGGTGATTCCGCAGCCCAACAATGCTACCGAGCTGACGGGCACTGTCGCGTTGTCGGATAATATCTGCATCACGGCACCCTCCGGCAACGACGGGGCCGACAAAGTGGTGCGCTACCTTTCCGGCCATTTCAATGTGTCGGACGGCGAAGCTTCCACGCCCATACTTCTCAAAGAAGACACGACCATGGCCGCAGAAGCCTATCTGCTCGAAATCACACCATCGAAAGGAGTGGAAATTACTGCGGCTCCCGACGGTAGCGGCTGGTTCTACGGCGTGCAGACTCTGATGCAACTCCGCAATGCAGGCAATGGCGTTGTAAAAGCAGTGCGCATCGACGATGCTCCGCGTTTTGTTCACCGAGGTGCGCATATGGATCCGGCGCGCAATTGGCTCCCAAAAGAAGAGGTGCTCAAGTTTCTCGACCTTATTGCGCTTTATAAGCTCAATGTCTTCCACTTCCACCTCACCGACGACCAGGGCTGGCGTATTGAAATAGAGCGCTATCCACGTCTCACCGAAGTAGGGTCGAAGCGTCCGCATACACAGATAGGCCACGCCGACACTTATAATCCCGTGCGCTACGACAGCATTCCCGATGAAGGCTATTACACGAAGGACGATATCCGCGAGATTCTGGCCTATGCCGCCGACCGTTTCATCACCGTAATCCCCGAAATCGAGATGCCAGGTCATGCCTCGGCTGCGCTTGCCGCCTATCCCGAGTATTCGTGCGGTCTCGGAAAGACATATATCGTACAAGGCCGCTTCGATGTGTTCGATGAGGTTTTCTGTCCCAAAGAAGAGACTTTCGAGTTTCTGTGCAACGTGCTCGACGAAGTGATTGAGCTCTTCCCCTCGCAGTACATTCATATAGGCGGCGACGAATGTCCCAAAAAGGCATGGGCAAAGTGCGACCATTGCCAGAAGATGATAAAAGACCTCGGTCTTGCCGACGAACACGAATTACAGAGCTACTTTATAAAGCGTATCGAGCAACACGTCAACAGCCGTGGCCGCAGCATCATCGGATGGGACGAAATCCTCGAGGGCGGCCTCGCTCCCAACGCCACCGTAATGTCGTGGCGTGGCGAAGAGGGCGGCATAGAAGCTGCTTCGGCCGGTCACGATGTGATTATGACTCCGGCGCACTGGTGCTATATCGATTATTATCAGGAAGACCCGGCTCTTGCGCCTCAGGGCATAGGCGGCTATCTGCCGATTGACACCGTGTATAGCTATAATCCCGTGTCGGCGGCTATTCCCGATTCGCTGCAGCATCACATAATCGGTTCTCAGGTGAATATATGGGGCGAATATATTCAGACTCCCGAGCATTTCGAGTACATGGCATTTCCGCGTCTGCTCGCCATGTCGGAAGTGCAGTGGACTCAGCCTTCGCGCAAGAGTTTCGAGCATTTCTGCCGTGCTCTCGATGCAGAGTTCCCGCGGCTCGACTCTCTTGGTGTGAATGCATGCCGTAATTTCTATCAGGCCAATATCTTCGGCCACTACAACCGCGACACGAAGCAGTATGAGGTCGAACTCAAAACCCTCTGGCCCGATGCCGAAATAGAGTATACGCTCAACGACAGCACCTTTGCCGAAGCTCTGAAGTATACACAGCCTTTCGCGCTTGAGAACAATGCTACTGTATGGGCCCGCGCCTTGCGCGACGGCAAGCAGGAAGCCCCGGCCACTCACCGCATACTCAAGGTGAGCAAGGCTTCGGGAGCGACTGTCGACACCCACAGTGAGATTATCGATGGCTATGTAGGCTTGCCGCGCGACTCCTATGCATGGAAAGGCACGTATGGCGATACTATCACAGTCACATTCGATGAGCCTGTGGAGGTGAGCAGTGTTCGAAGCCGTGCGCTCTATCGCCCTAACTATTTGTGGTGGCCGCCGTCGAGAGTCACAATCGAAGTGTCGGCCGACGGCGACAAATTCGAGACGGTGTTCGACCAAGAGAAAATGCCTTTTGCCGAGCCTCCCACAGAGTCGACCGCATATCCCGTCGCAGCCGACTTCAAGCCCACTGAGGCTAAAGTTGTGAAAGTGATTCTCAAATGCTGTAAGTCAATTTCAAGCGACTCCGGCGAGCCGGCTCACGTGGCGCTCGACGAACTGGAAATCAACTGACAATTGTATCATGAATATGGCGTAGCCGGCACTTATCTGTCGGCTACGCTTTTTCATTTACGGCCGAAAAATAGCTGTGGAAATAGTTTAATCGATAATAAAGGAGCGTTTGTAGATATTTTTTTGCAATGGAGAGAATAAATAGTTAAATTTGCGTAAAAATATTTAAGGTATGGATACACAGAGCACATCAAGGTGCCGACGTTTTGTAAATGTGTTGGTGCATTTGTTATTCATCGTCATCATTTTCGTTCTGCCGGAACTGGTGATGGCCATAGCCATGCCGCACCGTCGCCAGTTTGTGTTTTACCCCGGTCTTTATGTCAAGACACTGATATTAATCGTGGTGTTTTATCTGAATTATTTCATTATCATCGACCGTACAATCGGCCGTAAGGGCCGCCGCATATGGAGTTTTCTGCTTATCAATCTTCTCCTTATAATCGTAGGGCTTGTGCTGTCGGATATCATATCGGGCTGGCTCAGCTCAAATCCTCCGCGGTGGTCGCGTACGAAACATAACAGTTTACTCAAATACGCATCGTTTCTGTTGCGCGACGGTGTGACGATGCTGCTTGTCATCGGTCTGTCGGTGGCCCTGCGCCTCTCTACAAAGTGGCGCGATATAGAGCGGAGTAATCAAGACCTCATAGCGGCACAGCGTACCATAGAGCTTGCCAATCTCAAAAGTCAGCTCAACCCTCATTTTCTCTTCAACACCCTCAATACAATCTATGCATTGGTGGATATAAGTCCTGACGATGCCAAAAAGGCCGTGCACCGCTTGTCGGCCCTGCTGAGGTATATGCTTTATGAAGATGTGAAATACGTTGCACTCAGGCGCGAGACCGATTTCATCACTGATTATGTCGACCTTATGAAGCTGCGTATCGCCGATCGGGAAATCAAGTTTGATATCGATTTGGGAGATAATGCCGACCGCGAGATTCCGCCGCTGCTGTTTGTTCCGCTTGTCGAAAACGCATTTAAATACGGCATTTCGGCTTCCGACAATGTTCCTGTGGAAATATCTATCAAAGCCGACGACAAAGTGATTACCTGCACCACGTCTAACTCTTTTATTCCTGGCACAAAGACCGACAAGACCGCTTCGGGCATAGGACTCTCGAATCTGCGCCGCCGTCTGGCTCTCATTTATGGGGCGAACGCCACTCTGCGCATCACATGTCGCGACCATATCTATCGCGCCAAGCTCACCATACTTCTCGACAACTGAATATAAATCTCTGCCGCTATGAATTCCGCCAATTTGCGATGCCTTGTTGTGGACGACGAGCCCCTGGCAGCCCGTCTGATAAGCACATATGTCGAGCGCACGCCGTTTATGACCCTTGTAGCCGAGCTCCACGCTCCCGAGGCCGCTCTCGAATTCATAAAAGATGGCGACATCGACCTTGTGTTTCTTGATATACACATGCCGAGGCTGTCGGGCATGCAGCTTGCAAGGATTTTGCCCGACACTACACGTGTGGTATTCACTACAGCCTATGCCGACCATGCGGTAGAGGGATTCAGAGTCAATGCCATAGACTATCTGCTCAAGCCTGTCAGTTACGAAGATTTTCTCGAAGCGGCCATGAGGGCGCAAAAATTATTCGAAGCCTCGTCGAATGTGGTGGCTCCCGTGCAGCCCACGGCCGGTTTTCTCACCGTTAAAAGCGAATACAGGCTGCTGCGTATTCCCTTCGACGAAATAATCTATATCGAAGGTCTCAAAGACTATGTACGCATCAACACAGGCGACGACAGCAAGCCGGTGCTCACTCTCATGAGCATGAAGTCTCTCGAAGAAGCCCTGCCGGCAACGCAGTTCATGCGTGTGCATCGCTCGTTTATAGTCAATCTCGACAGAGTGCGCCTTATAGAGCGCAACTCCATAATCCTTGCCGGCCGTTGCATACCCGTGGGCGACAGTTACCGCAAGCGCTTCTTTGCCTATCTCGGCGGAGAGTAGAGGCGTGCGGTGCCGTCATTTTAGCGAATACGAATCAGAGTGTTTGCGCTATGCGCTTCCGTATTTGATATTTTTTTGTAAATTTGCGCTCAAAATAATTAAGTAATTTTGCAAAATGACAGAAAAGATTAAAAAAACACTTCGAGACAAGGCGTGGGCCCGTTGGACAGCGCTCGTGCTTGTGGCCTCGATGATGTTTTTCGCTTACATGTTTGTAGATGTAATGTCGCCTCTGCAAAGTCTTGTACAGACCGAGTTGGGCTGGACGCCCGAGGCATTCGGCTATTATGCCGGAGCCGAGTATATACTTAATGTGTTCGGCTTCCTTATACTTGCCGGTATCATACTCGACAAGATGGGAGTTCGTTTTACCGGCGTGCTGTCGGCTTCGGTGATGTTTGTCGGCGCATGTATCAAATTGTATGCAATCAGCGATTATTTTGTCGGCAGCGGTCTCGATGCATGGCTTTCGTCGTGGTGGACCGATATGCCCGGCAGTGCCAAGCTGGCCGCCCTTGGTTTCATGATTTTTGGCTGTGGCTGTGAAATGGCCGGCATAACAGTGTCGAAAACCCTTGCCAAATGGTTCGAGGGACACGAAATGGCTCTTGCCATGGGTCTTGAGATGGCACTGGCCCGTGTTGGTGTGTTCGTTATCTTCACCATATCGCCGCGCCTGGCCTCGTGGCTGGGCGAGCCCACAGTGGTTACACCTGTTGCATTCTGCACAGTGCTACTGCTCATAGGTCTTATTTCGTATACGGTGTTTACTTTCATGGATACCCGTCTCGACCGTGAGATTGCCGCCGACCGTGCCGCCGATGCCCCCGAGGAAGAGTTCAAAATGAGCGACGTTGGCAATATCCTTTCGAGCAAACTCTTCTGGATTATCGCCATGCTTTGCGTGCTTTACTACTCGGCTATCTTCCCCTTCCAGCGCTATGCCACCAATATGCTTCAGTGCAATCTTGGCATGGACGAGCAGCAGGCCGCTGACATATTCCGCTGGTTCCCTATCGGTGCCGCGGGTCTCACCCCCGTGCTCGGCTTTGCGCTCGACCGCTGGGGCAAAGGCGCTACAATGCTTATGGGCGGCGCGATACTCATGATATTGTGCCATCTTACATTCGCGCTCATCCTTCCGGTATATCCCGAGCAGTGGCTGGCCTTCGTTGCAATCATCATTCTCGGCATATCGTTCTCGCTCGTTCCGGCCTCGCTGTGGCCTTCGGTGCCTAAGATTATGGAAGCGCGTTATCTCGGTTCGGCCTATTCGCTCATTTTCTGGGTGCAGAACATCGGCCTCGCCCTCTTCCCCATTCTTATCGGCAAAGTTATCATGTGGGCCAATCCCGGCATCGACGACCCGATGGAGTACAACTATACCGTGCCTATGCTTCTTTTTGCTTCGCTCGGTGTGCTCGCCCTCTTCTTCTCGATATGGCTCAAGCTCCTCGATGGCCGCAAGCACTATGGCCTCGAGAGCCCCAATATTGTGAAGAAAGACACTAAAGCTCTCGAAGCCGAAGACCAACAGGCCGACGCCTGATAGAATTCTCCCACATAAAACAAACGTCCGCCTTACACAAATATGGCGGGCGTTTAGTTTTTTATAGAAAGGAAAAGTGGAATCGTGTGATTGATTCGGGCCATTTTGACAGTCTCCCCCGATTTTGGGGGATAGATGATGAATGAAAGCAGGAGATAAATACCCGGGAATTTGGAATTTATCTCCTGCTTGATTATCTTTTTGAAATGCAGTCGGCCGTGTGGCCGGTCAGAGGAAGCTTAGCGCACTGCAATGACTTCCACTTCAACAAGTACACCTTTGGGGAGCTCGCGAACGGCGACAGCCGAACGGGCCGGATAGGGCTCGGTGAAGACTTTGCCGTAAACCTCGTTCATGGCAGCGAAGTCACCCATGTCGGCAAGGAACACGGTTGTCTTTACAACGTTGTCGACAGATAGGCCGGCAGCCTCGAGAATTGCGCATACGTTGGCGAGAGACTGTGTTGTCTGTGCTGTGATGCCTTCGGGGATGTTTCCGGTTGCAGGGTCGAGGGGAATCTGGCCCGAAGCATAAACGAATGTGCCGGTGTCGATAGCCTGGCTGTAGGGGCCGATGGCACCGGGAGCTGCTGTGGTTGCGATTACTTTTTTCATTGTCTTATGTTTTATTTTGTTTTGTGGGTTGATAGTCAGAGGTCGAGCGATTCGTCGCTTTCGAGCAGGCTGCTTATGGGCATGTCGTCTGTGAGCGACGAGTATACGGCTTCAATTTTGGCAAAGGATGTCGCCACTTGTGGAAAACGCTGCCGGAAGTGCGGTATGAAATTTGCCGTACCGAGCGTGTATAGCCGCTCGGTGAGCGATTTTATTGTAAATGTCGAGGGGTCTACGGCAAGCTGGAAGCCGTACTCGTCTCTGTTTCCGTCAATGAGCACTCTGCTTATGATGCGAGTGCTCACCAGGCGGTCGGTTATCTCGGTTACGAGTCGTGCCGGGAGGTCGAAACGGCTCATGAGGTCGCGGGCTGTCGACGGCTCTTTGCCATTTATGAAGCGACGTGTGATAATTGCAGTTATGGCCAGTGTCACCATGGCTTTGTAGCGGTCGGAGATATTGCTTACCTCATGGTCGAGGTTAAAGGCGAAAACATTTTGCGACGAGTAGCAAATCACGGCACCGGCGAGTATTATGACCCACACAAGCTGCATCCACAGCAACAGCAGAGGCAGAAATGCGAAGGAGCCGTAAATGGCGTTGTATTTTGTCACATAGAGTGTGCCTGTTACAAAGAGCCACTGTAGAACGAGAAAGGCTATGCTTGCTATGACACCCGAGATGAAAGCGTTGCGGAACTTCACCTTGGTGTTAGGTATGAGAATGTAGACGGCGGTGAAGAACAGAAATGTCATCAGCATTGAGGCACCTTCGAGCGCTGCGCTGATTACGGGAGTCATGAAACTGAAATTGAACAGCGTGTTGAGTGTCGAGCTCAGCAGTATTGAAATGCCGCTTGCGCAGAGCATGAGTACCGGCAGAATGAGCAGCATGGCGGTGTAGTCGCTCAGTTTGCGCCATATGCTTCGGCCGGCTTTCTGTCCCCAGATAAGATTGAAAGAATCTTCTACATTTGAAATCAGCGATATGAGGGTGTAGAGCAGGAAAACAATGCCCACGCCCACAAATATGCCTTCTGAAGTCTGTGCCAGATAGCTGTCGACAAAATTCATGGCATATTGTATTGCCACGCGCTGTGCCGGGAAAAGCCTGTAGAGTTCTTGCTGAAGTATATTCTGAATGCCGAAGCCGCGTGCGATGGCCAGCATGAGAGCCAGTGCCGGCACAATGGCGAGCATCGTGCGGTATGTCATGGCGCATGCCTGGGTCTGTATGTCGCGGTTGAGAAACGAGTTGACCGAGAGGTTTGCGATGCGGAGCACGTTTATCCACCAGTTGCGGCGTGGGTCGCTCCACAGTCCGGTGCAGACATACGTCCATGCATCGGTGCATCTTTTGATGAGCCGGGCTATGCGTGTTTGCGGTTCTTTGGTCGGTTCGTTCATAGGAGTTCGATGGTCCGTCGTTGGCATTCCGACAGCAAAGTTACAACAAACTTGTGGCAAAAAGCGTTCATAAATTATATTTTCCTTTGAGAAAAATTGAACAATCTATTTTTTCTGACTAATTTTGCACTTGAAAAGCGCGACTCCTTCCGTATGAAGACAACAAACAACGCAACAACGGCATCTTTCACTGCAACGCAGTCGGCTCACAAGCCCTATAAGCTTGGTGTCACTTTCAGCGGAGGAGGAGCCCGCGGCTTTGCACATGCCGGCGCCCTTATGGCCATAGAAGAAGCGGGTCTTCAGCCCGATGCCGTTGCCGGTGTCAGTGCCGGTTCGGTCATTGCAGTGCTTTATGCCGCCGGGGTGAAGCCTCTTTCGATGGTCAGAATTTTTGCTCATACGGGTTTCCGTAATTTTGCCGGTCTGTGTTTCGGGCGTGGCGGCATTTTCAATATTGAGAAGTTTGAAAACTTTGTAATGCGCGCTCTCGGCGGAGTCCGTTATCTCGAAGACCTCCGTATTCCCACCTACATAGCCGCTACCGACCTCGACCACGGCAGTCCTGTGGCTTTCTCCTCCGGTGAAATAGGACCGCGGATGCTTGCGTCGTGCTCCATACCTATAGTTTTCAGTCCTGTGAAAATCGATGGTGTCAATTATGTCGACGGCGGTGTGCTCAGCAACAATGCTGCATGGGTGCTTCGCGATAAGTGCGAGAAGCTCATCGGCATCAACGTGAGTCCGCTGCGTCCTTATAGCGATTCCAGTTCGATTCTGTCTGTTGCCCTGCGCACATATAATCTGCTTACCAAAGCACATACGGCCGAAGATATGGCGCTGTGCGACGTGGCCGTCTCCACGCCGGAGCTCGCCAACTTCGGTGTCTTCGACCTGCGAAAAATAAAAGAGCTTTTTCTTATCGGCTACAAGAATACCCGCCAGTCTCTTATCGAGGCCGGTTTATGGAAGAAAGACAACGGTGTTCACCGACAATGAAAAAGTAAAACTCATCTATATCAATATATCCAACGATGGCTGCCCTCAAACCTGTCATATATCAGCTTCTTCCACGCCTCTTTGCCAATTACTGCGAGGCTCCTGTAGCCGACGGAACACTCGAACAGAACGGCTCGGGAAAGCTGAACGACATAAACGAAGACATCCTCGCTTCTATAAAAGCACTCGGCGCCACTCACGTGTGGTATACCGGTGTGATTGAACATGGCCACGACGCCGACTATACGGCATATGGCATACCGCGTCACAACCGGCACATAATAAAAGGAAAAGCCGGTAGCCCGTATGCCATAACCGACTACTACGACATAGACCCCGACCTTGCCGTGAATGTGCCCGAGCGAATGAAAGAATTCGAGGCCCTGGTAAAGCGCAGCCACGAGGCCGGTCTTAAGGTGATTATCGACTTCGTGCCCAATCATGTAGGCCGCGAGTACAATTCCGATGCCAAGCCTGCCGGAATCGAAGACTTCGGCAGCAGAGACAACCGCGAGATGTTCTTTTCGGCGTCGAACAACTTCTATTATATGCCTCATCAGCAGTTCGCTCCGCATATCGACCTCGGTAGCGGTAGCGACGCATATGTAGAGTTTCCGGCTAAAGCCACAGGCAACGACTGCTTCACCGCTTTTCCCGGGGCCAACGACTGGTATGAGACTGTGAAGCTGAATTATGGCGTGGACTACTCCAACCACACCGAACACTTCTACCCTGTGCCCGACACGTGGTTCAAAATGCTGCACATACTCCGCTTCTGGGCTTCGAAAGGTGTCGACGGCTTCAGATGCGACATGGCGTTTATGGTGCCGCTGCAATTCTGGCACTGGGCCGTGCCGCAGGTTAAATCACATTATCCGCATGTGGTGTTCATTGCCGAGATATATGATGTGAATCTATACCGCCCCTTTATAGAATACGGCGGCTTTGACTTTCTCTACGACAAAGTTAATCTCTACGACACCCTTCGTGCCATAGAGACCCAAAATCACTCGGCAGCCATGCTCACCAACTGCTGGCAGACCGTAGACGGCATACAGCCGCAGATGCTGAATTTCATTGAGAATCACGACGAACAGCGTTTCGCATCGACATTCTATGCCGGTGATCCATGGCGCGTGGTGCCGTCGCTCGTTGTAAGTACAATGATGTCGACCGGCCCCATGATGATATATTTCGGCCAGGAGCTCGGCGAACCGGCTTCCGATGCCGAGGGCTTCAGTGGCCACGACGGACGCACCACCATATTCGATTACTGGAGCCTCTCGTGCATACGCCGCTGGCTCAACCTCGGCAAATGCCACGGCCCTCTCACCGACAGTGAGCTTCGGCTACGCAGCATCTATTCGCGCATTCTCAATATGGCGAATTCAGAGCCGGCGATAGCCGAGGGGGCATTTTTTGACCTGATGTATGTCAACTATGAGAATCCGGGCTTCAATCCTCACCGCCATTACGCCTTTCTGCGCAGTTGCGACGACGACCTGCTGCTTATCGCTGTCAACTTCTCCGACAGCGATGCCGACATGAGCATAAACATTCCGCAGCACGCCTTCGATTTTCTCGACATTCCCGAGGGCATCGATCAAAACGCCCGAGAGCTTCTAAGTGGCGCATTCGAGGCAAAGCAGCTCTCGACAACGATGCCATTTGTCACCAGAGTGCCGGCACACGGTGCCGTTATATGGAAAATCAGCCGTGAACGCCTGTCGGCGCCGGTCTCAGGCTCTGCAGCCACCAAAAAGGCAGCAAAGCCAAAATCGATAAAGAATAAGAAAAACCAATCCAACAAATAGTAAATCATTTCGCAATGGATTCATCCCTTCCCCCTTTCAAGATTTTTTCGGGCACAAAATCGCGCTACATGGCCGAGGAAATCTGCAAAGAACTCGGTGTAGAGCTCGGCTCTATGAAAATCGAACATTTCGCCGACGGTGAATTTGAAGTATCGTTCGAGGAATCGGTTCGCGGCTGCGAGGTATATCTCGTGCAGAGCACCTTCCCCAACTGTGACAACCTCATGGAGCTTCTCCTGATGATTGATGCCGCCAAACGCGCTTCGGCCAAGACCGTCGTAGCCGTTATGCCTTACTTCGGCTGGGCTCGTCAGGACCGCAAGGACAAGCCCCGTGTGTCGATTGCCGCCAAGCTTGTGGCCGATATGCTCACAGCTGCCGGTGTCGACCGTGTCATCACCATGGACCTCCATGCCGACCAGATTCAGGGCTTCTTCAACGTTCCCCTTGACCACCTCTACGCTTCGTCGGTTTTCATTCCCTACATCCAGAGCCTCAATCTCGAGGATATGGTAATCGCCACTCCCGACGTAGGCGGTGCAAAACGTGCAAACAACTACGCCAAGTATCTCGATGTGCCTCTGGTACTGTGCCACAAACAGCGTGCCAAAGCCAACGTGGTTGCAAAGATGACCGTTATCGGCGATGTCAAGGATAAGAATGTGATTCTTGTCGACGACATGGTCGATACTGCCGGTACTATCACCAAGGCTGCAAACCTCATGCTCGAAAACGGTGCGAAATCGGTTCGCGCCCTTGCTTCGCACGCAATCATGAGCGACCCCGCCACAGAGCGTGTGCAGAACTGCGGCCTCACCGAAATTATCTTCACCAACTCGATTCCCTACAATCACGAGTGCAGCAAGTGCACCATTATTTCGGTTGCACGTCTGTTTGCCGACACTATCAATCGAGTTCACTCCAACCGTTCGATATCGTCGCAGTATCTTATCAAATAAATACTTGATAATAAACGCCAACACGGCCCGTGTGTCTGCCGATGACCTCTGCAGACACTACGGGCTGTACTTTTTGAATTGATGCTATGAAAACAGTTTGTCTCGACTGCAATACAGTCTATACGCCCGATGATGCCCGTTGGGAGCGTTTTGCCTCGCTCGGCGACTTTGAGGTCTACGACCGCACCGACGAAAGCGCTATTATAGAGAGGTGTGCCGGAGCCGATGCCGTGCTCACAAATAAGGTGCCCCTGAATGCCGCTACAATAGCGCAGCTGCCCTCGTTGCGCTATATCGGAGTGCTTGCCACAGGCTTCAATATCGTCGATACAAAGGCTGCCGCCGCTGCCGGCATAGCAGTGACAAATATTCCGTCGTACAGCACTAACTCGGTGGCGCAGCATGTCTTTGCTCTGCTGATGGCCATAACAAACCGTGTGGAGGATTATGCCCGGATGAATGCCGACGGCCACTGGTGCCGTTCGCTCGATTTCAGCTATCGCCTACAGGAGTGGCACGAACTCGCCGGCAAGACAATGGGAGTCGTGGGACTCGGACATATAGGCTCGGCTGTCGCTGCCATAGCCTCGGCTATGGGAATGAAAGTGGCCGTATTCACGTCGAAGCCTCAGGATGCTCTTCCCGAGGTGTATGTGAAAATGGAACTCGATGAGCTCTTTGCCGAAGCTGATGTTGTAAGTCTGCACTGTCCGCTTGCCGACGGCACTCGCGACATGGTAGATGCACGCCGTCTCGCACTGATGAAGCCCTCGGCAATTCTCATCAATACTGCCCGTGGAGCCCTTGTCGACGAGAAGGCTCTTGCCGATGCCCTCAACAACGGCAAAATCTATGCGGCCGGTCTCGACGTGCTATGCAACGAGCCTCCAAAACACGACTGTTCGCTCGTCGGTGCACGTAATTGCTTCATTACTCCGCACATTGCATGGGCATCGGCCGAAGCGAGAGAACGCCTTTTCGACATTGCCTTCGATAATCTGAAAGCCTATGCCGAAGGCCGTGTGCAAAACCGTGTCAACTGATACGCGACCAGTCTGTGCTTCGGCTCACCATTGCCGCCAGTGCGCGGGCAAAGTAATTGTTTTCGTATAGCGATATAGTAGGGTCGGAGTCGAGAAAGGCTTCAGCCGCCTTACGGGCCATGTGTATTATTTGGCCATCGCGAGCAAGATTGGCAATTTTCAGCTCAAAAGGCAGACCGCTCTGTGCCGTGCCTTCAATATCGCCGGGGCCGCGCATTTCCATGTCGGCTTCGGCTATTACAAATCCGTCTGTGGTCGAAGTCATCAGTTCGAGGCGCTTGCGAGTGTCGGCGCTGATTTGATGTTTCGACATAAGAATGCAGTGCGAACTGTCGGCACCGCGGCCTACGCGTCCGCGCAACTGGTGCAACTGCGAGAGGCCGAATCGCTCGGCATTTTCAATCACCATGGTTGTGGCGTTTGGCACGTTGACTCCTACCTCAATCACCGTTGTGGCAACAAGCACCGAGGCCTGACCGGAAGCGAAGCGCTGCATCGAGGCATCTTTTTCGGCCGGCTTCATGCGTCCGTGCACCAAAGCTACTTCGTAGGGCTTGAATGTGTCCTGAGCCGTTTCGTAGCCTTCGGTAACGCTGCGCAAATCGAGTTTTTCGTTTTCTTCCACCAGCGGATATACAATGTAGACCTGATGTCCGGCTTCGAGCTGAGCCATTATGCCTTTGTGAACACGTTCGCGTTGTTCATCGAAACGCAACACTGTTTTTACCGGTTTGCGACCGGGCGGCAACTCGTCAATCACCGATACATCGAGGTCGCCGTAGACAGTCATTGCAAGGGTTCGCGGTATGGGAGTGGCCGTCATTACGAGCACGTGCGGTGGAACTACGCTTTTTTTCCACAGCTTCGCTCTCTGTGCAACACCGAAGCGGTGTTGTTCGTCAATGACAACGAAGCCGAGGTTGCGGAATACAACCTTGTCTTCAATCACAGCGTGGGTGCCTACGAGAATGTGTATTGAGCCGTCGCGAAGCCCTTCGTCAATGAGCCTGCGCTGTTTCGCACGTGTCGAGCCAGTGAGCAATTTCACGTTGAGACCTATTTTGGCGGCGAGTTGCGATATGGTCTCGAAGTGCTGTGTTGCAAGAATTTCGGTCGGAGCCATGAGGCAGGTCTGATAACCGTTGTCGATGGCCAGCAGCATGCACATGAGGGCTACAAGGGTTTTTCCCGAGCCTACGTCGCCCTGCACGAGACGGTTCATCTGTCGACCCGACATTATGTCGGCTCGTATCTCCTTTATTACGCGTTTTTGCGCGCCTGTGAGCTCAAAAGGCAGGCAGTTGTAATAGAAGTCGTTGAACCAACGGCCTACATGTGGCATCATGAAGCCTTGAATGGCGTTTTTACGCTTGCGCGAGCGCATGAGCATGTCGGTCTGTATGTAGAACAGCTCTTCGAATTTGAGCCTGAGGCGGGCTTGCTCGAGTTTTTCGGGCGACCGGGGTATGTGGATGTTGCGTATTGCCTCATCGAGACTCATCAGTCCCAGAGTCTGCACTACAGAGGGGGGGAGTGTGTCGTGAAAGGGAGTGTTGCGCGACTTCAGAAAACCGACAATCACCGAGTGAATCGTACGTGAACTTATGTTGCGCTGACGCAGCTTCTCGGTGAGCGGATATACGGCTCTCACTCCGGGAGCATGCTCGGCGGCTTCGGGAGGGTCGACTTCGGGGTGCGTGATTTGCAAGGTGTCGCGAAACCATGTTGGCTTGCCGAATATCACATACTCTGTGCCTGCGGCAATGCGGCGACGCAGTTCGCGTATGCCCTTGAACCATACGCAGTCGAGTGTGGCGGTTCCGTCGGTGAAGAGTCCGATTAGCCTCATTGATGCGCCTTCGCCGAGCACGTTAAAGCTCACGAAGCGGCCGCGCAGCTGAAGCTGGGGGTATTCGCCCCGGTTGTCGCGTATTTCGCGTACGGTGTGTGTCGTGCTCCGGTCGATGTAGGCCGTAGGGTAGTGGTGCAGAAGGTCGTATGCCGTGTGCATATTGAGCTCCGAGCCGAGAATTTTAGCTTTCTGTGGCCCGATGCCTTTCACATAGGTTATGTCGAAGTTCTGCAGTGAGAGCACGATACAGATTTATTTCTTTAAAAGGAGTTCGGCTATGGCGAGGTCGGAGGGGTTTGTGATTTTTATGTTGCGTATGTCGCCGTCGACAGTGCGGAGAGCCTTTCCGGTGAAGCTGCTGTATATGGCAGCGTCATCGGGCATTGATTGTCCGCTCAGTGCGTTGTAGGCGGCATCGAGTATGAGCGTGCGGAAAGCCTGAGGAGTCTGCACGGTGCGGTAAGTTCCGCGGTCGGTTGGCGAACATGTGCCGTCGGAGGAGAAACAGGCTATGGCTTCGGTGAGCGGAACAACCGGAACTACGGCCTCTACGTTGCTGTCGGCAAAGGCTGCGACCACACGCAGAATAGTGTCTGGAGTTACGAGGGGGCGTGCGCCGTCGTGAATCAACACTGTGCTGTAGCTGTCGGCATCATGTGCGAGCAGGCGTATGGCATTATGCACCGATTCGCTGCGGGTGGCACCGCCGGCAACTGTCTCAGGCGACTGAAAGCCCGTTCTGTCGCATAGTTCGCGCCATATTTCGCGTCCGGAGTCGGAGAGTACGAGCAGAATGCGTGCGGCAGGAAGCGCCGTGCGGAACCGCTCGACAGTGTGCTGCAGAACAGGCTTTCCGTCGAGCAGAAGAAACTGCTTGGGCCGGTCGGCACCGAAACGCGAACCCGTGCCGGCTGCGACAATTATTACAGAAATATTGTCGCCCGGGCACGGGTTGTATTTAGTCTCGGTGACCTTTACCATGCAAAAATGGGACGGTCAGACATGAGCTGGTTGACGCGTTTGCGCACAGCTTCGATATTTGCCTCGCTTTCGGGGTTTGCAAGAACAGTGTCGATGAGTTCGGCAATCAGACCCATGTGCTCCTCTTTGAGACCGCGGGTTGTGATGGCCGGAGTGCCGAGGCGAATGCCCGATGTCTGGAAGGGCGAACGGCTGTCGAAGGGCACCATGTTCTTGTTTGCTGTGATGTCGGAAGCCACGAGCACTTTCTCGGCAACCTTACCGGTGAGTTCGGGGAACTTGCTGCGGAGGTCGACAAGGATGCAGTGGTTGTCGGTGCCGCCAGAAACGATGTTGTATCCCATGTCGAGCAGAGCCTGGGCAAGAACGTGTGCGTTGTCGCGCACTTGTGTCTGGTATACTTTGTACTCGGGCTGCAGAGCCTCGTGGAAAGCCACGGCCTTGCCGGCGATTACGTGTTCGAGCGGGCCGCCCTGTACGCCTGGGAAAACAGCCGAGTTGAGCAGCTCCGACATCATGCGGGGCTCGCCTTTGGGATTTGTCTTGCCCCAGGGATTGACGAAGTCTTTGCCCATGAGGATAATGCCGCCACGTGGACCACGGAGGGTCTTGTGGGTTGTCGATGTAACGATATGGGCGTATTTGATGGGGTTTTCGAGCAGACCTGCTGCAATGAGGCCGGCGGGATGAGCCATGTCGACCATTAAAATTGCACCGATTTGGTCGGCTACTTTGCGCATGCGTTCGTAGTCCCATTCGCGCGAATAAGCGCTGGCACCGCCTACAATCAGTTTCGGCTGTTCGCGGATACATGTTTCCTCGAATGCGTCATAGTCGATGCGACCGGTCTCGGGGCTTACGTTGTATTCGAGCGCGTGATATACGAGGCCCGAGAAGTTCACGGGGCTACCGTGGCTGAGGTGTCCGCCGTGGCTGAGGTTGAGGCCGATGAATTTGTCGCCGGGCTTGAGGCATGCCATGAATACTGCCATATTTGCCTGAGCGCCCGAGTGCGGCTGTACATTGGCGTACTCAGCTCCGAAGAGCTGCTTTACGCGGCTGATAGCGAGGTCTTCAATCTGGTCGACTACCTGGCAGCCGCCATAATAGCGTTTTCCGGGGTAGCCTTCGGCATACTTGTTTGTGAGACACGAGCCCATGGCACGCATCACTTCGTCGCTGACATAGTTTTCTGAAGCAATCAGCTCGATACCGTCTTTCTGGCGACGGTGTTCGGCTGCGATAAGGTCGAAAATCTGATTGTCGGTTTGCATGTATGTGATGTTTGATTAGAAATTTTTGTTTATACCTTAGTTATTTCTTTTTCCGGACAGAGAATCCGAATGTACCTATTTTTGCACCTTGCTCATAGTATGCTCCGTGGCTGTAGCTGAGCAGCCCGGCGCGTTCGAGGTCGAATTTGCCTGTGTCGGTGTCCATATATGCTTCGTCGGCAAGAACATTCATTACTTCGGCAATGAACATGTGGTGACTCCCGAGAGGCATTATGCTTTTTACGCGGCACTCGATTGATATTGGCGACTCGGCAACGGCCGGACAAGCCACTGCAACGCCCGGATACTGATGCAGGCCCGATGCTTCCCATTTGTCGCCGTCGGCACCTGAAATGACACCGCAGAGGTCGGTGGCGCGCACCATAGCGGCCGTGGTGAGGTTGAGCGTGAACTCCATCGACTCCTTGATGAGTGCGTAAGAAAACCGCTCGGGTCGCACCGATATGTAGAGCATGGCCGGATTGGTGCAGATAGTGCCGGTCCAGGCAACGGTGATAAGGTTTGAACGCCCGTTGTGGGCGCAGCTTACCAGTGCCGCCGGCAGCGGATACACCAGGGTGCCTGGTTTCCAGTTCTGTTTCATCAGATTATTTCAGCGTCGGAGCCGCTAATGGTGTGGTTACAGTAGTGGCAGCGGAGCTTTACGTTTTCGTGGTCGATGACGTTGAACCGGGTCGACATTGGTTCGTGATTTGTGACGCATTTGGGATTGCTGCACTTCACAAGACCAATGAGCACGTCGGGGAGCACCACCGCACGTTTTTCCACTACTTCGTAGTTGCGGATAATGTTTACCATAGCTGAGGGTGCTATTATCGCTATGCGGTTGAGCACGTCTTCAGGAAATTCGACGTCGGCAACTTTGATAATGCCTTTTTTACCGAGGCGGCTGCTGGGCAGGTTGTAGCCGATTGTCACTGCTGTGCCGAGCTGCTCTATGCCGAGAATCCGCACGGCGCGGAAAAGTGCCTCGGAGGGTATGTGGTCTATGACGGTGCCGTTCTGCAGGGCTGCGACGGCCAGTTCTTTCTTGTCTGTTGTCATTTTGAGAGGGGATTGATACCGAGAGCTCGGGTTAATATGGCCTGACGGGCGAAAACACCGTTGCGCGCCTGTTCGAAATAGTAAGCTTTGGGGTTTTCGTCTACGTCGATATTGATTTCGTTTACGCGTGGCAATGGATGGAGAATGCGCACTGTAGGCTTCGATGTAGCGAGCATAGAGTTGTGCAGCGTATAGAGATTTTTCACGCGTTCGTACTCCATGATATCGGAGAAGCGTTCGCGCTGTACGCGGGTCATATATATGATGTCGCTGGCATCGATTACCTCTTGCGAGAACTCGGTGTACTCGTGAAATTCGATTCCTTCGCGACGGCAGAGTTTAATATATTCTTCGGGCATACGCAGCTCTGGGCACGACACGAAGTTGAACACCGGCTTGAAGTGGCGCATTGCCATGATGAGCGAGTGCACTGTTCGGCCATATTTGAGGTCGCCGACCATGGTTATAGTGAGGCCGTCGAGTCTGCCCTGTGTCTTGAGAATGGAGTAGAGGTCGAGTAGAGTCTGCGAGGGATGCTGGTTTGCACCGTCGCCGGCGTTAACAATAGGCACCTCGGTCACTTCGGTAGCATATTGAGCGGCACCCTCGAGGAAGTGGCGCATAACGATGATGTCGGCGTAGTTCGACACCATTTTGATGGTGTCTTTGAGGGTTTCGCCTTTCGATGTGCTCGATGTGGACGCATCGGAGAAGCCTATGACACGGCCTCCGAGACGATTGACCGCTGTCTCAAAGCTAAGGCGTGTGCGTGTGGAGGGTTCAAAAAAGAGCGTGGCCACTACGCGGCTGTCGAGAAGCCTGCTGTTGGGGTGCTCTTCGAAGTAACGGGTGCGCTCGAGCAGGTCGAGCAGCTCCTGTTTGTTTAGGTCGCCGATAGCGACAAAGCTGCGACTGTTCATGGATTGGGGTAATTGTTTTACAAAATTACAAAATCTCCGGTGATTACCAGCTTAAGTTTTGAAAAAAAACGGAGCGCCGCAGGGCAACTCCGTTTTTTGATGAGTTTACATGTTCATGCCGCCGTCGACTTGAATCACCTGGCCGGTGACATAGCTCGAGAGGTCGGAGGCGAGGAAGGTAGCCACATCTGCGATGTCTTCCACTTTGCCGCCTCGGCGCAGAGGTATTTTCTTTTTCCATTCTTCGCGAACGGCATCGGGGAGCTGTGCCGTCATGGCAGTCTCGATGAAGCCGGGAGCGATAGCGTTGGCACGGATGCCGCGTGAGCCCACTTCCTGAGCGATGCTCTTGGCCAGTGCGATGAGGCCGGCTTTCGATGCTGCGTAGTTGCTCTGGCCTGCGTTGCCGTGAACACCTACTACCGATGCCATGTTGATAATCGAGCCCGAACGCTGACGGAGCATGATGGGAAGCACGGCATTGATGAAGTTGAATGCGCTCTTGAGGTTTACGTTGATAACGGCATCCCACTGGCTTTCGGTCATGCGCATCATGAGGCCGTCTTTGGTGATGCCGGCATTGTTGACGAGGATGTCTATTGAACCGAAGTCTTTGGCTACAGTTTCTACCACTTCTTTAGTCTGGTTGAAGTCTGCTGCGTTTGATGCATAGCCTTTGGCTTTTACGCCCAGGGCTTCGATTTCGGCCTGTGTTGCGAGGCCGTTTTCATCTATGACGAGGTCGGTGAATGCAATGTTTGCGCCTTCAGCGGCGAAGCGAAGAGCAATGGCTTTGCCAATGCCGCGAGCCGCACCGGTGATGAGGGCGGTTTTTCCTTCGAGTAATTTCATTTGCGTGTGTTTTGTTGTTTCCGGCTGCAAAGGTAGCGATTTTTTTTGTTTTTCTTAATTCTGAGGCAGATAATAATTATACCGATTATTCAGCGAAAATGTGTTTTACGGGCTTCATTACGAAAGTGAATTTATAGTCGCCGTAGGGTAGACGGTAGTCGGGCAGGGGCATGCGCCCCCAGCTGTCGACACATCCGAGACCGAGCTGAGCCTTGTCAATCAGAAGATTGGTGTAGGGTACCGGTTTCACTTCGGGTGCATGCATATTGTGTTTGCGCAGGCCTTCGTCGAGGCTTTCGATGCTGTAGTTGAGCGCCGATGCCGAGAAGGGAGCTTCGGCGGTAAATTCAAGACCGTTGCCCGATGTGTTGAGCTGATACCAGCGTCGGATGTCGGTTTTGGTGCCTGTTTCCTGCGGGCGTACGTAGGGGTAGAATTGCTCGGCTACAGTCTGCGAGTATATGCCGATGCGTGTGCTGTGATTGCGGTCGGCATAGTTTTCTATAGGGCCACGGCCATAGTATACAATGCGGTCAAATTTCTCGGGCATAGGCATCTGCATGCCGAAGCGGAAGAGTTCTGCTACGTCGGTATCTTTTGACGCTTTGAAATCTTCGGTCACTTTCACGTCGCCGCGGCCGTTGATTGTGTATGTCATTTCGAGCGAGCCTTTTACCGACGGCATGTCGTATTTAGCCACAACGGTGACAATGCCGTTGGCTTCGCTTGAGCCGAGTTCCGAGAGCTTCATCACCGGCTTTTTCCATGCTGCAAGTTTTGCGGGCAGGTCTGCGCCGTAATCGTTGTCGGTGGGAGCTCGCCAGAAGTTGGGAGTGAGCTGAGCGCCTTCGCAGAGCATTTCGTCACCGTTGGCTATGTAGCGCGACATAAAACCGTTTTCTCGATTGAAATCGATGCTGAAGTTATTGCCTTTCACAATAAGATAAGCGGCATCGTTGTCAACAATACGAGCAGCCGCGGCGGCTGTATTCGGTGTAGGCGTCAGGGCAACAGACATATCGGCCGCCGGGAGGTCGGTGAGGCGCAGTTGCTCACGTGCCACTATGTGACCGGCCGGGAGTATGCCGTCGGCATTCTTGAGGCAGTAGTCGAGGTTGAGGAGCCACTCGCCTTCGCCTTGCGGCGCGCTGAACGGAATTTTCACCGATTCTGTTTTGCCTGGCTTTACATCGAGCTTGTCGATAACTCCGTTTTCCACGGGCACTCCGTTGTTGAGCACAGTCCACTGCAGGCTAATGTCGGACAAATCCTTGAAGAAATTTTCGTTATAGACATTTACGGTACCCGTTGCCAAATTGTGTGGCGTCGTCCAAATATTCTGGTAGAAATAAGCTACTTCGTCGAAGTGCGGATTGGGAATGCGGTCGGGGTTTACGAGGCCGTTGACACAGAAATTCCCGTCGGTAGCATCGTAGCGGTTGAAGTCGCCGCCGTAGCCATATATCTCAACACCGTTTTTGTCGGTGCGTATTGCCTGGTCGACAAAGTCCCAGATGAATCCGCCCTGAAGCGAGGGATATTTTCGAATAAGATCCCAGTACTCTTTGAATCCACCCTCGGAGTTGCCCATTGCGTGTGCGTACTCACACTGTATGAGTGGCTTTGGCACGGGATTTTTTTCGGCATATTTCTTCATGCCCTCGTAGTTGTAATACATAGGGCAGAAAATATCGGTGAGAGCGTTTAATGGAGAGCGCTCGTACTGCACCGGACGCGATGTGTCTTCGTTCTTCACCCATTTGTAAGCGTCTTCGAAGTTGGGACCGTAGCCGGCTTCGTTGCCAAGACTCCAGAAGATGATAGAAGGATGATTGAAATTTCGCTGCACATTGCGTTCGTTGCGCTCCATGTGAGCTTTGGCAAATTGCGGGTCTTTTGCGAGTGTTTTTTCGCCATATCCCATGCCATGACTTTCGATGTTGGCTTCGGCTACCATATAGATGCCGTAGCGGTCGCAGAGCTCATACCACAGACGGTCGTCGGGATAGTGGCATGTGCGAACGGCGTTGACGTTGTGCTTCTTCATTATTTCAATGTCCTGCAACATACGTTCGGGCGAAACGACATATCCGCCGTCGGGGTCGAGTTCGTGGCGGTTAACACCTTTGAAGAGCACCGGCAGGCCGTTTACCAGCACCTGTGCATCTTTAATTTCCACTTTTCGGAAACCGGCGGCTACAGGAATTACTTCGTCGCCGGCCTCGGCCGTGAGAGTGTAGAGATATGGTGTTTCGGCAGTCCATTTATTTGCGTTTTTCACTTCAATACGGGTGTGTCCGCTTTTGGTTGCCGTAGTGCGGGCCACCTGATTGCCATTGGCATCGGTGAGTGTAAGAGTTACCGGCAACGAGCCATTGAGAGTGAGGTCAATGTCGAGCACGCCGTCGGTGTAATTGTTTTCGAGGTCGGGGGTGACACGTATATCGGCAATGCGTTTTTTGTTGCGGGCATAGAGGTAGCTGTCGCGTGCCACGCCGCAAAGACGGAAGAAATCCTGGTCTTCGAGATATGAGCCGTCGCACCAGCGGAACACCTGAAATGCGATTAGATTGTCTTTGCCGGGCTGCAAGTATGGTGTAAGGTCGAATTCGGCTTCGAGCTTGCTGTCTTCGCTGTAGCCCACATACCGGCCGTTGACCCACAGGTAGATGTTTGAGGTCACAGAGCCGAAGTGAGCGAATATCTCTTTTCCTTTCCACGATGCGGGCACCATTATTTCGCGACGGTATGAGCCGACATGATTGTTCTGGTATGGAATCTCCGGCGGATTGCTTTCGAACTGGTTGCGCCAGGCGTATCCGTTGTTCACATATATTGCGTCGCCATAGCCGTTGAGTTCCCACATGCCGGGCACGGGCATCATACCCCAGTTTTTGTCGTCAAATCCCTTTTTCCAGAAATTCACGGGTCTGTCGGAGGCGTCGTTTACCCAGTTGAATTTCCAGAGCCCATTGAGGCTGAGATAGTTTTGCGATTTCGACCGTTCATTCTCTGCAAGAGCTTTCTCTCCCTTTGCGAAAGCGAAGTTCTCGGCGCGCATCGGAGCACGGTTTACTGCATTCACTTCGGGATTTTGCCACTCGGTAAATGTCTGGCCGTAGGCCGTTGTTGCGGCAATTGCGAGTGCTGCCGCAAATACTTTTACTCTCATATTATTGATAAATCTAAAATAGTATTTCATCAAGGTAAGGCCGCGGCGACTGCATCGCTGCGCGTCGGGCCTGCAAAATTAAGCAAAAAAAAGGAAAAATGGAATCTGCGCCAACTTCGTTATCGCTCAGCGGAGTATAAAAATGAAGCGCCTCCGTCGCGAAGAAAAAGACGGAGGCGCCTGAAAGCTTGTATGATGTTTTCAATCAGTGGCCGAAGGTGAGGGTTGTGTAATAGTTGAGACCGCCGTTGACCGAATACTGACCGCTATAGGTGAGGGTTATGAACTGATTTCCGGCACCCCACCACGAAGCAGAGAGCGAACTGCCCGAGAAGCTTTGCGAAGCCGGGGCTCCATAATTGCGGACGAGCGTGTTGTATACGCTGTCGAAGCGGTAGCGGTCGGGGCTTGGGGTGTAGTACACAAATTCCGAGCCGGCGAGCGAGCCGTTGTTGTAATACATTGTCGCGTCGGGCCAGTATACGTTCAGCATAGGCACATTATTGAGATAGATGGCATTGTTGACGTAGCTGTTGATAGTGTATCCGGCGTTGACAAGCATATTTATCGACGCGCTAATGGTCGAGCCCAGAGCTACACCTAAAATGGTACGGAATGGATTCCAGTGAGCCGGAGCATGCCATGCAGGAGGCGGCAACGGTCTGTGATAAGGTCTTGCCGGAGGCAGGTATGGCCTGGGCGGAGGTGTCGGGCGGTAGTAATGGTGATGTTTGTTGCCGTGGTGGGCAGCCTGCGGCGGCATAGGAGGCCTGTAGCCGTGTTTGTTTGGGCCACCGGGCTTTTTGTTGTGCACCGGCGGGTTGTGGTGATTTCCGGCCGGACGAGAAGGCCGTGTAATCACATTTCCACCGGGACGGTCGTGTTTGCCGTTGTTTTGCTGCGGTTTTTTATTGGAGTTGTTGTTCGAAGGACGCTGTTGCGGCCGTGAGGCCGGAGCGTTCCCGGGACGGTTGTTGCCGCTGTTTCCGGGCCGGCGCTCCGGAGCTTTCCGGTCGTTGTCTTTCTTGTCTTTTGAGCCCTTGTTATTCCTGCGGGAATTATTGGATTGCTGAGAATACAGCTCGGTGCCGTGTGCTTCGACAACCGTGCCGCAGAGGAAGCTGCAAAGAAGCACAATGGATACATATCTGATTATTCTCTTCATGAAAGTACGGTTTTTAATACGTTATATTAATTAGACGTACAGTTGTGAAGAAAGTTTATTCCGAGCTTTATTTCTTGAAAAACGGGCTTACGAAGGCTCTCACTCCGGCACGTATATGATGTCGCCGTTTTCGAGTTCGTAGGCCACGCCGACTCGTTTTCCTTTGTTTGCCGACTTGTCGTTGTCTTCCGAGGGGGTGTAACGGTTTATTTTTTCGCCTTCTTTTGTGATTATCTCCATATTTTCCTTGCCGGGATTCTTTACCATTGTAAAATCTTCCTGCGAGAACATTTCTGTCATATTGTAGCGGCTGACCAAAGCCACCATCAGAGCAACAGCAAAGACCATGGCCACATCAAAGAGGTTGCTCACCACACTCATAGGGTCGCCGTCGTCGCTGCGGCGTAGTAGGGGCCGTCGTCTCATTTGCGGCCTCCTTTCTCTTTTTCTACAATGTCGGCGAGATACTCGAGAATGGTAAGATTCTTTGCTGCCCAGCGTTCTTTTGTCTGCTGGGTTACAAAACCTATGGCGCTGACTACAAGGCCTACCACTGTAGTGGCAAAGGCCACTTGCATATTATATGCCATAGATGCGATATCGCCCGAGGCGAGACCTACCAGAGCCGGACCCATAGGAATCAGTGTGCCCATGAGACCCAGAATAGGCCCCATTTTGGTGAGAGTCTTCGATGTGGAGAGTTCCTTGTCGGCCTCGATTTCGTACTCCGAAATCAGCAGGTCGGCTTTCGAGCGGTCGGCTCCGGCTTCGATTACTTTGCGTATATAGGCTATGAGCACAGAGCCCGATTCCGACGGCAGTTGTTTCTCGAAGTCTGCGAGGGTGTCGGTGTTGAGGCCGGTGAGTTTCGCATAAATAACGGCTGTGGTCTTTTTCATCTGAAGATATTGGCCGAAAAAGCCTCCAATCATGATGAGCGCACGGATAAAAAAGAATATGAGTAGAACAATCACCGGTACAAGCAGTCCGGTCGAAATCCAGTAGAGGATATTGGATATGAGATTCATAGTCGGTCAGTTTATAGTTTTTGTATGTTTCTTGTCTTTCGGTTGGAGATGATTCGGTTGCATAATAGCCCGGCGATAGAAGCAGTGGCAAGGAGTGCCACAACGGCTGCCAAGGCGTCCCATTCTACCTTGTTTGTGCCTGCGGCGGCCGTGCGTCCGTTGACTGTGGCGATTATTCCGAGAATGATGATGAGAATATTTACCAGAAACATCAGTTCGATGCGAATTTCGTTTTCGGGCAGAAGCCATTTGAGAAGCAATGCGAAAAGCGGCACACTTACAAATATAAGCGACGCCGTGCCGAGGGCTATGCTTGCAAAACTGATGCCCGGAAGCGCAAAAATCAATTGAGTTAGCAAGGCGAAGAGTACGGGAAAGATTACCAGTCCCGGAATCCACCGGCAAATCTGCAGCGCCCTCCGGGCTTTTCGCGACAAAGAGCCGCAGAGGCCGGCAGCCATGAGTGTGCAGAAACAGATTTGAAATGCCACGTCGACAGTGAGCCATACCGAGATGTCGAGCATCAGCGGAGGATTGGCGAGCCAGTCGGCAATCTGTGTCTTCGACTGCGACGATGCTTCTTCGTAAGATAAAAGAATCGCGCCCGCGGCAAGCAAGGCAAGCGTTATCGCACCCCACAGGCGGTGAAATGTAAGTTTCAGTATAAAACTAAAACCTACAGCCACCATGATTATGAGTACTACCGTTTCCATTATTTTTCGGTATATGTTTTCCTGCGGCGGCGGATGAGAATGAGTAGCCCGGTGACAGCTGCAACAACTGCAAGGGCCACAATGACGCCGTTGATGTTGTTTGTCACAGTATCTGTGTTGTTAAGCTCATCGCGCTTCATCACCATACCGTCGTCGGACGATAAGTTTTCGGCACGAACGTGCGCTACAGCCTTATTGTATTTGGCGGCAGCCTGTTCCGGAGCTTTCGACGCAATGAAATCGCGCAGGCTGGCGTTGTCGCAGACAAAGCCCGAACATGCCGCACCGAATTCGTTCACAATTTCGGTGTGAAGCTCGGCCAGCGTGGCCACTTGCTCGGGCGATGCATCCCACATGCCTTTTCGCACGGTTTCGAGCATTACGGCAGTCATTTCCTGAATGGCGGCCGGGTTTACCGTTTTGAAATAGTCCTTGATTCCGAGGCTGTTTTTGTCGGCGACGTAAGTGTCGTATATGTCGTCCCATAGCTCATTGTCAATCGCATCGGGTTTCATTACGTTCCAGCCGTAGGTGTTGCGAATCACATCGGCAAAAGCCGACGCGTCGCCGGCACCGCCTTTCATCTTCGCCTTTATGTATGCCGGATTGAGAATTGTAGTGCGGCTTTCGACACCGATTGCCTCTTTCACTTCCTGCATGCGGGCACGGTTGCGATTGCGGTAATCGCTCAGATAAGCGTCGGGGTCTTTGCCGGTGACATTGCGCACGGCCAGATTCATGCCTCCCATAAATTCATACACATGGTCAAGACTCAGGGCTCCCCAGGTGTTGCTCTGTCGGGGCTGCACCACTACATCGGTTCGTGTGAGGGCGGCCTCGAAAGCGTAGTCACGCATTTTCTCCCAGTCTTCTTCGCTACCGTATACCGCGCCCATGTTGTTGATATATGCCGATGCAATCTCGCTTTCGTTTTCCCAGCGGTCGCCCGCCTCGACCATGCCCTGGATGCCGCTGCCGTAGTTTCCGTTCACACCGCCGAAAACTCGTGCTGTCGAAAGCTCTCGAGCCTCTTTGGGCGAAACGCCTTTGTCGACGAGATGTCGCTCCGATTCAACCACACCTTCGGTCACATAATTGGGATAGATGTCGTTGTCTGCTTCAGCCGCCATTTTCACGGCGCGGCTTATGAGGAAAAGACGCGATGCGGCGAGGTCGCGCAACTGTCCGGAGGTCTGCACTACAACATCGATTCTCGGACGGCCAAGTTCTTCCGACGGAATGAGTTTAAGGTCGGAGATGCGACCGAATGGGTCGCGGACAGGTTCAACACCGAGCATGTAGAGCACCTGGGCTATCGTAGCACCTTCTGTTTCGATAAATTCGCTGCTCCAGAGCGTGTAGCTCACTTTGCGCGGAATAGAGTCGCCGTGCTCTTTGCGATACATGGTTATTGTATTGTCGGCCAATTCTTTGCCTTTGCTCCATGCCACAGCCGAAGGAGTCTCCTCGGCATTGATGGCATACATGTTACGTCCTGTAGGGAGAATGTCGGGATTGAGAATTGGGTCTCCTCCCGAAGTGGGAGCTGTGAAGCCACCGTTGAGAGCGTTGACAATCGACGATAATTCGTTTTGCGGACTGTTGCGGAGCGCGTCGCGGTATGCGCCGATGTTGAGCAGAGCGCGTTCGACTTCCGTTACTGTCATTGCAAATTGACGTTGCTCGTCGGTGATTTCGTCTTTTTTCATGCCCGGATGCCGTGGCATGGCACTGCGTTTAGCGTCCGACGACTTGCTTTTGATAGCCGCCTCCATTTTTTTAAGCGCTTCTTCGTCGGCACCCATTTTGCGTGCCATCTCGAGAGCTTTCTCAGACGACACGCCCGGAATCATGCCGTGTTTCTTTGTCGCCGGGCGCTCGGCTATTTTCGATGTTTTCTGCTCACGTGCAGGCATCATCGAAGCCATGACCATCATACGCGAAAGCATGTCTTTTGAGCCGTCGATAGCCGCCATGATTGTACGGGCGCTGTCGAGTTCGCTGCGCGATATTCCGGCTATGCGGCAGATTGCGTCGTCGTCGATTGAAACGCCCGAATTCACAAGTCGTTTTGCAGTTTCGCGGAGGCTTGCCAGCGAGCCGCCTCTGAGTGTGTGCAGACTGTAGGCTATAGGGTCGACAGTCATTGCCTCGACAGTGCTTTTTATATGTTCGTCGGAGTAGGGAACTCCCATTACATACAGGGCCCCGGTGATTTTTTCGTTGGCGAGCTCTTCGGCAAAATTCTCGATACGGGCGATGTCGTCGGGCGTAAAGAGCGCTACACTGTCGATACGCAGCTCGCGGTGAATGCCCAACTCGACGGTATATTTCTTCACCATAGCCGCCGTCGAGGCCGAATCGGCCGACGATGTTGCCTGGTTGTAGGCGTTTATCGCGTCGGCGAGGTTTTTGTACACACCTCGGAGATTGCTCTCTATGAAAGGCGGTGTGAGGTAATTGACAATGCCTGCATAGCTGCGGCGTTTGGCTATCATGCCTTCGCCAACATTGGAGGTAGAGTAGATGTATACATGAGGCATGGTGCCCACGAGGCGGTCGGGCCAGTCGTTGCTGCCGAGTGCCACTTGTTTGCGAGGCGTGAACTCGAGCGAGCCGTGGGCGCCGAAGTGCATGAGGGCATCGGCTCCAAAGCCGTAGCGAGCCCACAGATATGCGGCGACATAGTTGTGCGGCGGTGCCGATTCGGTGCCGTGTACAATTTTAAAATCATCGTCGCCCAGGCCGGCGGCCGTCTGTGGAATAAGCACGACGTTGCCGAAACACAGTCGTGCAAGGGCGAGCCGGCCGTCTTCGTCGGCGAGGCCGTGTCCGGGAAAGCTGCCGTCGACCGTATCGATATCGTCTTTCATCTCTTTCGCAAAAGCATAGGCACACCATTTTTCGTAATCTTCCTTACTGATGATTTCGGGATGGTTTCTAGTTACGAATTCCGCTTTTGCGCCGACAGCATAGCTGTTGAATACTTTGCCGTTTTCGTTAAGCAGTGCTTCAAATGCGTCGGCATCCGAGGGCAGATTGTCGACTTTGTAGCCCTCCGATTTCAGTCGTTTGAGAAGATTGAAAAGCGACGGAGCCACTTCCATGCCTTCGGCAATGAGGGCGTTCTGGCCCGGGCCTTTGAAATAAAATACAGCTAATTTTTTGTCGCTGTTAGGTTTGCGTTGTAGCGAAGTGTAGTTGTTCACAGTAGCTACAAAGTCATTGAGTCGGTCGGGGATTGCTTCGACATAGGGCAAACCGTCGCTGCCGGTGAAATGCGCGAAGAGAGTGTAGGGTCTTATGGCACCGTCGATTTCGGGAGTGACGATACTCTGGGATAGAAATCCACCGTTCATGCCCATTTTGTCGGCGAGCCATTCGTCATAGTCTCGGTTGGCGTTGACAGGAGCGAAGAGTGGTATGTTTTCCGACTCGAGCCAGCGTGTCACCTGGTCGCCCATACGTCCGTGAGCCATGTTGATGACTGCCGACGCGTGTATTGAATCGGCATGGCCGCCTTTGATTAATGTCTGAATCACGTTGACAGGATAAACAATATTTCCGGTCTGCTCGAGCCTGGCGATTAAACTGTCGGACACCCCCATCCGGCCCGTGAGAATTATTCGTGGTGCGGAGTCGTTCCATCTGTCAGCTTTTTTGAGCCATGCTTCGTAAGCAGCCACAGAGCCGAAATTGAGGGTTTCGTTGTCGCCGGGATAATACAGCATCGATGATGCCGAAATTTCAGGGTCGCCCGGGAGTGGGGCGAAAAGTTTCTTGCTGTCGACGAAACGCCGCACGTAGCGCAGCATGTTGCGGTAGTTGTTGCGGCCGCCCACAAGATACTGGGCAAGAAATTCATTGTCGACCGAGTCTACCGACACAATATGATTGTCGGGGTTTGTAGCAGCAGTAGTAAGAACCGGGGTGCCGTTTTTAGCGGCTTCTTCGAGTGCATGGCGTTGCTCTGCTGTAATGCGTATGCCCATGCCGTTGACAAACACCATGTCGTAGCGGCTTGCTTTTGCAAGCTCGTCGGCCGGCAACTCCTCGAGCTTTACGAAAGAGTTGTCGTTTGCCTTTGCGATTTGTCCGAGGGTGATTGCCTGATAGTTCACAAAGGCAATGCGTGTAGTCGACGCGAATACCTTCCACAGCACTATGCATGTGCCGATGATAGCCGCGCATGCGGTTGATAATATGATGATTTTCTTTTTGCTCATATCAGTTGAAGAAATCGTTGATGTCGAGTGAAATACCGGCCGACCACGTTGTGCCTGTGGTGGGCGCCGAATTCCAGTAGTAGACTTTCGGCTTGTAACCGAACAGATTGTCGATGACGAGGTTGACCCTGATGCCACGCCATACCTGTTGCTGCAGAGTAAATTTCCACAGTGAGTATGCGCCGTCGGTGTCGTAGTTTGATTGCGGTTTGGCGAGATATCGTCCCGATATGCCGGCATATAATCTGTACACGCTGCAGATTCGCTTGTCGTAATCGATTCTCCATGTCATAGAGTGAGGACGAGGCTGCGAAAACTGCGAGTCGATTGTGTTGCCGCCGGTGTGGAGGTAGTTGTAGTTCAGTTGCACACCAAGTCCACAGACAGCCCGGTATCGTGCCGAGAAATCGAGTCCATATACACGCACGCCGTTTTCATTGCAGTAGACGGCGCCTTCCTCTCGTGTGTCATCGCCGGGATAATCGGTTGTTGTGATTCGACTGTTGTAGCGGTTGTAATATGCTGTGCCTGTGATGTTGTACGAGCCGGCGAGCAGAGAGCCGCGCAGATTGCCGCTATGTTCGAGAGAGAGGTTGAAGTTGTGGCTCTTCTCGGGTTTAAGGTCGGAGTTTCCGTAAATCATCTGAATGCCGGCCATGTCGAAATTCATGTACATCTCTTTGAGCGTTGGTGCTCTGAAACCTCCTGCATACGAAGCTCTTATGGAGAAACGGTCAAGCTTGAACATAGTGGCGAGCCGGGCCGTGAGGGCATTGTTGTCCGACTCCGAGAAATAATCGTCGCGGATACTGGCAACAATATTCAGCCACGAAAGTGGATTGTAGTCAAACTGCACGAACACATCGGCCGATGTCTGCGAGTGCGCGTCGCCGGATACGAACTGATATGTCCTGAGATAGTCGTGCATGTAGTCGCCTCCTGCCGTGAGAGCATTTTTTCCGAAAAAATGAGTATATAGCGCATGCACTATATTTTGCCTGTTGCTGTAGTCGTGGTCGTGAGTTCGTTCGCCGCCGGTATACCTCATCTTGTCGTATTGGTCGTAGCTGTACGACAGCTCGAGCATCTGCTCAGGCTTGATATTCCACACGGCCCGCAGTCCGCCCGAGTAGTCGAGATAGTGGTCGTCGTAGTTCACACGGGTGCTCACGCGGTTGAAATATCCGCCGCGGGCAATAAGTCTGAGATTGTTGGCGGCCTGAAAGACGAGACGTTCCTTGACGTTAAGTGAGTTCCCTCCGAAGACATTCTGAATTTTCGACTCCGTGTCGAAGGCATCGGTTAGTTTCACTGTCTCAGAAGTCGAGTACTGTATGTTGGTATTTGACGAAACTTTGCCTGAATGAAGATTGAGATCGGCTCCGTGACGCCACTCCTTGCCGAAGCTGCGGTAGCGAGAGTTCACATTGAGCCTCCACGGCATATTGTCCTCGCGAGTTATGATGTTCACGACTCCGCCCACGGCATTTGCGCCGTATAGGGCAGAAGAGGCTCCTTTTACCACTTCGACGCGTCCTACATTGTCAAGATTGAGGCGGTTGAAATCGACATTGTCCATGGTCTCACCGGCAAGTCTCTCTCCGTCGACAAGAAAGAGGATAGCCTTGCCGCCGAAGCCGTTCATGTTGAGCGAAGTCTCCTGACTCATTGCATAGCTGAATTCCAGGCCAGGCAACGCCTCGGTGAGCAAATCCTGTATGTTTGTGGCATCTGCTTTCTTTATATCGTCGGCAGAAATCAGCTGTGTCACCACAGGCACGTCCTTGAGAGCCTTGGGCGTACGGGTGGCCGTGACCACGACTTCGTTGAGAGCGCTTATGTCCGGTGCGAGAGCCAGCAACTCCACATGTGAGGCATCATGGTTTTTGAGTATGAATGTATCCTTGATAAACCCTATATAAGAAACCTCTATTTTAGCTGTGTTTTTGTCTACATCGAAGCTGAATTCACCATCGATGCCGGTTACTGCAGCCCGGCCGTTGTCAAGCGACCTGACAGTCGCTCCCGTTAGGGGGCTGCCCGTCTCATCCACCACTTTGCCCCTAAAGGTATAAGCTGATGAAATGAGCGGACAAATCAGCCCCGCAAGGAGTATGGCAGTATATCTTAAGTTCACTGCTATATTGGTTTTATTGTTTTGTTGCGGTAGAGGAGCAAATCATCGGCATGGGCATGGCTCCGTACTGTAGATTGAATTTGATGTCGAGAGTCTTGTCGCTGACAGTGCCCGAAACAGTGCACGTATAAGATTTTCCGCTGTCGGTCTGGCCGCTGTATTCGGTAGTGGCGAGAGTGCTTATACCGTTCACTTCTGTAACTTTCACGCCAGTAATGGTGATTGAAGGCATTGCCATTGGAGCTTCGCCGAAAGCGGGAAGTGTGACAGTAACGGTCGCGTCATCGGTGGCGGAGAGGACGAACGAAAGATTTTCGAATGTTGATGCGCTGCCCATTACAGAGCATTCCATATCCCCTGCGTATGTGCCTGCAATGGCTTTGGCCGCGGGTACGGCAGGTTCGTCTTCGTTATCGTCGCTGCAGGAAGGAAGTGTAACAAGCGCGAGTACCGCAATCATGGTTGCGAAAAGGAATTTGATTGGTTTCATGAGATAATGAATGGTTTTTAATTATGTGATTTATGTTTTTTACTTACTATGTAACCCGATATGAGTATCAGCATTATCAATGTGCCGGAGAGGAATACGAATAGGTCGGAGAACGGCCCCAGAAAGGTGGAATAGCATCGGCCTACGTGCAACTCGAGAGCAAAATTCCACAGCGACATAGGCTGCTTTTCAATCAGGCTGTAGGATGTCAACGGTTTATCGGCACCACGTACATAATCGAATACGATTGGTTCTTTTGTGTCGGCAGTATAGCCGCTCACGATATTACCCCCCAGGTCAAACGGACGTTTTTTTGTAAGGTCGATTATTTCATTGGTGAAATAGTCTTTGACGACACCGATGTCAGGTTGCCACCTGTAAAGGCCGCTGAACGAGCCGATAAGCCAGTCGCCGTTGTTTCCCTGTTGAAAAACCGTGATTCCCATAGGGCTTACAGGAGGTGTGGATTTTTTTTGGAAGGCTACAGGGATAGCCGACAAGGAATCGAGACTGAAAAATCCGTCGGAGGTAGAGAGTAGCCACTTATTCCCGTTTTCGTTCCACCTCAATGCCCGCAGTTTGTCGTGCCATGCGTTGGGACTGTTGAGACTCGAACCCGGCATTGGCTCTGTCTTGGTCATGACGAAAGGAATCATCAGGGGCGGTCGCAGACAAGTGCCTGTAAATACAATCAGGAATACTATGGGGAGTGTGTAGTAGCCTATTCTGTTATGCCACGAGAAATTCCAACTGAACACTTTCGAATCTCTGATTGCGGCCATATGGCGTTTCACTTTCGAGCGGATGTGGTAGGGAAGTATAAAAAGTATGATACCCGATATACTCAGAAATGCGAGTATGACAGCGATGACGTCCACTATGATTTTTCCTGTAGTCCCAAACAGTTCTCCGCTGTGGAGCTGCCAGATTGTCTTGAAAAGAGATACTTCGTTCTTGTACCCGTCCGGGGCAGGAAATTCAGACGGACGGAAAGTGCCGTCGGGCGAAAGACGATAGATTTTTGACCTTGTTACCACCACGACGGCGGTGCTGTCGGGTGTAATACATACATCGGTGAGACGTTCGGAATTGTCAGACAGATCTATGGGGCTCCATTTTCCGTCGTCATATCTGTAGACGCCGTATTGTGCGGCACACCACAATTCGCCGTTTTTTGTCCGCACTATATTGCGGATGTTTCTGTTGTCGACACCGTCGGGCAACCCTTGGTTAAAATCAGCAAAGCTGTCGAGGAAGGTATCGGTAAGCCATGCGCCGCAAGTGCCGAACGCGAGGATGCTGTCGTTGTCGAGGGCGAGGCTTCCTTTTATTATACCATTGTTGCAGTTTCTGATTTTATAAGACGCCGGCATAATGCTACGGCTTACTTGGGCTCCTCTGAAAACATCCCGGTGATTCAGAATGATTCCGGAGACACAGAATACTAAAGTAAAGACAGAAACCAACAGCCCAGCCCATCGGTGAAATAAACTCCAAAAGTGTTTTCTGTTTCTGTGTGGTTTCATGTTGTAATTTTTGATGCAAAATTACTTTGGCACCGATAAGTGGGCAATACTCAAACCACGTCAAAAAGATGGCGCGAGAATACCGAAAAAAGGCTATTGTTCAGCGCTGTGAAAATGCAGGCTGTCGCCAATTATAGTTATGGTCGGGAACCGATACCAAATTATGGCATCATACAAACATCTGGATATAGAGCATGGTCATTACTCCGGCCACGAGGGCGTAAGTGGCGTGTTTCTCGAACCCGTGGCTGTGCGTTTCTGGAATCATTTCATCGCTTATCACGTAGAGCATGGCGCCTCCGGCCAATGCAGTGAGCGCCGGAAGCAGAGCCGACGATATATCGCCGATAAAATATCCGGCAACGACCCCGGATACCTCGAGCAGAGCCACTGTGAGCGCTACTCCCAGCACTCGCCACATGCTCACCCCTATCATTATAAGGGGTGTGACAACGACCATGCCCTCTGGTATGTTCTGAATGGCTATGGTGATGGCTACAGTATAGGCGTTGGTGAGGTTGTCGCCGTCGAATACCACTCCGGCTGCAATACCCTCGGGAAATTTGTGTATGGCTATTGCTATGACGAACAGCAATACGCGATTTATAGAGCGTGAGCTTGCCGTGTGGGGCTCTTCAATCTCACCGGCCTCGAGGCCCGCTATGTGGTGGAGATGCGGAGTGATGCGGTCGAGCACACCGATAAGAGCCACTCCGAGTGCAACGCCCACCACAGATTGCCACCAGCCGCTTCTGCCGGCCATTTCTACCGACGGAACTATAAGACAGACCAGAGCAGCCGTGAGCATCATGCCGGCACAGAATCCGAGAAAGATGTCGTTCCACTTATGTGGAATACGGCGTACAATCACGCCGGCCAGCGAGCCGACCAAAGAAGCCAGCCCCAGTCCGGCGGCGCATATTAAAAGTTGTTCCAATACTGTCATAATTTATTAATGTCGCTTTGAGTGAAAATGTTTGAAAACTGTCGCGAAATAGGGGCAGTATGCAATGAGGCGAAGTTTTCACAACTTCGCCTCACCTTTGGCTTATATAACTACTTATGTGATTAATCTTGAAAAAAACTGTCATTTTTTACTGATGCAAAATTAATGCAGGCCTGTAGTTTGCGCAATACCTAAAAATAATGAACTTTTTGAAATAAAATTTGTAATTTTGCGAATGATAATATTATAATCAACCGGTTGTAAACGAGTTAAGTATTTGACTATGTGGAGATTCCGCCGATGTGCCTTTGCAGGATTTGTTTTAATGGTCTTTTTCGCCCTTACCGCGCCGACATATGCGCAGGGTAGCGGCATGACAAAAGTGATAGCCCACCGCGGACACTGGACTCCGGCCGGCGCGGCTCAAAACAGCATACGCTCATTTATAAAGGCTGATTCTATAAATTGCTATGGCTCGGAATTCGATATATGGATGACCGGCGACGATGTGCCAGTGGTAAATCACGACACGTCGTTCAAGGGAGTTGTCATGGAAGAGTCGCCCTCAGGCGATGTTCTTGCCGTGATACTCGATAACGGCGAGACTCTTCCACGTCTTGATAATTTTCTTGAGGCCATAAGGCCTACGTCCACTCGTCTGATTTGCGAGGTGAAATCACATAAAGACAAAGTCAAAGAGCAGAAACTTATCAAAGAAACAGTGAAAATGATGGAGGCCAACGGTCTTTCGCCCCGCGTGGAATATATTACCTTTTCGCGCGAAGGCCTGCTCAATCTTATTAAATACGCTCCTGACGGAACTCCTGTCTACTATCTTAACGGCGACATGACTCCGGCAGAGCTCAAAAGCGTAGGCGCGGCAGGGTTCGATTATAGTCTGTCCACTGTAAGAAAGCATCCCGAATGGTTCGATGAGGCTCGCAAACTCGGTCTCAAAACTAATGTATGGACGGTAGACGACGAAGCCGACATGCAGTGGTGTATCGACCTGGGTGCCGACTTTATTACAACCAACAGGCCTGAGCGTCTTTTCAGACTGCTTTGGTGATAGTTTTAAAATTTCAAAGACAATTGATATGTTACATTTCGACACAGATTATATGCGCGGTTGCCATCCCGAAGTGCTTGAGCGCCTTGCGCAGACAAATATGGAGCAGACTCCCGGCTACGGAAAAGACGAGTACACCGCCAGAGCGAAAGAACTTGTGCTTGAGGCCTGCGGGCTCGATAAAGTTACGGGCGATGTAGTGTTTCTTGTCGGAGGCACTCAGACCAATACCACTGTCATCGACCTCGTGGCAGGTCGCTACGACGGTGTGATAAGTGCCGACACCGGACATATCAACGTGCATGAGTCGGGCGCTGTAGAGGCTTCGGGGCATAAAGTAATCGCCCTGCCTTCGCACGGTGGTAAAATGGATGCCGGCGAGCTCGACAGTTGGTTTTCGGCTTTCTATGCCGACGACAGCCATGAGCATATGGTGCGTCCTGGAGTTGTGTATATCACTTTCCCCACAGAGGTAGGAACTGTGTATACAAAAAACGAATTGACCGCCATACATGAAGTCTGCGACAAGTGGAACACTCCGCTTTTTATCGACGGCGCGCGTCTGGCTTATGGTCTGGCCGCATCGGCCGACGTGAGCCTCAAAGTCATTGCCTCGATAGCAGATGTTTTCTATATAGGAGGTACGAAATGCGGCACCCTTTTCGGTGAGGCTGTCGTTACCCGTCATCCCGAATGGTTCGGGCATATCGTGTCGCATATCAAAGCGCACGGAGCCCTCATGGCCAAAGGCCGCCTGCTCGGCATACAATTTGCCACACTTTTTGAGAATGACCTTTACCTGCGCATTGGCCGTAATGGAGTCGACACCGCCATGGCGCTCAAACAAGGCATGCTCGAACGTGGTTTTGAGTTGTTTATGGATTCGGCTACAAATCAGCAGTTTTTTGTTCTCCCCAACGAATTACTCGACCGACTTCTTCCTGAAGTTTCGTTCGAACTCTGGGGTCCGAGATGTGCTTCCCATACACCCGTCCGATTCGTCACCGACTGGGCCACTACACAGACCGATATCGAAAATTTCTTCAAGCTGCTTGACTGACGCACGCACGTCATAGGTTTGCCGGTAGATTTGCGTCGTAAACATGCAACTAAAAACAGAGTGGGAATGATTGCAATATTGCAATCATTCCCACTCTGTTTTTA
>RYWL01000077.1 GCA_003979155.1 Muribaculaceae bacterium
GAGCTGAAAAAGCCCTATAAACGATAACCATCGCTTATAAGGCTAAAAAGAAAGGCATTCAAAATGAACGCCTTAATAATCATTGATGATATATGCTAATCGTTGGTAATCACCCCTTACTTGCCAATGCAAAAATGACTAAAAATATTTTGGAGCAGTTCGGGGGTGGTTATTTCGCCGGTGACTGAGGCGAGGTGGCGGATTGCTTCGCGGAGGTCCTGGGCTATGAGGTCGGGGGGCAGGGCAGTCTGAAGGCCGGTGATTACAGCGGCGGCCGAGTCGGCGGCTGTGCGCATTGCCTGTGCATGGCGTGCGTTGGTTACAATAAGGGTGTTTTCGGTGTTGGAGGGAGTGAGTGCGTCTATGCGGTCTTTAATCAGTTCTTTGAGTGCGTCGATTCCGTCGCCAGTGAGCGCCGAGATTCTCACGGTGGACTCGGTGGGGTAGGTTAGTGTTTCGTGTATTCCAGTATCGGTTTTGTTTATTGTATAGATTATCCGTTCGGCGGGTATGTTTTTCGGGATGCTATTGTTTTCGGGCTGTGTCGGGTCGACTACATATATGATTATTTGTGCCGAGCGGGCTGCTTGCTGCGAGCGCTCGATGCCGAGTTGTTCGATGGTGTCCGACGTAAGGCGCAGTCCGGCGGTGTCGCGGAAGCGGATTAGATATGGGCCTATTTCGAGGGTGTCTTCCACTATGTCGCGTGTGGTGCCGTGGATGTCGCTTACTATGGCGCGGTCGTCGCCGATAAGGGCGTTGAGGAGTGATGATTTGCCGGCGTTGGTGGGGCCGATAATCGCTACGGGTATGCCGTCTTTGATTGCCGCGCCAGTGTCGAATGTGTCGGCAAGGCTTCCAAGTTCATCTTTCAGTTTTGTGGCGAGCTGCAGGAGGCGTTCGCGAGAGGCGAATTCCACGTCTTCTTCTGAGAAATCGAGTTCGAGCTCGAGGAGCGATGCGAGGTCTACGAGCTGTTGCCTCATCTGTGACAGCCGGTTGGAGTATTGGCCGCGCAGTTGCGACATGGCGAGTCGGTGTGCGGCTTGTGAGGACGACGCTATGAGGTCGGCTACGGCTTCGGCTTGTGCGAGATCGAGTTTTCCGGCGGCATAAGCCCGGCGAGTGAATTCTCCGGGGAGTGCGCCGCGACATCCTCTGCGGCAAAGCAGGGCGATAAGTTGCTTTTGTATCCACCTCGACCCGTGTACCGAGAGCTCAACGATGTCTTCTCCGGTAAATGTTCCGGGGGTGCGGAATACTGTGGCAAGAGCCTGGTCCAGAATCTGGCCCGAGTCGGGGTCGACTATTTCACCTAAGTGGGCGGTGTGTGTGTCTGACATGGCAAGGCGTTTGCCTTTCCATATAGAGTCTGTAATTGCGATTGCATTGTTTCCGCTTATTCGCACTACTGCTATGCCGCCGCTGCCGGCCGGGGTAGATATGGCGCAAATAGTGTCGGACGAATCGTATAGTTGTGTCGGGTTCATATTAGGCTTTTTATCGTTTACGGCGGTCGAAGTCGTTGTATTTGGCTTGCTGTTCTACTTCATTCTCTATTTCGTCGGGCAGACAGCTGAAAAAGTCGAAACCGGTTATCTGTTCGATTTGGTCGACGTTTGTCGCCATTGTCTGTATTCCGTCTCGTGTGGGGGTGTTTGGCATAATGAATGCGATGGCTCGTGGAGGATTGACATATGGCGAAAGTATCACTTTGAAGAATCGCTCGGGCACGGCTATTTCCGATTTGCCTATAGTCCTGGTAATCTCGTCGGTGAGAATCGGGCCTGTGATGATTATGATTGCGCTGTCTCGACGTGCCCATTGGCGACATTTGTTTTCGAGTGTCGACCAGCAGCCACCATTTATTGAGTGGTCTTGCGGACAAATATTAGTCAGGTAGTGCGAATCGTCCATTGCATCAGCGCTCCATTTCATATCGGCTGCCGGTGCCATATGTCCGCGGTCGAATCCCGATTTGCGGTAGTCATCGAGCAGTGGTGTGCCGGGTATATCGTTGTCGGGCTTGAAAATTGATTTTCGGGGAGTTTCGCCGTAGGTCTCGTCGGCTGTCAATTCCCATGCCACATAATTGGGCACGTGCCATACTTTGTTGAATGAAAGGCTGAAACCGGTATATTGCTTTGTAATCGAAGGCAAATCGTCTGGCAAAATCACTTTTTCAAGGCAGTTGTCATATCGGCTGGCCGTCGTATTGTGGCTGTCGTTGCAGCGACCGACAGCATATGATGCACCGATATAGATTATAGCAATCAGAATGCCGGCGATTAGCGGAGCCGAAAACTTTTTTTTACGACGTCCAGCCCTACGACGGGTATATACACTGCTGTTTTTGCCCATTTGGAGTGAGTGTCTGTTTTAGAATATTTTACGCAACGCCTCGCCAAGACGGCTTATGTCGTCGAGATTCAAGGCTGCCGACAAGCTGAACCGCAGGCGGTCGGTGCCGGGGGGTACGGTCGGAGTTCGGATAGGCAATACTTCGAAGCCCTCGGTTCGTAGTTTTTTCGATAGTTCGACTGCCAGGTGTGGCTCTCCGACAATGAGCGGCTGGATATGGCCCGAGTGCATACTTTTTCCTACCGATTTCAGCTCGGTCGACAGAGCCGCTCCAAGCTGTTTGAGGTGATGGCGTTCGGTGTCCATGCCAAGGGTATGCTGGAAAGTGAACCGGCTCCATAGCACGTTTATGGGGGCGATTGCTGTCGAAAAAATGAGACTGCGGCTTTTGTTTATCATAAATTTGCGCATGGTCTCGGAGGTTATGGCAAATGCTCCCGAAGATGCGAGTGCTTTGCCGAGAGTGCCTACAACTATGTCGACGTTTTCAAAGTTTGCTGAAGCTTTGCATATGCCAAGTCCTGCCGGACCTTCGACACCGACGGCGTGCGCTTCATCAATATACAGCAGCGCGCCGGGATATCGTCTCTTTATTTCGGCAAGTGTATCAATGTCGGCGCAGTCGCCGTCCATGCTGTATACGCTTTCGGCGATTATAATGATATTGTAACCTTCACCATATACTTTGGCTGCAAGGCGGTCGAGTTGGCTGTAGTCGTTGTGCCGGAACCTCGCGAACGGCAGCCCCGAGAGTTTGATTCCGTCGATTATACTGGCATGAACGAGCTTGTCGGCAATGATATATGCCTTTGTGGATGCAAATGCCGATATGAGTCCGGTATTGGCATGGTAGCCACTGTTGAACAGCAATGCTTGTTTTTCACAGCCGTAAGCGTCGGCGAGGGTTTCCTCAAACTGCGTGTATGGCTGCTGAGAACGCGACAGGAGCCTTGATGCCGACGATGTGAACTGCATGCATCCGAAGTCTGTCGAGTTCAGAAATTCGGTCTGCAATCCGGTATCTGAGGCTATGCCGAGATAGTCGTTCGAACTCAGGTCGACATACCGGGCATCTTGGCTTTCCGTCGGAAACTTACGCAGATTGCCTGATTTATCCAGCTCTGCGAGTATTTTGTCAATAATTTGATTCATCCGCGATTATATCGATAAGAGCTACGCAAAGCGTGCGGAGGTCGTTGTCGTTGATTATATAAGGGGGCATAATATATACGTTGCGGCCGAAAGGACGAATCCATACACCGCGGTCTACGCATATGCGTTGGAATTTGCCCACGTCAACACTACGGGCTACTTCGACGACTCCGATAGAGCCGAGAACTCGCACGTCGGTCACGCCGGGCAATTGCGCGGCCGGTGCCAACCATTCTTTCATTTTAGACTCCAGATGCTTTACAATCTGTGCCATGGGCTGTTCGTTGAGCATACAGAGTGATTCAAGAGCTATGGCGCAGGAGAGGGGATTGCCCATAAATGTAGGCCCATGCATAAGTACGCCTGCTTCGCCTCTGCTTATGGTGTCTGCTACTTTGGCTGTGGTAAGCACAGCACTCATGGTGAGGTAGCCTGCCGTGAGGCCTTTGCCGATGCACATGATATCGGGTTCGACGCCCGCATGTTCGCATGCAAAGAATCGGCCTGTGCGCCAGAAGCCCGTTGCTATTTCGTCAAATATCAGCAGTATGCCGTATTGGTCGCACAGCTTGCGAGCCTCGCGCAGATATTGAGGATTGTAAAACCACATGCCGCCGGCACCCTGAACGACCGGTTCAAGAATCAGTGCAGCTAATTCGTCATGTTTGGCTTCAAATAGTTCGCGTAGGGGAGTGATGTCGTTTTCATCCCACTTTCCGTCGAATCTCGAGTGCGGCTGAGGCACGAAATAACGCACTGGCAGAGCCGACCCAAAAGCACTGTGCATGCCTGTGACGGGGTCACACACACTCATGGCGTTCCATGTGTCGCCGTGATAGCCGCTGCGTATGGTGGCGAAATTCGTTTTATTGTGGCTTCCCGATGCCGATATTGCTGCCTGCACTGCCATTTTCATGGCTACTTCCACTGCTACAGAACCAGAGTCGGCATAAAAGATATTATGCATTGACGAAGGTGCTACTCCAAGTAGCGCCTTGCCCAGGTCGATGGCCGGCTGATGTGTGATGCCGCCAAACATTACATGGCTCACTTTGTTCATTTGCCGGGCTGCGGCTTCGTTGAGCCGCTTGTTGCCGTAGCCGTGAATCATGCACCACCACGACGACATACCGTCGATTATCTCGCGGCCGTCGGTAAGATGCAGGCGCACACCCTCTGCGGCATCGACTTTATAAGTCGGAAGTGGATTGATTGTTGATGTATATGGATGCCAGAGATGCTCGCGGTCCCAGGCGTCGTGTAAATTGTCTGTTTCCATAGTCTTTCGAAATGCAGGTGCAAATTTACTGCTTTCTTTCGGACACAGCAATTTACTCGCATCATTTCTTTGTGACAAGACGCGCTTCGTTCATTTAAATCGCTAATTATGCAATTCCAGTTGAACCTGTATGGATGGTGTAGATGCCATATTACGAGTTACGTTCATAATATGTGTTATTTAAAGTTGATTTTGTTTTATATATCCCACTCGCCGCTTTCAGATAGAATTGCGTGTCAGCTAAATCTTTGAACGGTCTTGATGCGGCAAGCGAATTGATAGACTGAAGAGTTTGCGCAACGAGAGTATTCAAGATTTAGGTAGTACATCATCACAATGCGCACCATCGTGGCCAGCCCGGAGAAGCTCCAACGCCTTTGCAGGGTATTTTGTAAGACCGAGAGCAGCAGATTTGCTATTAGCGTTACCCATATCTGGATTTTTATGGCATTGGCGCTTTCTCCGTAGAAGTATCGCAATGGGAAGTTTTGCTTTACCTGCTTGAAAAGGGACTCAATCTGCCATCGGCGCCGGTATATGGCCACGATTGTCTCCAGAGGCATGTCGAAGTCGTTGGTGGCCGCCGAAATGAACTGCACATCGCAGGGCCCCCTTGTTGGCGTGTATGACAGAGTGCACCTTGATGCTACCTTTCTTCTTGCCCGTCCTGGGATGCCATCCAACTCACTTGAAAATGGCATTGGAGAACAGCGTGATGGTAGTGGAATCGATGATTATCCTTCCGTGCCATCGCGTCAGCTGTCCGATGAAAGCAGTGTCTTGTTGGCGGCATAGAGGTCGCGATAGACCTCTTCAAAGAACTTCTCTGACCGTCTGGCATTTGCGTCCGACAGGGTGCTGCGCCGAGGGACTGTCCCCATGCCGATATGATGGAGTTTGCGAACCTCTGCCGTCATAGATGTCTCTATCTCACGCAGCGAGTCGAAACGCTGAATCACAGCATAGAGCATCGTGAGCAGATGCGTATAGCCGTCGAAGCTCTTGACATACTTCTCCCCGCCGTGTTTTCGGCTTATTTCAACAATTTTATCATGGTCAAGTGATTTTATCAGCTGTCCATATATCGGCTGTCCGAAGAAATTACTACTTTTAC
>RYWL01000078.1:0-1743 GCA_003979155.1 Muribaculaceae bacterium
ATTCACTCCGGGCTACAGTCGCTCACCATAATGGCACTGAACAGCGCCGCGGAAATAGGTGGCAAACTCGCCGACAGCAACCTCTCGAAAAACGCCCGTAAGCTCGCCGACAAAATGAAAAAGGTGCATCTCGACAACGACGGAAACAAGCAGGCCGCTGCACTCGCAATTCTTTCGGAGCAGTCGCAGGATGTAGAAAAAGACGCACAGACAATTTTGAAAGGCGGCGCCGACGGTTTTTCTACATTCTATGGCTACTACATGCTTGAGGCACTGTCGAAGGCCGGGTTCAACAGCGAAGCTCAGAAAATTATGTCTGATTACTGGGGTGCCATGCTCGACCTCGGCGCCACCACATTCTGGGAAGACTTGGACTATAACGATGTGAGCAAGGCCGGGCGTATCGACAGCATTGTGCCCGAAGGCGTGTTCGACATTCATGCCGACGGCGGTGCATACTGCTACAAGGGTCTGCGTCTGAGCCTCTGTCACGGCTGGGCATCGGGCCCGACCTCGTGGTTGACCGCCAACGTGCTGGGTGTGCGCCCTATAGCCCCCGGATGCGAAGTTTTGGAGATTAATCCGTGTCTGGGCGAACTTAGCTGGGCTCGAGGCTCTTTTCCCACTCCCCGAGGACTCGTAGAAATCAGCGTCACAAAATCGGCTTCGGGCAAAGACGTGGCAGAAGTCAAAGCCCCCGAAGGCATTGTGATTATAAACAGAACTAAATAAGGCAAATTCGTCCGATACAAAAAATCAGCGCCTCTAATTCCCCCTGAGGCGCTGACTGCTATTATAACGGTAGTAAAAATTATGTGGGCAATCATTTTTGACACATAAGGACACACGAATGCTGCCCGGCACCGTCATTGCGGTGTCGGAGACAGTAGATAAGCCCTAAAGTATGCCGTGCGACAGCTCATATATCTCACAAAAATAAAAGTCTGATTCATTGCAGGCATGCTGCATGAATCCAACGATTATTCTGCAAGACGGGACGCAGATATCTATGTAAACAAAGACTTGTAATGCGGAAAAGAGCCGTCCCATCACTTTCAGCCGCCTTAAAGACTATGCCGAATTGCCGTGGTGATGTAGTTTCCGCAACAGCGTCGGCTGCGTTTATGGCCGAATCTGCTTTGCATTGCAAAATTAAGGATTTGTTGCATTCATTGCAACATTATTTCCGAATTTAACAATTCGACAGCACAAAAGACGGGATGCTGTGTCATAACTTTTTTTTTCGACACAGCATCCCGCCCTATTTCGTGTAGCAAAACCTACTTTTTGTATTCGTCGGTCTTGCCCGTAAGTATATTATGATAACGCTCGGGGTCGTTTATCAACTCCAGAGCCGCCTGGAAGTCTTTATTTATAGGTGTCATTGAGCGGAAATAAGAGCCGTCTTCGTAGATGTCGCGGCACAGAAGACCCTTGATTATAGCCAGCACAAGCGGCTTTGAGCGCTCCCACTGCTCTTCGTTGAATTCTATGTCGTCTTCCTTGCCGGTCGCCACAAGTCTGTCAATAAGTTCCTGAGGCACAGTGAAATTATTGAAGAAATCTTCTTCAGTGGGATATGTCTTGCGCAGGCTTGCACGGTTTGCATCGACGTAATTGACCGATACACGGTGTACAATGCCTTTTGCAACAAGGTCGCGGTAATAAACGCTGTAATACGACGTATCGGCCGGCACGAAAACATCAGGAATAATGCCGCCTCCGCCGTAGACCGGACGCTTA
>RYWL01000078.1:1753-5788 GCA_003979155.1 Muribaculaceae bacterium
GCTCCAGAGCTCGCCGTCCTGATAGCGGTTGAGCACTTCGAGCTGATATTCTTCGCTATGCCCCTTGTCGTAATGCTTCTGTATGCATCGGCCCGAGGGAGTGTAGTAGCGCGACACTGTGAGACGAATCATAGAGCCGTCGGGGAAGGGGAAGGGACGCTGTACGAGACCCTTGCCGAATGTACGGCGGCCTACTACGAGGGCACGGTCGTTGTCCTGCAGGGCTCCCGACAGAATTTCGGAGGCTGAGGCCGAGTTCTGGTTGGCCATAACCACAATGCGGCCGTCGAGGAAGTCGCCCGACTTTTCGGTAGCATATGAGTACGGCTGAGTGGCGCGTCCGGCGGTGCTCACCACCGGTGTGCCTTTTGGTAGGAATTCCGATGCGAGTTCAAATGCCGCGCCGAGATATCCGCCGCCATTATCGCTCACATCGAGTATAAGATTCTTCATGCCTTTTTTGCGAAGCTTGGCTATTGCATCCTTCACCTCCCGCGCAGTGCTCTCGGCAAAGCGCGTGATGCGGATATAGCCCGTTGTAGGATCGGCCATGAAAGTTTCGTCGACGCTGTAGATAGGTATGTCGTCGCGCGTAACGGCGAAGTCGATAAATTCGGGACCACGTTCCACCTTAAGATTCACCACCGAGCCTTTGGGGCCGCGGAGCGACTTCATCACGTCGGTATTCTTCATCTTTTTGCCGGCAATCACGGTGTCGTTGGCGGCGATAATTCGGTCGCCTGCGAGTATACCCACTTTCTCCGACGGGCCACCGGGCACTGTCTGTATCACATACACAGTATCCTGCTGCATGGTAAACTGCACGCCGATGCCGCTGAACTTGCCGTTGAGGGGCTCGGTAAATTCTTTGGTCTCGTCGGGAGTAGAATATGCCGAGTGAGGGTCGAGGGTATTGAGCATGGCCTTGATAGCCTCGGTGACTATGCTGTCGCCGTCGACATTCTCCACGTAATAATTTTCTATAATGGCTCGCGCGGCATTGAGTTTCTGAGCCGGCTCGAGCTGTACGGGCGCCTGTTGCGGAAATTGAGCAAAGGCCGCTATGGCCGTAAGTGCAATCAGCGGAAGTATGAATCTTTTCATAGAAGCGGTGTTTTATGCTATATTATGAGGGTAAAAATGCCGATACGTCGTGGCCGTAATCCGCAAGCTCGCGCACTACCGACGACGAAACTGCCGACAATTCGGGCCGACTAAATAATATAACGGTTTCAAGGCCCGAAAGTTGACGGTTGATGTCGGCCATGTCGCGTTCGTATTCAAAATCTTTTACCGAGCGGACTCCTCTCAGCAGAAACTGCGCGCCTAAAGATTGGGCGAAGTCTACAGTAAGACATGTGTAGACAGCCACTTCAACCCTCGGCTCATCGGCAAAGACACGACGGATGGCAGTGGCACTGTCGGCGGCACGGGTCTGCGAGCCTGGCTTTGCGGCATTGACTCCTATGGCTACGACGATATGGTCGAAAATCTCAAGACCGCGTCGCACTATATCGGCGTGGCCGAGTGTAAAGGGGTCGAACGAACCGGCGAACACGGCTGTACGTCCTTCAGAACCGATCAATTTCTGTATCATCTTCTACGACAAGATTATCAATAATAAAATTCTGGCGCTCCATGGTGTTTTTGCCCATATAGAACTCAAGCACCTCGGCCACACCGTCTTCCTTACGCAGACTCACACGGTCGATGCGCATGTCGGGGCCAATGAAGCCGCGGAACTCCTCCGGCGAAATTTCGCCGAGACCCTTGAATCGGGTTATCTCGGAGTTGTCGCCAAAACGGCGAATGGCCTCCATGCGCTCTTCGTCGGTGTAGCAGTATACAGTATCGTCGACATTGTCGCCCTTTTTGGCACGGGCAGTGCGCTTGGCGGTTTTCTTGTTGCGGACACGAAAAAGCGGTGTCTGCAACACATATACATGTCCCTTTTTGATAAGGTCGGGGAAATACTGCAGGAAGAAGGTTATCATGAGCAGACGGATGTGCATGCCGTCGACATCGGCATCGGTGGCGATTATCACCTTGTTGTATCTCAGACCCTCTATGCCGTCTTCTATATTGAGTGCAGCCTGCAGGAGGCTGAATTCCTCGTTGGTATACAATTCTTTCTTGGTGGCGCCGTAGGTGTTCAGAGGCTTGCCTCGAAGCTTGAACACGGCCTGAGTCTCCACATTGCGTACCTTCTCGATAGAGCCGCCGGCCGAATCACCCTCGGTGATGAAAATCGACGACGCTTCTTTTTTCTCATCGTTTCCACGAGTGTCGTTAAGATGCACACGGCAGTCGTTGAGTTTGCGGTTGTAGAGGCTTACTTTCTTGGCCGTCTCGCGGGCTTTTTTCGCCACGCCGGCCATTGCTTTGCGGTCGCGCTCGCTCTCCTGCACTTTCTTGAGCACGATGTCGGCCACCTCGAGATTGCGGTGAAGGTAGTTGTCGAGCTCCTTACGGATAAAATCGCCTATATACTTTGCAATTGTCACACCGTCGGGCGACATTTCGCGTGAACCGAGGCGTGTTTTGGTCTGCGACTCGAAAACGGGCTCCTCCACTTTCACAGCCACAGCGGCTACCATGCCGTTGCGTATGTCGGAGTATTCAAAATTGCGGTTGAAATAGTCTTTCAGAGTGCGGCTCACTGCCTCTTTGAAGGCACTGAGATGAGTGCCGCCCTGTGTGGTGTGCTGGCCGTTTACAAAGGAGTAGTACTCCTCGCCATACTGGTTCACATGGGTGATCGCCACCTCTATATCCTGACCTTTGAGATGAATTATCGGATAGAGAGGAGTCTGCGTCATATTCTCCTTGAGCAAATCGAGCAGACCGTGCCGCGACAGATAGCGTACGCCATTGAAATTGATTGTGAGCCCCGTATTAAGGAAGGTATAGTTCTTGAGCAGCGGAATTATGAATTCCTCGCGGAAAGCATATGACTTGAAAATGTCGGCCGAGGGAGTGAAGCGGACAAGGGTGCCGTTGGGTTCGTCGGTATCTTCTATATCGCACTCCTCAAGGAGGGCACCCATGCAGAAGCGGGCACGTTTGCACTTGCCGTCGCGAAATGCCGTGATTTCAAATGATGTAGAGAGAGCGTTGACAGCCTTTATGCCCACACCATTGAGACCAACCGACTTTTTGAAAGCCGCCGAGTCGTATTTCGCACCGGTATTCATCTTCGACGACACATCGATAAGCTTACCCAAAGGTATACCTCGGCCATAGTCGCGCACAGTAGCCGACACAGCATCGACATCGACAGAAATTACCCGGCCGAAACCCATCATATACTCGTCGATAGAGTTGTCGAGCACCTCTTTGAGCAGCACATAGATGCCGTCGTCGCTGTTGGTGCCGTCGCCGAGCTTACCTATATACATGCCCGGTCGGCGCTGTATGTGTTCTTTCCAGTCGAGGGTCTGAATATCGTCCTCGCTATAGTCTGCATTCAGCGGCTGAGGAGCGTCTCCAAATAATATATCGTCTTCCTGTTCGCTCATAATCATGGTTTATTGCTGGCTTTCGGCCAAAAAGGCGCGCGCCGTATCAATGTCGCCGGCATGGTCGACATCAACAATTTTGGAGAATGGATACGACTTCAGACGCAGCCCTTCGGCAACGAGCGTACGCTGATAGCCGCGGAGGCTGTGCACTCCGAGCCGGCGGCAGCTGGCAAGTATGTCGTTACAGCGGGGCGTGATGCCATAGATACCGCCGGAAATATAGAAATCGTTGGCCGAAGGCTCGTCGCGGAATGCCGTGATATAGCCGTCGGCGTCGGTATCGACATAGAGCGGCTTTTCGTCGTCGATAAAATCGGTGACGGGAAACAGTCCGTCGTCTGCATCGTTTGCGGCAAAACTCCTTATAAATTTATCCCACTCGGCACGCGAGAATACCGAGTCGACGGTCGAAAGCACTGTCTTGCCGCGGTCGAATGCATGCGACACTTCATACACACTTTCCATAGAGCCGCTCGTATCTTTCAGTATTATTTCTACCGGGAAACCCAGCGAC
>RYWL01000079.1 GCA_003979155.1 Muribaculaceae bacterium
GCGGCATTGATTTTTTTAGTAGTTTTCAGAGCCCCGACTACAGTTTTTTTGCATGTATTGATAAAAGTATTACATTCTTTTTTTGTATCTTCGCAGGGTAAAATTAAAAATTCTGTACACAGATGAAAATTAAATATTTGCTCCCATCGATAGTCGTGGCTGCTGCCATTGCGGGCGCTTGCTCAGATAAGGCTGTCGACAGCAACAAACTTGTGATACTTCACACCAACGACACACACTCGCAGATAGACCCCGGCAGCGATAATCTCGGAGGCGTTATGCGTCGCAAAGCCATTATCGACAGTGTGCGCGGCGCCGAGAAGAATGTGCTGCTTGTCGATGCCGGCGATGCCGTGCAGGGTACGCTCTATTTCTATCTCTACGGCGGCAAGGTAGAGCAGGAGGTGATGAATATCCTCGGCGTGGAAACTCGTATTCTCGGAAATCATGAGTTCGACAACGGCATTGACTCGCTTGCCTCTGTGCTCAAATACTCCGATGCAGAAATGCTCTCGGCAAACTACGACCTTTCGAAAACACCGCTCGAAGGCCGCTTCAAACCGTATACCATAAAGGAATACAACGGCAAACGCATAGGCATCATCGGCTTAAATCTCGACCCCAACGGCATTATCTCGCCCGATAATTTCAAGGGGCTTGAATATCTTCCGATTGTGGCTACTGCAAACCTCACTGCCGAAAAACTTAAGAAAGATGAAAAGGTCGATGCCGTGATTGCCCTCACGCACATAGGCTACAATCCCGCAGGACTTGTCGGTGACTCGGTGCTTGCCACAAATTCGCGCGACATCGACATAATCATCGGCGGACACTCGCACGACACAATCGACCCCACAACTGAGAATGGAGCACGTCGCAGCCGTCTCAAAAACCTTGAAGGAAAAGATGTGCTTGTGGTGCAGACCGGTAAATCGGGCCGCAACGTCGGAAAAATCGAAATCAATCTCGACAGCCTCGGTCTGGGCGCCTCTCCGTCCTATGAGCTGATTCCGGTTACGGAGCGCTACGACAATTATGCCGACACAAAGCTTGCCGATTATCTTTCGAAATACTCGGCCGGAGTTGATTCGCTGATGACTATGTGGATTGGCACCACAGCCCACGAGCTGCCGGCCTCGTCGCCCGAGCTGCTCAACTACTTCACCGACTTTATCTACGATTCAGGCTCGGAAATCGCTCCGAAAGTCGACCTCGCCATTGCCAACAAAGGCGGGCTGCGCTCGGGAATTCCTGCCGGAAAATTCTCCAAAGGCCAGATTATAAACATGCTTCCCTTTGCAAATTACGTCACTGTGCTCGATGTAAAGGGCAGTGACCTTGCAGAGGTCTTCGATATAATGGCAAACACTCATGGCAATGGTGTGAGCCGTAATGTTTCTGCCGAGTATGTTGTAAGCGACGACGGCGCCAAATCAAGAAACGTGCTCATCAACGGCAAGCCTATCGACCTGGAGCAAACATACCGTGTCGCCACTATCGACTATCTGGCCAAAGGCGGAGACTATATGACCGGACTTACACGCGGCAATGTCGTTGTCACGAAAAAAGTGCCGGTCTTCGAAGACCTCGTGGAGTATATAACTACCGGCAAGGGTGCAGGTCGCGAGCTTGGAGGCGATACTGAAGCCCGTTGGAAAAGCGCAGGAAAATAATTGACATATGAAGACACTCAATTTTTTGCACAAGGTGGTTGCCGCGCTTGTTTTCGGGTCGGTTGCGGCAGCGGCGACAGCCACAAATCTTGAAAAAGGCAGGCTCGACGAGGCAACGCGTTGGGCAGATTCTGTATACAACACCCTCACCGAACGTCAGCGTGTGGCTCAGTCGGTCTTCCCGACAATCAATCCGCAGGATGGCGCCGCCTCGAAGGCTCTGGTTCGCCGTATGGTCGAAACGCAGGGCTGCGGCGGTCTGCTGTTTTCAAAAGGCACGCTTGAAGAGTACCGCGATATAATCGAATATGCCCAGGCTGTGGCCAAAGTTCCGCTGCTCATCACTTTCGACGGCGAATGGGGCTTGTCGATGCGTATCGCCGACACTCCGCGTTTTCCAAAAAACATGGCTCTCGGCGCAATCACCGACTACCGTCTCATCTATGAATACGGCCGCGAAATGGCCCGTGAGTGCCGTTTGCTCGGTGTGAATGTAAACTTTGCTCCCGATGCCGATGTGAATTCCAATCCGTCAAATCCCGTAATCGGAGTGCGCTCCTTCGGCGAAGACCCGTCGCGTGTAGGCGATGCCGTTGTCGCTTATTCTCTTGGTCTTGAAGATGGCGGCGTGCAGGCCGTGGCAAAGCATTTTCCCGGCCACGGCGACACCGACACTGATTCGCATAAAAGTCTGCCGGCCGTAAACCGTTCGCGGGCCGGGCTCGACTCCATCGAGTTTGTTCCGTTCGGTAAGTTCATAGATGCCGGTTGCTCCGGAGTCATGGTCGGGCATCTCAGCGTTCCGGCACTCGACGCCAGCGGCACGCCGTCTTCCATGTCGCGTCAGATAGTGACAGGTTCGCTGCGCGAGGGCTTCAATTTCACCGGCCTTGTCTACACCGACGCCCTCGGTATGCGTGGCGCTGTCGACCCTAAGGGGCGCAATAGCTCTGTCGCAGCATACGAAGCCGGCAACGATGTGCTCCTTAATCCGCTCTATCCGGGCAAGGATATCGATGCCATTATGGCGGCGATAAACAGTGGAAAGATAAAAAAAGAAGACGTAGAGACGCATTGTAAGCGTGTGCTTCGCTACAAATATCTTGTAAAAGCATGGGAAAAGCCTTATGGCGGCACAATCGGCCGTTTACGCGAGCTAATAAATTCGCCTCAGGCCGAAGCTCTTGTGCAGAAACTTGCCGATGCTTCGATAACCCTTCTGAAAAATAAGGATAATCTTTTACCGGTAAGCAAGCTAACCGGCAAAAAGGCTGCCGTGATAAATCTTGGCGCACGCAGCGGCAATACTTTTATGAACACCTGCGAATTCTATATGCCCGTCGAGTCTCATTATTCGCTTGGCGAGGCATTCTCAAAGGCTTCGCTCGAAAAAATCAATGCCAACGATATTGTCATCGTGGGTGTATACGACGATAAGGCAGCCACTCAGAGCGCTTTTGCCCGTATAGTGGAATCTGCCACAAAACCCGTTGTGGGCGTTTTCATGCTGAGCCCCTATAAATTGTCGAAATTCGCCAAATCCTTGCCGTCGCTGTCGGCTCTGGTCATGGCCTATGAAGATATCAAACCTGCGCAGCAGGCAGCTGCCGAGGCAATTTTCGGTGGTATAGATGTCACCGGAGTTCTTCCGGTAAACCTCCGCGGCATAGCCACGGCCGGAACAGGCATACGCATTGCAAAAAATCGTCTTGGATTTACTTCGCCGGTTGCCGAGGGCATGGCTCCGTGGCTCACCGACAGCCTCAATACCGTGCTTACAAAAGCCCTCAAGGCAGGAGCTTTTCCGGGCTGTCAGGTGTTGGTGGCGCGCAACGGCAATGTTGTCTACGACCGTTCGTTCGGCCGGCTGTCGACAGTGCCCACAAGCGCTAAGGTAAATAATCTCACATCCTACGACCTCGCCTCGGTGTCGAAGGCTACCGGCACACTGTCGGGCATAATGAAAATCTACGACCAGGGAAAGCTCAATCTCGATGCCACGCTCGGTCAGCTCATTCCCGAGCTGACCGACACCGCGAAGCAGGGAATTACCGTTCGTCAGCTTCTGTATCACCAAAGCGGTATGCCGGCAACTGTCAATGTTTTCGATATCGCTGCCGACCCCGATTCGTACACCGGCCGTCTCTTCACCTCCCGTAGTGACAAAAACCACACAATCAAGCTTTACAACCGCACCTACGGCAACAACAGCATGCGACTGCGCACCGATATTCTCGGCAAGGAACGCTCTGAGAAATTCCCTGTAGAGGCCGCCAAAGGTCTTTTTACCGGCAAAATAACCTACGACACCATAATGCGCCGTATTTACGATATTCCACTCCGCAGCCGCTCGTATCGCTATTCATGTCTCAATTTCTGTCTGCTTATGGACATAGAGCAGCGCCTGAACAACGGCAAGCCGCACGACGAATTTGTATACGAAGAAATCTTCGGACCGCTCGGTGCATACCGTACCGCTTACCGACCGACGACCAATATCGGCGCGGATAATGTGCCGCCGACCGAAAACGACAAATTCCTTCGTCGTCAGATTCTTCAGGGCTATGTGCACGACGAGCTCGCCAACTTGTCGGGTGGTGTTCAAGGCAATGCAGGACTCTTCGCAAATGCCGGCGATATAGCAAAATACTGCCAGATGCTTATTAACGGCGGCTCTTATGGCGACGCGCGTATCATTTCGCCCGAAACGGCTCAGCTTTTCCTCACCGACAAAAGCGCGACATGCCGTCGCGGTCTGGGCTTCGACAAGCCCGACGTCGACAATCCCGACAATTCCCCGACTTGCGAGGAGGCTTCGGCTGCTGTGGTGGGACATCTCGGCTATACAGGCACGGTGTTCTGGGTCGACCCTACAGAGAATCTGATTTTCATTTTCCTCACAAACCGTGTGAACCCTACACGCGACAGCGCGGTTTTCAACCGCATGAATATCCGTCCGCATCTTTTCAGCATCGTCAACAGGGCGATTGAAAAATAAAGCCCCGACAGAATCTATGCCGGTGAAACGAATACTTGCATCTGCTGCTCTTGTCGCTCTCAGTGCCATAGCTCTCCGTTGCGCGACGCCATGCGACAGTGTGCCCGGTCGCCGGCCTTTGCAGATTGCCGTGAGCAGTGTGGGCGCTGTCGCTATAAATGCCGGAGTGACAGACCTGCTCAAACACTCTGTTCATGAGCTCAGACCCGACCGCTCTGACAACAGCTCGTTTCCGTCGCGCCATAGCTCATGGGCTTTTGCAGCCTCGACAATGCTCAGCAACGAATTGTATGCCTATTCGCCATGGTGGAGTGTGTGCGCTCAAGCCGCGGCATCGGCAATAGCATATCAGAGAGTGGCCGCGCGCAAGCACTACGCATCCGACGTTATTGCCGGTGCGGCCATTGGCATAGCATCGACAGAACTGGGTTATTGGCTCGGCCGAAAAATCACCGGAGGACAATCGGTGTGGCATTCGGATTGCGCCGTGGCCGAGTTCGACCCAAATATATCCTTGTCGTCCAGAGCTGTCTATAATCTTTCGTCTGATTTTTGCACGGCTTTCGCCACTGCAGCCGAGCTACGATTTCCCCTTGCCGAATACTGGGGCGTTGTGTCCTCTCTCGAAGCCATGGCGACACCTGTAAAAACATCGGCCGAGGGTGTGAGGCCGCTCAACACACTTTCGCTGCAATTCGGTGGGGCAGGGCACTTCATATTGCCGCGGCGCTCATTGGCAATCGAGCCTCTGCTCGCTGTAGGCATCGCATGCAATACCGGCCGTCGACTTGGGTTGGCGCGATATGGGTTCTGCAGCTCAGCGGGAGCCGGTGTGCAATGGCGTCTCACTCCGCGTTTCGGAGTGCGTGCCGATGCCGTGTGGAAACTCTTTTTCGCATCGGGTTCACACAATGCCATTTCACTGCAGATAGCTTCGGTCGCTTTTTTCTGAGTTTCTGTGTTTTTGCATGCTTGTTTCGACTTAAATCACTTTATTTCAATTTTTATCAGTATTTTTGTGGTAATAAACCAAAAATCTTCCACCGATAAGCTATAAATC
>RYWL01000080.1 GCA_003979155.1 Muribaculaceae bacterium
AGGTCGTATTCAACGGTGCCTTCGAACTGGCCGCGTACAAAATTAAGCAAAGTTTTCTTAATAAAAAAACAGCCTGAACGATTGCAATAACGAAAATTTTCATTAATTTTGCGGTGTCTAAAAGACCCAAAAGCCAGGCAATGCGTGAAAGCACTCGCCAATGGCAAAACAACTCTCTGACAAATAACTGTTTATCATCCAATATCAACATTACCACTATGACAAAAATTGGTATCAATGGCTTTGGCCGCATCGGACGTTTCGTGTTCCGTGCTTCCACAAAGCGTGAAGACATCGAAGTAGTTGCCATCAACGACCTTCTCCCCGTTGACTACATGGCTTACATGCTCAAATATGACACAATGCACGGCCAGTTCGAAGGCACCGTTGAATACGACCTCGAAAAGAGCGAGCTCATCGTTAACGGCAAGCACATCCGCGTTACCGCCTGCAAGAACCCCGCAGAAATCGCATGGGGCGCTGTAGGTGCTGAATACGTAGTTGAATCTACCGGTCTTTTCCTCACAAAAGAAAAAGCTCAGGCTCACATCGAAGCCGGTGCTAAATACGTGGTTATGTCTGCTCCCTCAAAGGACGACACCCCCATGTTCGTATGCGGTGTAAACGCCGACACCTATGCCGGCCAGCAGTTCGTTTCGAACGCTTCTTGCACCACAAACTGCCTCGCCCCCATCGCCAAAGTCCTCAACGACAAATTCGGCATCAAGGAAGGCCTCATGACAACCGTTCACTCTACAACAGCTACCCAGAAGACTGTCGACGGTCCCTCTATGAAGGACTGGCGCGGTGGCCGTGCTGCTTCGGGCAACATCATCCCCTCGAGCACCGGCGCTGCTAAGGCTGTAGGTAAAGTTATCCCCGAACTCAACGGCAAGCTCACCGGTATCTCGATGCGTGTCCCCACCCTCGACGTATCTGTTGTCGACCTCACCGCCAACCTCATTAAACCCGCTACCAAAGCCGACATCTGCGCTGCTATGAAAGAAGCTGCAGAAGGCGAGCTCAAAGGCGTACTCGGTTACACTGAAGACGCAGTTGTTTCGAGCGACTTCCTCGGCGACACCCGCACTTCTATCTTCGACGCTAACGCCGGCGTTTACCTCACAGATACCTTCGTTAAGGTTATCAGCTGGTACGACAACGAAATCGGCTACTCGAACAAAGTGCTCGACCTCATCGCTATCATGAAGAAATACAACGGCTAATCAGCCTTTGCATTATAGCACCAAAAACTCCGGCAGCATGGCTGTCGGAGTTTTTTTTGGCTAAAAGCCGCATTTTATTTACCTTTGCCATATAAACGGCTGTGATGGTAATATTCATTTCCGACACCGCCGAGAACTACTAAACCAGCTAACACGACCAACATATGTTCTCAGGAATTGTAGAAGAAGCCGCCACTGTTGTGGCAATCAACCGCAAAGACTCAAACATCGACCTCACTATCCGCTGTTCGTTTGCCGACGAACTCCATATCGACCAATCGATAGCCCATAACGGCGTTTGCCTCACTGTAGTGAACCTCGGGCCCGACAAGACATATACTGTGACGGCCATCCGCGAGACCCTCGAACGCTCAAACCTTGGCCTGCTCAAAGAAGGCGACCTTGTGAACCTCGAGCGCTCGATGCTCATGAACGGCCGCCTCGACGGCCATATCGTGCAGGGACATGTCGACACCACGGCCGTATGCACCGCTGTCGAAAATGCCGACGGAAGCACATATTTCACTTTTGTTTACGAGACAACTCCCGAAATGGTGGCCAAAGGCTATATGACGGTCGAGAAAGGCTCGGTAACAGTAAACGGCGTAAGCCTCACCGTGTGCGACAGCACTCCGCGTTCGTTTCGTGTAGCCATAATTCCATACACTTTCGAGCACACCAATTTCCGTGCCATTCAGACCGGAACCCGTGTCAACCTCGAGTTTGACATCATAGGCAAATATCTGGCACGACTCACCGAGCTGCGCAATCTCTGACCGGCTCTTTCACACGGCGGCAATGGAGTTGCTCATGCAATATATATGGCAGCACCGGCTGTGGCTTCCGGCAGACATGACCACAGTTGACGGTCGCCGTGTGGAAATAATCGACCCGGGCCTGCAGAACACCGGTCAAGGGCCCGATTTCTTCAACGCAAAGATACGCATCGACTCACGCATCTGGGCCGGCAATGTAGAGATGCACGTGCGCGCCTCCGACTGGCATCGGCACGGACACGACTCCGACCATGCCTACGACTCTGTGATACTGCATGTGGTGGCTCACGACGACTGCCGCATCCGCCGCCCTTGCGGCGAAGAAATACCTCAGATACTAATGCCCTGCGCCTCCGATTTCAGCAAGGCATACCACGAAATGGTAAACGACCCGGTGTCGCAGCTGCCATGCGCGCGGCACATCGAGTCGCTGCCTCATATCTATATCACCGACTGGCTCACAGCACTTGCTTTCGAGCGCTTGTACAGCAAGGCCGACCGCACTGCCGAGTGCGTCGACAGCTCGGCCGGCGACTGGGGCGAAGCCATATACATAACTCTTGCCCGCGCCCTCGGATTCGGCACCAACAGCGACGCTTTCGAGCGACTTGCCCGACAGACACCGCTACGCCGTCTGCTGCGCCACCGTGGCGATATCCACGCCGTCGAAGCCGCACTCTTCGGGCAGGCAGGGCTCCTCGACGACATTCCCGACAACAACGACAGCCCCGAATATGTGAAAAGGCTGAAGCAGGACTATACCTTCATGTCGGCCAAATACGGCCTGCAACGCCCGGCATCTCTATCGTGGAAAATGGGCCGTATGCGTCCGCAAAATTTTCCGCACCGCCGAATAGCAGCACTCGCGCAGATGGTCTGCGACGGTTTCACAATAGGTTACGACCTGCTCCACGCCGAGAGCGAATCCGATGTCAGAGAACTCTTTGACATAAAACTCCACGACTATTGGAAAACCCACTATAATTTCAGCAAGGCAAACATTGCGCGCGACTCATCGCAGTGCTACCCAGGCGAACACGCCCTTAGCAAAGTATCGATAACGACGCTCATCATCAACGTAGCCGCGCCGGTAATGCATGCATACGGCAACATCACCGGCCACACAGCCATGTGCGAACGCGCGGCCGAACTTCTGCAAAGCCTACCGTCGGAAAACAACTCTATAATACGACTTTTCGAAGCTTCGGGCATAAAGAGTCCCGACGCATTCACATCGCAGGCTCTTATACAGTTGCGACGCAACTATTGCGAGCCACGAAAATGCCTCTATTGCCGCATCGGACACCGCTATCTGGCATCGCGTGCCATATGCCGCGACGCCAATATCGGCAAAAATGACTAACTTTGCAGAAAGAGTAGAAAGAATGTACCGGCTCATTCGCATCGTACGCATCGTTATATCTCTCATAGCCATGGGGGTGCCTACCTGGGCGCTCATCGCCGGCTACGAAAGTGTCTTCGTGCGCATGCAGATTCTCACGGCTCTTATGACCGGCGTGAGCGTCACTCTACTCTTCTGGGCGCTCGTCACAATTGTTTACGGAAGGCTCTACTGCTCCACTGTGTGTCCGCTCGGCGCTCTCATGGACTGTGTGTCGGCCACAAGCAGGATGCTACGCCGCAAGAAGCAGGCGTACCGCTACCGCAAACCGTCGCCCAAGACACAGTTTGTTTTTCTGCTGCTCGCCATTCTTTTCATGCTCACTGGAGTTTCAATCGTGCCGACTCTGCTCGACCCCTACAGCGCATACGCGCGAATGGTGACAGCATTCCTTGTAGCTCCATTGGGCAATGCCGAGGCTCCGCTCCGCTTTGCCATAGCCACACTCTCCGTTGCCGGCTTCACGGCTGTAACAGTAGTGGCAGTGGCATGGAAACACGGACGCCTGCTCTGCAACTCAATATGCCCCGTGGGCACAGTGCTTGGATATGGGTCCCGTCGCCCGTATTTTCATTTTGAAATCGACCCCGACCGCTGCATAAACTGCGGAGAATGCGAGCGCGTGTGCAAATCAGCCTGCATCAAACTGCCCGAGAAACTGGTCGACAACTCTCGATGTGTGGTCTGTTTCGACTGCGTGACCGCGTGTCCGAACAACGCCATGACATATAAAAACGGAAACTACCGGCTCGGCATGCCCATGATGCAACGGATGCAGACCTCAAGCCCGTCGGTCGACACGACGGCTCATCGACATAATTCAGCAAACTACTCAAAGAAATGAAACAATATCTCGAACTTCTCAATCATATACTGAAAGACGGCACCGACAAAAGCGACCGCACGGGCACGGGCACACGCTCAACTTTCGGCTACCAGATGCGTTTTGACCTCGCTGAGGGCTTTCCGCTGCTGACAACAAAGAAATTGCACCTCAAATCAATAATCCACGAGCTGCTCTGGTTTCTGAAAGGCGACACCAACGTGCGATATCTGCAGGAAAACGGTGTGCGGATATGGAATGAATGGGCCGACGAAAACGGCGACCTCGGGCACGTATACGGATACCAGTGGCGTTCATGGCCCGATTACAACAATGGCAGCATTGACCAGATTGCAGAAGTTCAGGATACAATACGGCACAATCCCGATTCGCGCCGCATAATTGTGAGTGCATGGAATGTAGCCGATATAAAGAATATGAAGCTTCCGCCCTGCCACGCGCTGTTTCAGTTCTATGTCGCCAACGGACGGCTTTCGCTCCAGCTCTATCAACGCTCAGCCGACTGCTTCCTCGGTGTGCCGTTCAACATAGCATCGTATGCACTTTTGCTTATGATGATGGCCCAGAGTGCCGACCTCAAACCCGGCGAATTCATCCACACCCTCGGAGACGCACATCTCTATCTCAACCACCTCGAGCAGGCACATATACAGCTTACACGTGAGCCCCGGCCCTTGCCCAAAATGATTATCAATCCCGACAAAAAGAATATATTCGACTTCGAGTACGACGATTTCCTCCTTGAAGACTATAATCCGCACCCACACATAAAAGCCGACGTATCTGTATGACCCACCTCATTGTTGCTATCGACCGCAAGGGCGCCATCGGCCATGCCGGCGACCAGCTCTATTACATCAAAGAAGACCTGAAGCACTTCAAGTCTCTCACCATGGGCAATACGATAATCATGGGGCGAAAGACTTTCGAAGCACTTCCTAAAGGCGCCTTGCCGGGCCGCAAAAACATTGTGGTTACACGCAACCGCTCATACCGCGCGCCCGGCGCCGAAGTGGCGCATTCACTTGCCGAGGCGCTGTCGATAGCTCCGGCCGAGGCTTTTATAATCGGAGGCGCTGAAATCTACCGTCAGGCACTGCCCATGGCAGACACTCTGCACATCACCGTTATTGATGACGAGGCCGCCAATGCCGACACTTTTTTCCCTGCCATTCCTCTCGAGCGCTTCCGTGTCACTGCCATCACAAGCGCTGAAACAACTCCGCCGATTAAATTTTATACATTATCAGCCTTGCACGAAACCTGCGACAAATAGGCTGCAAATGTGTTACATTACTATTGCATGTAACACATTTGTAACAATATCGCAACAAAATCCTTTCCACACAACTCATTATATAACAACACATTAATACAGCTGTCTCTTATACACATCT
>RYWL01000081.1:0-521 GCA_003979155.1 Muribaculaceae bacterium
TAATAAAGATGTGTAATTATCTCATAATTCACGAAAAAATAGTAATTTTGTCGGGTAATGGAAAAGATAGCAAGTTTTACGATTAATCACACGTGTCTTGAACCCGGAGTATATGTGTCGCGAAGAGATAAAACCCCTTCAGGCGACACTATCACCACATTCGACATACGCATGACACGGCCCAACCGTGAGCCGGCGCTTTCGCCGGAGTCTCTTCACGCCATGGAGCATCTTGCGGCCACATTTCTGCGAAATCATCCCCTGTGGCGCGACAAGATAGTCTATTGGGGTCCGATGGGTTGCTGTACCGGCAATTACCTGCTTGTGCAGGGATGCCTCGACAGTGCCGACATATTGCCGCTTATACGTGAGACAATGGAGTTTGTGGCAGATTTCGAAGGCGAGGTGCCTGGTGCCACCGCGCGCGATTGCGGCAACTACACATTCATGAACCTTGAGGACGCCCGCAAGGCTGCCAGTGCTTTTCTTTCCGAAAAACTGAGTACCGAATATCCCGCCTG
>RYWL01000081.1:531-5652 GCA_003979155.1 Muribaculaceae bacterium
GTCCGATATGATGCAATATTATAACAATTACCTCCGTACACGCCTTGAACAAGGCAGAGGCTCGTCGACGGTTATCGACAGGGCCATAGTGCTGGCTATTGACGAATTCGGGGCTAAAGACAACTTTGTAACAGCTGTTTTCCTCGATACGGAGTGCTATATCTGTCGCGTGCAGTGCGACAAGAAGAAACGATATTGCATCGTGAAAATGGATAGCTACGACCACACGGCGAGCGCCGCTGCGTCAAATGCGCCGACAGCAGAGGTCAGACACCTGCTCGATGCTATGTCGGAAGTGCCCTCAATCGACGGCGAAGTATATGTTTACGGCCGGGCTACTGAAAGCCAGGTGTTCATGCACGCTGTTGCCGAGAAATTCGTGCCGCGCAGAGTGGTTGACCATTCGCGTCGCATAAACCTGAAGTCGCGTTCGCGCTTTTCGGCCGAACTGACAAGTCGCAAGCTTGGCATAAACGACGGCGGTTCGATTCTCAAATATATAGCCACGCCACTGCAGGTGTATGTTCCAGACGACAAGGATAGCCTCAACTCGTCGGTCTACGGCATGTGCAAGTGGCATCAGCTTGTGCCACGCGACTGCCTGAAGTGCAGAATCGCCGAGACAGATTGTTTCTGCGTGCAGCTTACGTTCGAAGTCGACGGTTTCGGCAATGTGTTCTGTCGTGCCAGCGATGGAATAGGACATGAGGAATATAAACTCATATGGGCACCTTACGGCTACCCCAAAAACACCGAGCTGTCGAATACAGGGCGTAGTTCTGACGGTCGGCCGACGGCCCGAAGGCCAGAAACCGAAAAGCAGACAGAAGAGCCGCAGGGCACTGTCCACAAGTCAGGTATAAAAGAGGTATATGAAATCAAAAACGGAGAAATATATACCTTCGACGACCTCTTCAGCGACTATCTGCGCGATGCCGAAGAGATAATAATTGAAGACAGGTATATCTTCAACGACCGTCACTTCATCAATCTCGAAGAATTCATAAAGGCGGCTTTCAAAGCGCACAGCATAGCGCAGACAAAGCCTCTGAAAAGCATAAAACTGATAACATTCCTCGCCAAATATGTTGCAAAAGGAACAGTCGAGGAAAATAAGGAGGCCACAAAATACCAGAAGGAGAGACTCAAGGACATACGTGCCAAGCTGCGCAAGAAAAACGTGGATTTCACATATGAGTTCGGCGCGAAATTCCATGACCGGCTCGTAGCCCTCAGCAACGGCTGGTATTTTATTCTGGGTATGGGACTCGACTTCTTCAATCATGATGAAGACCCCTACAGCATCCCTACTTGTCGTGAGACCAGAATTGTTATTTCGCGCAACCGCGGAACATCTCCTGAACGTAAAAATCGCAAACCGGAATCGCTATGACAATAAACAAAGAATGTAAAGCCTGTGGACACAAAATGCCAATCGGCGGACTCTGTCCGTCGTGCGGTTATGCCGACATAATGTTTCCAAATACCGTGCCCCAAAGCATAGCAGACTTTGAGGCCCGGCGTCTTGAAAGTCATCGCAATATAGCCGACCGGCTGAAAAAAGAGACCCGCTCGGCCGACGGCCCCCGTACGATGCTTGTCATAAGAGGAGCTATGGGCGAAGTATCGACATACCCTATTGAAGAAGGCCTGAACACCTATGGCTCGCGCCCCGATAAGGGTATACCGCATGTGATAAGTATTCCGGGTCTGCAGCTGGCTCCGATGCATTTCGTTGTAAAGCTCACCGGCGACGAAGTGAGAATACAGCCAGCGCCCAATATCGACATGTATTTGCATGGTCGCAGACTTGAGAAAGCTTGCGATGCCAGATGTCGGACATTTGCAATAAAAGGTGCTGAAATCACCGTAATCAAGATATAGCGTACAAGCACAATAGAATGCCGTTTAAGGCTTTGCCGATGTAGCTGGACTCAACATTGGAGCCATTTGTGTGTTTTATTTATAGGTTAATTTTTAAGGAGCAATGAGAAAATCTTTAAAAGCCGGAGCGTTGGCCTACCACCGCTTTCCCCGGCCCGGCAAAATTGAGACCGTGCCGACCAAACCCTTTGATACTCCCGACGATTTGTCGCTTGCATATTCGCCTGGTGTCGCATTTCCTTGTCTGGAAATAGCGGCCAACCGCAACGATGTGTATAAATATACCGGTCGCGGCAATATTGTCGCGGTCATTTCAAACGGCACCGCCGTACTTGGCCTGGGCAACATCGGCCCTGAGGCCGCAAAGCCCGTAATGGAAGGAAAGGCCTTGCTGTTCAAAATATTCGCCGGTATTGATGCTGTCGACCTCGAAATCAATGAAAAAGACCCGCGGCGAATGGTGGAGATAGTGCGCTCGCTCGCACCGAGTTTCGGCGGTATCAATCTCGAGGACATCAAAGCCCCCGAGTGTTTTGAGATAGAAAACGGGCTTGTCGACAGCTGCGGCATACCCGTTATGCACGACGATCAGCACGGCACGGCCGTGATTGTTGGCGCAGCATTAATCAATGCCCTGCTTGTGCAGAATAAGCGCATCGAAGACGTGCGTGTGGCCGTGAACGGTGCCGGTGCCGCAGCCATTGCGTGCACGCGGCTAATATGCCGGCTGGGCGTGCGCCACGAAAATGTGGTGATGTGCGACAGCAAAGGTGCAGTAAGGGCCGACCGTCAGATTCTCACTCCTCAGAAAGCCGAATTCGCCACATCGCGTACCGGTGTGGAAACACTTGCCGATGCCGTGCGCGGAGCCGATGTGTTCCTTGGCCTGTCGGTGGCCGATGTGCTCACCCCCGATATGCTCGCTTCGATGGCCGAGCGTCCTGTGGTCTTCGCGCTTGCCAATCCCAACCCTGAAATAGCCCGCGACAAGGCGCTTGCCACACGGCGCGATCTTGTCTATGCTACAGGTCGCAGCGATTATCCCAATCAAATCAACAACGTGCTCGGCTTCCCCTATATTTTCCGTGGCGCACTCGACTGTCGCGCCTCTCGTATAAGCGAGGAGATGAAAGTTGCCGCAGCTAATGCCATAGCCGAACTTGCTCGCCGTCCGGTGCCTGCGTCGGTGCGCCGCCTCTACCCCGGCGAGCACCTTGCGTTCGGAGCCGAATACATACTTCCGAAGCCTTACGACCACCGTCTGCTCACTTCGGTATCTCCGGCTGTGGTACGCGCCGCCATGGAGTCGGGTGTGGCACAAGTGCCGGTCGACGACCTTGAGGCCTATGGCCGTCGTCTCAGCCGCTTCGTTGGTGCCACGCTCAAACGCATAAGGCATCAATAAATAGCCCCAAAGCATAAGAAAACCTAAAAACGGAGTGCAGGCCTCGTGGCAGTGCTCCGCTTTTTTTTGTTTTTCGGCACAGTTTTTTGTACTTTTGTCTTGTACATGAAAAATATGCAAATGAAGAAAATACTGATTAAAGCATTGATTGCAGCAGCAATTATGACAAACTCATCTATGACATACGCCCAGACAATATTTTCCAAACCATTCAATACCGTTCACGGAACGGCACCATTCAGCAAAATCGACGATTCGCAGTGGATGCCGGCCATAGATGCCGGTATCGAGCAGGCTAAAGCCGAAGTCGAGGCTATCGCCACTCAGAAAGCCGAACCGGACTTCGCCAATACAATCGAAGCTCTCGAAAACACCGGCCGCGCACTCGACCGTGTTCTCAACGTTTTCTATCCTCTCATGTCGGCCGATGCCTCCGATGCAATGATGGAAATCGATATGGAAGCTTCGGCAAAACTCAGCGACTACTCTACATGGCTGATTCTCAACGAGCAGCTGTGGCAGCGTGTAAAGGCTGTTTACGACAGACGCGACAGCCTCGGCCTCAATAAAGAGCAGTCGATGCTCCTGCAGAACACCTACGATTCGTTTGCGCTCAACGGTGCAAACCTTCAGGGCGAGGAACGCGAAAAATTCAAAAAACTTTCGGCCGATCTCTCCCGACTCACAACAGCTTTCGGCCAGAATGTGCTCAAAGAGCTTAATACATACGAAGTTTATCTTAGTAAGGACGACCTTGCCGGACTTCCCGAAAGCTCTGTGACTGCAGCCGCCGAGGCTGCAACTGCAAAGGGTCGTAAGGGCGAGTATCTTTTTACGCTCGACCAGCCAGTGTATACGGCATTCATGAAATATTCGTCGCGCCGCGACCTTCGCGAGAAGATGTATCGTCTCTACTCCGGCCGCAATATGAAAGGCGAATACTCAAATCTTGAGAATATCAAAAGCATATCGCAGACCCGGCTCGAGCTTGCCAAGCTGCTCGGTGCCGACAATTACGCCGCTCACTCGCTGCGTCGCACAATGGCGCAGAAGCCCGAAGCTGTGTATAATCTTCTCAACAGTCTGCGCGAGGCATACCGCCCGGCCCTTGATGCAGAGTTGAAAGAACTCGCAGACTTCGCGTCGAAATACGAAGGCGAGTCTGTGACAATCAAGCCCTGGGATTACTCATATTACTCAAATAAACTCAAGGCCGACAAATATTCGTTCGACGAAGAGGCTTTGCGTCCATATTTCGAACTCGACAACGTAATTGAAGGAGTCTTCGGACTGGCCACAAAACTCTACGGTATCAAATTCACCAAAAACGATGCAATCGAGGTATATCATCCCGATGTGAAGGCATTCGATGTCACCGACAGCGACGGCTCGTTTGTCGGTGTGCTCTATACCGACTTCTTCCCCCGTTCGACAAAGCGTCCAGGCGCATGGATGACCAATTTCAAAGAGGAGTGGATTGAGCCCGACGGCACAAGTTCGCGTCCGCAGGTGACTATTGTGATGAATTTCACACGTCCGACCGCCGACAAGCCCTCGCTGCTCACCCCCTACGAAGTGGAGACATTCCTGCATGAATTCGGCCACGCGCTCCATGGCCTGCTTGCCGCCACCAAGTACAAATCGATGTCGGGAACGAACGTATACCGCGATTTTGTGGAGTTGCCTTCGCAGTTCAATGAAAACTATCTTACCGAGAAAGAATTTCTCGACGGATTCGCCCGTCACTATCAGACCGGCGAGCTCATTCCGGCCGAACTTGTAGAGCGTCTTGTGAAATCTTCGCAGTACGGCGCCGCCTATCAGTGTATGCG
>RYWL01000082.1 GCA_003979155.1 Muribaculaceae bacterium
GACTCACATAACGCAATAGCCTGCGAAACATTTTATAAGCATGTTTGCTGTTGAGCAGACGGGCAAAAAGATTTACGCGCCAGCCGGCACTCCAGCCAGTGGTGTCAAAGCCTCGCAATTCGAGCGACCTCGCTGCCGCAGCCGATAAGTCGGGTGTTGTTTCCGGAGTAATCTGATGGCCGGGGTATAGGCCGAAAAGGTGCGACTGGTGTCGGTGTGTGGGCTCCCATTCAACCCAGTCTATCCACCACTCCTGCAACTGACCTTTTGAGCCAATTTTGTATGGAGCAAGTCGAGCAATGGCTTTCTCCGATTTGTTTACAAAATCTTTGTCGCATTTTAGCGCTATCGCGGCGAGCATTGCATCGGAGATACATTCTCGGGCAATGGCAATGTCGGATGTGGGACCACAGGATGTCGCCGCGCACTTGTCTTCCGATATCTTGAATTTGTTTTCAGGCGATGTTCCCGGCGAGGTCATAAGATAGCCGTCTTTGTCGATAAGCCAGTTAAGGCAAAATGTCGCTGCGCCTTTGAGAACAGGATAATACTTTTTGAGAAAATTCTTGTCGCCGGTGAACGAATAGTGCTCCCATATGTGAGTGGCGAGCCATGCGCCACCCATCTGCCAGTTAGCCCACGAGGCATCGCCTGCACCGAGGCCTACCGGCACACACATTGCCCAGATATCGGAGTTGTGCGCCATATTCCAACCATCTTCAATGCCATAGAACTCCTTAGCTGCGCGTGCGCCGGGTGTAGAGGCATTTGCTACAAATTCAATAAGGGGCATATGGAGTTCGCTGAGATTAGTCACCTCGGCCGGCCAATAATTCTCTTGGAGATTGATGTTGACTGTATAATTTGAACTCCATGGCGGCAGCATTGACTCGTTCCATAAACCCTGCAGGTTGGCAGGAACTCCGGATGTCCGCGAACAAGATATAAGCAAATAGCGACCAAACTGGAAATAGAGGGCTTCGAGTTCTGGATTAGGAGTGGCATTGACGTCGGAGTACATCAACAATTGCTCGTCGGTTGGCAGAGCCGATATTGCTGGGTCTGTTGAACCGAGGTCGAGGCTTACGCGTCCGAACAGATTGCCATAATCCTGCATGTGGTTGAGTAAGAGTGCGTTGTCGTCTTTTGACGATGCCGAGGCTATATTGCTGGCTGCAATCGTGCGATAATCCTTGCCATGGGTTGAGGGATTTTTGTCGAATCCGTTGAAACTTGTCTCATTGGAAAGAACAATCGTGGCCGTACGCGCTCCTTTAACTGATATTACATTATTATTGGAATTCACTGTGCCATCGGGTGTCTTAACGCGTATTTCCGTAGCGAAGCGTGTGCCTCGTTCAGGGTCATACATAAATTTTTGCGAGTCGGGTACGTCACCATAATAGTGAGGATACGACTTGTATGCAGTGTATCCTGTCGCCTCGATACCATTGGCTACAGCTACTGTTGTGTGTGGCAGCTGAGAATTGAATTCCACTTCGAAATTCATGCCCTCGGGATTGTCGGTAGAGAGAAGAACTACAATCGCCGAGTCGGGCGACGACGCAAAATACGTGCGATGATAGGAGTGGGGGCCTGACGTGAACGAAGTGCTTGCCAAAGCAGTCGACAAATCGAGCTCCCTGCGGTAATTGCCCGTATTGCCGGACAAATCGAATTTAATCAGCATATCACCGAGCGGCTGATAGTTTTCGCTGTAATGTCCCTGTAAAGCTTTCTGAGCTAGGTCGGTCTCTATATACTTGCCGTCATCGAGAAGCTTTCGCACATTTGCGAGGGCAGAGGAGCGGTCGGAGTAACTTATAGTATCCGGCTCGCCGGTCCAGAGGGTTATGTCGTTGAGCGACAGCCTGTCGCAATCGGGCCGGCCATAAACCATGGCTCCGATTTTGCCGTTGCCTATTGGCAAGGCCTCTTCGAAAAAATGTGCAGGCTTGTTATAATGCAGTTTAAGTCGGTTTGTCGAAAATGCCGGAGTACAACTTATGATTAGCGCCGAGACCGCAAAAATAAATTTGGCGGAATGAAAAAAAAGACGTAAATTTGCATCCGTTTCCGGGGCGTAGCTCAGTCCGGTAGAGTGCCTGGTTTGGGACCAGGTGGTCGCAGGTTCGAATCCTGTCACCCCGACAATAAGATTTTTGCTTCGTTTTATAAGTTTCGAAAGTCTTGTAATCTTTTTCATAAAATTAGCAGATAGGTTTGCAATACAAAGGTATGCAAATAAATAAAAGTCTGCAAATTTTAATAGGCACAATCTCCACACAATCCCCTAATGAGTTGGTTCAACGTACTTGCCGTATTCCTTGGCAGCGGCCTGGGAGGTGTTTGCCGTTATCTGGCCGGAAAAGCAATACAGGCAAATGCCGGCTTCACGCTTTTCCCATGGGGTACTTTCGCGGTAAATGTCTGTGGGTGCTTTCTTATCGGTCTCGTCTATGGTTTATGTGAGCATTATGCTGCCACACACCCGGGGGACAAACTGATATCGTCGCAAATACGGTTGTTGCTCACCGTAGGCTTTTGCGGAGGGTTCACAACCTTTTCCACATTCATCAACGAAAACTACCTGCTCTTTCAATCGTCGAATATTCTTTTGGTTATTGTCTATATGGCTATGAGTGTATCTGTGGGGCTTGCACTTCTTTATGTAGGCTATTTGCTGGCAAATCTGTGACTGCTCACGCGGCCGATGCCTGTGTGCCTTTGAAAGCCTCCGAAACAGACTGTTTGATTTTGAAGCCGGTGAATGCTATAAGCAAGGACATGACTGGCGAAAGATAATTGAAAACGCAGTAGGGAAAGTATACAAATGTCGAGACACCCAATACTGCCGACTGTGTGACTCCACATGAATTCCAGGGTATTATCACCGAAGTGACGGATATGGAATCTTCGAGAGTACGGCTTAGCAGTCGCTGTTCGAGGCCAAATAGCTTGTATGCCGACCTATACATATTGCCTCCGATAATTATAGACAGATATTGGTCGGCAGTGCAGCTGTTGAGAAACAGGCCACTGCATACCGTGCCACCGACAAGCGAAAAGCGTCCGTGCATGCGACTTGTGAGAGTGGTAGTCACACGTGCCAGCATGCCGGTGCCAATCATCGCCGCGCCAAACGTCATGGCACAGAGCACGAGAGAGACTGTGGGCAGCATGCCGGTAATCCCCGATGTAGATACGAGGTCGTCGAAAGTGGCGATGCCGGTGTTGAAAGCAACTCCTTGCCACAGAAGCGAAAATATCATTACGATGATGCCGTCAGCCGAGAGCATTTCTACAATACCGGGCTGAAAAATAAATATACCGGCAAGTCCGAGCATCGAACTGCATAAAAGAGTGACAAGTGTGGGGATTCTCAGTGCAATCAGAACAAGCGTGACAGCAGGGATGAGTAATGTCCACGAGGTAAGGACAAACGATTGTTCGAGCTGATTAAGTATGCTGTTTTCTGTAGTTTGCGAAATGGAATCGATATTCATTCCGGCAAAAAAGAAAGTCAGCAGAGCTATAAGCATAGCCGGGAACGACGTTATCATTAGATAACGGATATGGTCGAAGAGGTCGACACCGCATGTCGACGAAGCTATGACTGTAGTATCGCTCAGGGGTGACACCTTGTCTCCGAAATAAGCACCCGATATAACAGCTCCGGCAATCCAGCCCGCGCTGAACCCCATAAGAGTGCCTATGCCCATGAAAGCCACACCAATAGTGGCGATTGTGCTCCATGAGCTTCCGGTAAGAACCGAAATGATGCTGCAGACAATGCATGTCACAACAAGGAAAAATGTGGGATTAAGAATCTGCAGACCATATTCGATAAGCACCGGCACAACTCCGCTGAGCATCCATGTGGTGCCCACCATGGCTATGCAGATTAACATAGGCACGGCCGGAAGTATCTGTCGTGCACTGCGTATTATACCCGACTTGATACCACGGCGATTAAGACTGCCGCATGCCGCTGCAAGGACAATACAAAGCAAGGCGGCTGACAAAAGCGAAAGTGTGCTGAAATCTGATATCGCATCTGCTCCGGCAATGACAATTATACCTGTCAGGAAAACGAGAAGTACTATAATCGGCAGGAGAGAAATCCAAAGTGGAGGAGTGCTGGCCCTGCGATTCAATAAGCTTGAAATTTTCAACTGTCTGTGTTCTATATTATGTAACCTCGGAAAATCGAACAAAATTAGCAAAAAAACAGCGGTCGAACAACTTTTTTCGGCAATATAATCCTCATTTAAATGCCTTTATGCCAACGGCACAAAGATTTGCTAAAAAAATGTCAAGCATTGATAATATTATAAGACAAAGCAGCCGCGCGGCAATTGTGCTACGTGGCTGCTTGCTTAAAGACCGGGAAGTCTGTTGTATGTTACTTTGTAGAGAATTTGAAGGTACAGAGACTGTGATATGTCTCACCAGGACGCAGAACTGCCGAAGGCCACTCGGGCTTGTTGGGGGTATCGGGGAAATGCTGCGTTTCAAGGCAAATGGCTGTACGCTGATTATATTTGATATTGTTCTTGCCAGTTACGGTTCCGTCAAGGAAGTTACCGGTGTATACCTGAATGCCGGGCTCATTTGTATACACATGAAGCAGGATACCGGTAGAGGGACAGTAGAGCGATGCTGCTTCTACAGAAGCGTCTCCGGCAGTGTCGAGCACCCAGTTGTGGTCAAAGCCTTTGCCGTTTTTGATTTGTTCGTAATCGGTGCTCTCGATATCAGCACCAATGATTTTGGCATTGCGGAAATCCATAGGAGTGTTTTCTACCGGAAGAATCTCACCTGTGGTCATGAAAGTGGAGTCAACAGGGGTGAAGTTCGACGCATTGATTGTGAGTATCTGGTCGGTTATAGGTTTGGACGGGTCGCCCGACAGGTTGAAATAAGAGTGGTTGGTCATGTTGATGATTGTCGGGGCTTCGGCATAAGCGTTGTACTCGATAGCGAGCGCGTTGTCGTCCGAGAGTGTGTATGCTATGGTTGCATATACATTGCCAGGGAAATTGCTGTCGCCGTCGGGCGATTTAAGCGAAAGCACCAGCGACGAATCGGAGACGAGCTCCACATCGTATACGCGATATTGCCAGCCGTCGGGACCGCCGTGGAGGCAGTGTCCGTAATTATTCTGCGGAAGCTGATACTCAACGCCGTCGAGAGTGAAACGGCCTTGATTTATGCGGTTGGCATAACGGCCGATAGCAGCTCCGAAATCGGTCTGATTGTTTTCGGGGAAGTAGGCCTCAATGCTGTCGAAGCCAAGAACTACATCGCGGAAATTTCCGTCTTTGTCGGGAACGCTTATAGAGACTATACGACCACCAAAATTAGTGATACCGACTTCCATGCCCGAAGCATTGGTGAGTGTGTAGAGAGCAGTGCTGTCGCCTTTGTAGACAGCTTCAAAGTCAGTAGGATTCAGGCCGGCTTTAGTAATACCGGTCGCCGTGTCGCTTTTTGTACATGCCGGGAAAATTGCTGTAGCC
>RYWL01000083.1 GCA_003979155.1 Muribaculaceae bacterium
GACCAGGTGCAGTATGGCGACTATACATATACACGCGACAATAAATCGGGCGTGACCGTCCTTCAGGGAATCACAGACCTTGTCGGCGATAAAGTGAAGGTGAACTATGCCAAAGGCTGTGGCATCTCGTCGCTCGACACCGGCGGAATCGCCGAGGCCGTAGAAGCTGCCGAAAAAAGCGATGTGGTAGTGGCTGTGCTCGGCGAGACGAGTGTTATTCTCTCGGGTCTCGGCTGGGGTCGCGGTCCCGGAGAAATGGAGTCGGACGATCCATTCACTACCGGCGAGGGCTACGACATCACCGACATCAACCCCATTGGCGTGCAGCGCCGTCTGCTCGAGGCGCTCAAAGCCACCGGCAAGCCTATAGTGCTTGTGCTTGTGCACGGACGCCCCTGGAGTATCGGTTGGGAAAAAGACAACATGGATGCAATTCTCGAGGCATGGTATCCTGGCGAACAAGGCGGCAATGCCGTTGCCGATATTCTCTTCGGAAAAGTGAACCCGTCGGGACGCCTCAACGCCACATTCCCTCAGTCGGTCGGACATATCCCCGTGGCATACGACCACAAACCCTCGGCCAAGGGCATCAACCGCGAGCCCGGAAGTCCCGAGAAACCCGGTCGCGACTATGTGTTCTCGTCGCCCGACCCCGTTTTCCCCTTCGGTCACGGTTTGTCGTACACAAACTTTGAGTACAGCGACATGCAGACATCGGCCGACACCTTCGGCAGCGAAGGCATAACAGTGTCTGTAAATGTGAAAAACACCGGCAAGCGTGCCGGCAAGGAAGTGGTGCAGCTCTACGTGAACGACAAGATAAGCTCGGTAACTACACCCGTGAAAGCGCTTAAGGCCTTCAGCAAAATAGCCCTTGAGCCCGGCGAAAGCCGTCGTGTGTCGTTCACCATAGCTCCGTCGGAGCTCGGTCTCTGGAACCGCGACATGAAATATGTCACCGAACCCGGCGACTTCGATTTTATGTTCGGCAAATCAAGTGAAGATATTCAGTGCACGCGCACAGCGCGATATATAGGTAAGTAATTGGTCCTTATAACTGATTCATTTTCTTAATGAGAACTGCGCCGCAGCCGGAAATAACCGGTTGCGGCGCAGTTCCTTCACAATGATTTATGTCGGAGTAGCGTACGCTTATCGGAGCACGCTGATAGCGCCCTCATAGTCGGGCTCGTGCGTGATTTCATTGACGAGGTCGGAGAAGACCACTTTGCCATTCTCGTCAATTACGATAACCGCTCTGGCAAGTAGGCCTGCGAGGGGGCCGTCAATCATCTGCAGGCCGAAGTCTTCGGTAAATTTGGGCGCGCGGAATGCAGATGCCACAGACACATTTTCAATGTTGTTGGCGGCGCAGAAACGGGCCTGGGCGAAGGGTAAGTCCATCGACACGCACACAACAGCCACGTTGTCGAGTGCGGAGGCCTCTTTGTTGAAGCGGCGCACGCTCATGGCGCAGACAGGTGTGTCGAGGCTCGGAAAAATATTGAGCACTATGCGCTTGCCTTTATAGTCGGTGCTGCGCAGGTCTTTTAGGTCTTTGTCTACCAGCTGAAAGCCGGGAGCCTCGCTTCCTACAGCGGGAATGTTGCCGTATGTGTGGCATGGGGTGCCTTGAAAGTAAATTGTTTCCATAAGTCTGTTGTTGGAGATGTTTTTGTGCTGAGACACTATTTGCAGAGTGTCACCTTTTGTAAAACAATCGAGCTGAGCTCGCGGTTGTATCCGCGTATAATATCGTTGACAGTTCCGTCGCTGTTTACAAAAATTATCACGGGCGTGGTGCTTCCTACACCGGCATCGCGGGCGGCGCCCCCTGCATGGAGCAGAATAGTTTCTTCAGCAGTCTGAGGGCCTGTTATTTCTTCCACTTCATCGGCTTTGTGGTCGAGGAAAGCCCATACCACATTGAAAAGGGTAGAGCTGAGCACTTCGGCCTTGCGGATGTCTTTGATTATATCTGGTGTGGAGCCTACTCCGGCTTCTACAAAAGCAATGATTGTGGGTGCGGAGAAGGGTGCGCCTGAGGCGTGGTAGTAGCGTTCGCCGGTTAATGTCGGCGCCATAATCTGAGGCATCGGACGTCCCGGAAGGTTGTCGAGCGAGAAGGTGTTCTCTCGATATTTCTCAAAGGCCTTGCTTTCGAGTTTTATCAGCGATTGCAAATCAATCTTGGCCAATATCGGTTCGCACGGGCTGTAGTTCACGGCAATCGACTGCTCGCCTATCTGACCGGGATTGGTCTCGAGGTCGTAATGAAGCGGATGCAGCGTAGCATTGTCGAAAACATATGTATACTCCATACAGTCGTATCCGGCAATGCGGCGCACGCCACGCAGCACTGTGGCCGGGGTGCCGTTGTACACGGTGTCGCATGTAACTTTGTATATGTAGGTGCTGTCGGCGGCCATGTCGCGCAATTTATGGGCAAGGAACTGAGGCAGGAGGTCGGCGAACTGCACCTGCCGATGCACGCCTCTGCTCAGGTTGCCGCCGGGAGCGAACGATGTGGCATCGTCGGAGGCATGATATTCCTGCAGGCGTTTGTCGCGGAAGCGGAAGTGCGAGCCGTCGAAGTAGGCCGAGAAGCCGCTCGTCTCGCCCGACGGGGTGGGTAGTGTCCACTTTATGAGGTAATCGCATGGCGAGAGCGTGTCGGACGGAGCCGGGGTGCTTTGCAGCTTCACGCTGTAGGTCACTGGCTCGGAGAGCGAGGCCAGCAACACTTCGTAGCTGCATTTACCCGAGTAGGCCCCGGTGCCGGCGAGCGCGTCGGCAAGTTCGGTGAGACTGCCGTTACGTGCCGCCGCCGTCATTCCGGCGGACAGGCACACGGCAAGAAAGAAGACACTTGATTTTTTCATAATGCGATAAATTCTATATGATTAAAACGCTCCGAACCGGCTTTGGTTCGGAGCGTTTAGTAAATTTTTTTCATGCCGTGAAATCAGTTGTCGCGGTCGATATAGAAGGTTGGTATGTGAGCAATGAACACATCGTCGTTGTCGAAGATGTCGCGTTGCTCCATGAGGCGGCTGAGTGGTATGTCGCCGATTATGCAGTTGCTCTGCTCGGTGAGGTGCAACTCGTGGATGTGTGAGAAATTGAGCCGGCCGGGCACGTCGGTGGTCGAATAGCGTATATACACACGCACTTCAATGTCGGTGGTGTACTCCGGACGGTCGACATAGGCCATTTTCTTGTATTCGTAGCGGTAGTCGTGAAGGCGCGCCATGATATCACTCAGTATCGACGAGGCTGTGGGATAGCCGCCGGCGCCTTTGCCGAACATAAACTGACGGTCGTAGTACTCGCCGCGGATTACCACGCCGTTGTATTCGTCGTCGACGCTGTAGATGTATTTCGACTTGTCGACAAGTTCGGGCATTACGAACATGGTGAAGTGGCTGTCGTCTACTTTTGCAACCTGGGCCACAAGTTTTATTTTGGAGCCTTTCTCGCGTGCATACTGTATGTCGGCCTCGTGGATGTTTGATATGCCGACGGTGAACACCTTCTCGGCCGGCACAAAACGTCCGAGGGCGTGCACGGTGATGATGATGAGTTTGAAAAGCGCGTCGTAGCCGTCGATGTCAAACGACGGGTCGCTCTCGGCAAATCCGAGTTGCTGGGCACGGTGCAGGGCTGCGTCGTAATTCTCTCCGTGGTCGAACACGCGCGAGAGTATGTAGTTGGTCGAGCCGTTGAGTATGCCTTTCACTTCGAGCAGCAAGTCGTTGTCGTAGTACTCTTCGAGATTGCGGATAACCGGAATCGAACCGCACGACGAGGCATCGTAGAGCAGGGCGGTGTCGTATTTCTGCTGCAGCTCTATTAGCTCCGGCAGATGACGTGCTATCATTGCCTTGTTGCCCGAAACAACTGGTATGCCCATGCGCAGCGCCCGTGTGACGATGTCGTAGGAGGCCCGGGCATTGTCTACAAGTTCTACTATAAGATTGATGTCGGGGTCGTTGAATATATCATCGGCATCAGCGGTGAGAAGTTCGTGGGGTACTACTGTTTCGCGAGGCTTGTTTATGTCGCGCACGCATATGCGGCGTATTTCGGCATGTGCGTTTTTGGTCTGGCCGAGCACTGTATAAACGCCCTGACCTACGGTACCGAAGCCGAAAAGACCTATTTTGATAGACTGTTTGCTCATTGTTGTGTAAGAATCCTATTTAGTTGAACGTGCTCTACCAGAAAGCCGTCGTGGCCCATAGGCGAGTCTATTTCGTAGTATTTTGCATTCGGGAGCCTTGATGCGAGCAGTCGCATTTCGGCCGGTGTGAATATTATATCGGTGGTGATGCCCACAACGGTCACCGGCATGGTGAGTGTGTTGAACACGGCCTGGAGACCTCCGCGTCCTCGTCCTATGTCGTGGGTGTCGAAGGCGTCGAGAATTGTTACGTAGCTGTAGGCATTGTAGCGCCGGCACAGTTTGTTGCCCTGGTGCTGCTGATATGTCACAGCACGGTGCTGCGCAGCACCTTCGGGCGGGTCTTGCTGGGTGCGGTTGTAGCCCTCGGGTCCGCGGTAGGTGAGCATGCCTATGGCTCGTGCGGCGGCAAGTCCGGCGGCAGCCGCATCGGGGCGTTTTTCGCCATATGTGGCATCCGATTTTATGGCCATGCGCTGAGTCTCGTCTACAGCAATTGCCCATGGCGAGGCTTTGGCGGCGGTGGCTATCAGCACAAGATTTTCAAAGCGTGCCGGCTCTTGCGCGGCCCATTCCATGGCCTGAAATCCGCCTACAGAGCTGCCCACGAGCTTGTGGATGCGCTTGATGCCGAGAGCGTCGGCTAGCAGCGAGTGCGCACGCGCCATGTCGCCTATCGTTATTGCCGGAAAATCGCCATAGAGAGCTTCGCCACTCACAGGATCGGGCGTGAGCGGTCCGGTGGTGCCGTAGTGCGACCCCAGTATGTTGGCGCACACCACGAAATAACGTTCCGGATCGAGAAACGCCCCCTTTTCGACTGTATGGGGCCACCAGTCGGCCACATCGCTATTGGCCGTAAGGGCATGGCATACCCATATCACATTGTCGCGTTCGGGCGACAATGTACCGTAGGTATGGTAGGCGATAGTCAGTTGCGGTAGGCTATCTCCCAGTTCGAGCGCAAACGGTGTATCGGTTGTGAAAAAGTGCATCTTTGAAAATAAAAAACCGGCAATCCTGAGTTCAGGAAGCCGGATATACTGTTTAGGAATGATATGCGTGAACTTTCCTCACACCCGGCTTCTGTAGCTGCGCATGACCATCATCATCGACATCGACATGACTGAAGTGCTGTTGGGTGTTGAGGTTTTCATTTGTTTTGCGAGTGCTTGTGTTTATGCTGCAAAGGTACGGTAAAATTTCCTTTTTTCAAATTTCCTGACAATAATTTTCGTTTTTGAGCGTAACAAATGGTGCCTTTGCTTACATCTTACTTGGGACATGCGTCGCCGAGTACAAAATAAGCCTGCAAGTATGTGTCTTGC
>RYWL01000084.1 GCA_003979155.1 Muribaculaceae bacterium
AGATGTGTATAAGAGACAGAGTTCCGGCCGGAACAGATATTATCTGAAGCCGGTCGAGAAAAATTCCGCCGGTGCGTTTTGCCTCATAGTCGGAGTTGACGCTCTGCAGTTCTTTGTCGAGTATGTCGGCAAATGCCTCGATGTCGCATTGAGGCTCGGCATTCCACTCTACGAGCCACTGGTGACGGCCTTTGTGTCCGTCGCCGGCGTAAACCGGGGCAGCGGTATAGTTAGCCGCCGAGGCTCCGCAACGCCGGCACGCCGCAGTAAGGGCCGCGTCGGTGTTCCACTCCATCACTTCCTCGCCAAAGGCGTTGATAAAGCTCTTTGTGCGTCCGGCAATGGTGATACGCAACGGTTCGACCGACTCTATGCGCACCGTATCGCCTGTCCGGTAGCGCCAGAGGCCGTTGCACGAGCTTATGATGAGTTCATAAATGCTGCCCGGCTCGACTTTCCATGCCGGCACTGCGATGTCGGCTCCGGGTGCGAGAAATTCATAGAAAACACCCATATCGGTAAGCAGACGCATAGCCCGGGATTCGGGCGAATCCTGAACCGCGAAAAAGCCTTCGGATGCGTTATAGTTTTCCTGATACCGCATACGCGACACATTGGTAATGGCCCGATATTGCTCGCGATAGGGACCGAAGGCGATGCCGCCGTGGAAGAAGACTTCGAGATGCGGCCACACATCATGAATCGAGTCGGCGCCGGAAGCCTTTATAATGGTCTGCAACACGGTGAGAAACCACGAGGGCACACCGGAAATATTGGTCACATTCTCTTTTGCAGCTTTTTCCGCGATAAGAGGCAATTTCTTCGACCAGTCGGCCATAAGGGCTGTCTTGCGGTCGGGAACTCGGAAGAGATTGACGAGCGGATTAATACGGTCGATGAGCGTGGCCGAGAGGTCGCCGACACATACTCCCTGAGGAACATCGGCAAGTTCATTGGCGAAACTTCCGCCGAGAATAAGGCTTTTGCCGCCGAAAAGACGGCTGTCGGGATACGCGCCGAGATAAGCGGCAACCGACAGAGCCGCACCGCCATAGTGGTTCACACGCAAGGCGGCATCGGTGATGGGTATGAATTTGCTCTTGCCACCGGTCGTTCCCGACGATTGGGCAAAGCTGCGGCAGCGCCCCGGCCAGAGTATATTTTTTTCGCCGCATACCATACGCATCACCTCGGGCCTAACATCCTCATATTGCACAAGAGGCAGCCTTCGGGCAAAAACGTCGTATGAAGCGACTGCCACAAAGGTGTATTTCTCGCCCACGGCAGTTGCCCGTGCCGTATGCAGAAGAGTGGCCAGCAGACGGCGCTGCACGGCCTCTGTCGCTGCAGGATTGCCGACAGCCTCCATGCGTCGGCGCAGGAAGGCGAAATAAGGCCGTGTGAGAGGAGTGAGATTAAGCATCTATAGCAGAATCGAGTTCGTCGAGTACTTTTGCAAGGTCTTCTTCGGTACGAGTCAGGCGAGCGCGACAAGCGCTCAGCAGCTGAGCGGCACGACGGGTACGTTCGGCCAAAAGGTCTACATCGCAGTTGTCAGCACGAAGCTCGGCGAGAATCTTCTCGAGCTCGGCCAACGATTCGTTATAAGAAAGTGCCAGATTGTTATTTTCCATTTGAAGAAATTGTTTCTGAGTAAATCGTACGTCCCCGGGCAAAAACAGTCTCGACTATCGCCCCGGCCTGAACGGTGTCTCCATCGGTAATTGCGCGACCGTTGTATCGTGTTATTGAGTAGCCCCGTCGTAGAGTGGCCTCCGGACTGAGGGCGTTGAGGATTTCGCCGAGAGCGTCGAGACGGTCGCGCCGACGCAACAGCGAAGCTCTGGCCGCCGACGCTATAGCCTGTGCGACCGCCGCACCCGTACGCTGACGGTTGCGCTCAATCACATTGCGCACAAGGGCGGGCAGATTGCCGCTGTAATAGGCCAGCTGATGTCTTTGGGCTGCAATGCGCGCTGTTACCGTGCGCATTATCTCGAGTCCGGTGTCTCGTAGCCGGGCTAAGGCGCCGGCCATACGGGCGATAAGGAATTCGGCTGCTGCCGTAGGTGTTTTCACTCGTGTATTGGCCACAAAATCGAGCACTGTCACATCGCGCTCATGACCGATACCAACGACAATCGGCAAAGGAAATTGTGCCACATTGGCCGCCAGGTCGTAGTCGTCGAACGATGCAAGGTCGCTCACAGCACCGCCTCCACGGATTATGACCACACAGTCGAAGTCATCGACACGGGCCATTATGCTTTCAAGGGCCGCTATCACGCTCGCCGAAGTATTTTCGCCCTGCAGAGATGCCGTGAATAGCTCTGTGTCGAACCGCAGACCGAGCGGGTTGTTATGCAGATGCTTTACGAAATCTCCGTAACCGGCGGCTCCGCGAGCCGAAATTATGGCCACACGGCCGGGGACAGAAGGCCATGGCAACGACGCATTGAAGTCGGCCAGCCCTTCGTCTTTAAGACGCGAAAGTATCTCGTTTCGCTTGCGCGCGAGGTCGCCCACAGTGTAGTCGGGGTCGATATCGTTGATAATCAACGACAGACCGTAGGCCGCGTGGAAATTGACTGTAACCCGCACCATGATTTTCATGTCGGATCGCAGCCGCGAACCGGTGGCGGCATAGAAGACTGCGCCGAGTCGCGCATATGTATTTGCCCAGATTACGGCACGACTCCTTGCCACTACAGTGGCGGTGTCGGGGTCTTTCTGGATGAGCTCCATATAGCAGTGGCCGCCCGAGCTGCGGAGATCGGATGTCTCTGCGGTAATCCACACATCGTTCAGACCCGGCATACTCATCAACGCACGCGACAGGCGCTGCGAGAGCTGGGCAAGAGTGATGGCGCTGTGTGGTTTCATGTTCATTTTTCGGTAGTGCCAGATACTTTGCGGAGACGTTTGCCGCTGAGGGTATATTTGATTGAAGTACTCATAAGCGCAAGGCCTTTAGGACGGTCTTGCTCGGCATAATATCCTGCAGTAGTGTTGTTTACAACAAAAAGCCCCGATTCCGGCTCGAAGTCGACAGTGCTGAAAGCGACATCGGGCATCTCGCAGCCCGAAGCCTCTTTACGCAGCGAGTCGGGCACAAAGTCGAGCGGTGTTGCCGACGGCATCGCAATATTGAGCGGCTGCCACGATTTATCGTAGAACGCCACAGAGCTGTCGGCAACCGGAGTAAGAACAGTCTCGATTACAGCGAGTAGTGTATCTTTTTCGGTGGCGACAAGCGCTATCTGTATATTGCTGTCGCGCGAGAGCACGGCCTGGAGTTTCGACGGCTCGTTGAGCACGATGCGCGCGTTTCCGCGTGTGGCATTTGGCGAAAATGTCGACATTCCGCTCGAGAAATAGTCGAGCATATCAAGACGAGTGTTCTGTGGCAGAAGGGGCAGCACCTCGTCGGGAGCCGAAACGAAAAAATCGGCGGCCGTGCGAGCCTCTGCCGCGAAAGGCAAGGGCATCAATGCTGCGGCCACTGCGAGCGATATTATAAAACGGGGCAAATTCATAGGCGAATATCATTTACGGCCTTTGCGTTCGGCTTTTCTATCTGTTTTCTTCTCCTTTCCCTTCGCTTTTCTACCCGAAGTCGAAGCGTAGTCGCGCTCGGCGTCGGCAATTTCGCTGAAAACTTGCTTACCGAAGAATTCGAGCCCTTTGAGAGCGCTTACCACACGCTTTGCATCGGATTTCTTAACATCGAAAAGCGAGTAAGAAGGCAGAAGGTCGATGCGTCCCACATCCACACGGGCACCACTCACGTTTTTGTTGAGCATGTCAATCAGATTGCCGGCATAGAAGCCATCGCCTTTGCCGAGGTTGACGTATATACGCGCCATGCCGCGCTCGGCCGTGCGGCGGTCTTTGTCGTGGTCGGAACGCTCTTTGCGCTCTTTGCGCTCCTTGCGCTCTTTTGCCGGCTTTTCGTCGATAAAATCGATATTTGGAGCATCTTTGTAATAATCAAGCAGACGGTTGAATTCGAGCGACAGCACGCGCTTGAGCAAGTCTTCTGTCGAGAGCCACGACAGCTTGCGCAGTACGCCTGGCAGGTACTTGGATATCTCGTCTTCGTTTACCTCCACGCGCTCAAGGCGGTCGGCGAGGTTATAGAGCTGTTTCTCGATTATATGCTCGGGGGTCGGCACTTCCTTGCGCTCGAATTTCTTGCCGATGATTCTTTCGATTTCGCGGAGCTTGCCTTTTTCGCGCGAATGGATTATGGCAATCGACACGCCGGTTTTGCCGGCTCGGCCGGTTCGGCCCGAACGGTGGGTATATACAGCCGTATCGTCGGGCAGACCGTAGTTGATAACATGTGTGAGGTCGTCGACATCAAGGCCGCGTGCGGCCACGTCGGTAGCCACAAGAAGCGAAATCACGCGGTCGCGGAATTTTTTCATCACAATGTCGCGCTGCTGCTGCGAGAGGTCGCCGTGCAGAGCCTCGGCATTGTATCCGTCTTGTATAAGATTATCGGCGATTTCCTGTGTGTCGCGACGGGTGCGGCAGAACACAATGGCGTAGATATTGGGGTTGTTGTCCACAACACGCTTGAGGGCGAGATATTTGTCGCGGGCGTTGACCATGTAGTATATATGCCGTACATTCTTGGCTCCTTCGTTGCGCGTGCCCACAACAATTTCTTCAGGATTGTGCATGAAGCGCTTGGCGATGCGGGCCACTTCGGCCGGCATCGTGGCCGAGAACATAAGCATCTTGCGGTTTTCGGGCACATGCGACAGAATGTCGTTGATTGAATCGACGAATCCCATATTGAGCATCTCGTCGGCCTCGTCGAGCACGACAGTGTGCACATTTTCGAGACGCACCACTCCGCGGTTTATCAAATCTATGAGGCGTCCGGGAGTGGCTACAATAATCTGCACTCCCTGACGCAAAGCCCTAATCTGGCTCTCGATGCTGCTGCCGCCATAGACAGGAAGCACCACCAGGTCGGGCACATATTTTGAGAAGTCGGCGAGGTCGCCGGCTATCTGGAGGCAAAGTTCACGTGTAGGGGCCAAAATAAGGGCCTGCGGCACACGTCGCGACGTGTCGGTGCGCTGGATAACGGGCAAGCCGAAAGCGGCAGTCTTGCCGGTGCCGGTCTGGGCAAGGCCCACTAAGTCACGGTCGCCGTCGAGAAGACTGGGTATCACTTTCTCTTGTATCGGCATGGGATTCTCAAATCCCATATCGGCTATGCCGCGCAGTATCGCGTCATCAATGCCTAATTCTTGAAATGTCATATATCGTTTTTGTTAATGCTTACAAATTTACAACAAAAAAGCGAGACTGAAAATAGATAATAATAT
>RYWL01000085.1 GCA_003979155.1 Muribaculaceae bacterium
CTACGAAAGCTGTGCCCTCGGGCGAAAGCTCGCGCACTGCGAATGCGAGGCCTTTTACGACTTCGGGAATTGCCACACCCTGACGAGCTACAATCTTGGTGCCGTTTTCGGTGACAATAGCCTTGTCGAGCAGAAGCGATGCCTGGGCAGCAATACGCTCTTTCATATATTCTTCGGCCTGACGACGCAGCTCAGCGTTTTCGTCAATTGCCTTGCGGAGAGCGCCTACGAGGTCGGGGGCATTGTTGAACATGGCCGAGATAGCCTTCACCGTATCTTCGGTGTGGTCGATGAGGTCTTCGACGACGGTGCCTGTCACAGCTTCGATACGACGGATGCCGGCGGCGATGCTGCTCTCGGAGACTATGCGGATCATGCCGATATTGCCGGTATTGGCCACATGTGTGCCACCGCAGAGCTCTACAGAGTCGCCGTAGCGGACTACACGGACATCATCGCCATATTTCTCGCCGAAAAGTGCCATGGCACCCATAGCCTTTGCCTCGGCGATGGGCATGTGTCGGTGTTCGTCGAGAGCATAAGCCTCGCGGACACGACGGTTGGCGAGACGCTCTACCTTGCGGAGCTCTTCGGGAGTCACCTTCTGGAAGTGTGAGAAGTCGAAGCGGAGACTGGCAGCTGTGACAAGCGAGCCTTTCTGCTCCACATGTGTGCCGAGCACTTCGCGCAGGGCCTGGTGCAGCAGGTGGGTAGCTGTGTGGTTGCGCGATATGGCCATGCGGTTTTCAGTGTCGATAGCCGCGCGGAAGGTAGCGTTGACATCAGCGGGAAGAGCCTTCACAAGATGCACGCCCACACCGTTCTCGCGCTTTGTATCGTAGATTTCTGTCACTGCGCCGCTGTTGTTGTCGGTGAGTGTACCGCTGTCGCCTACCTGACCGCCCATCTCGGCATAGAAGGGAGTCGCCGAGAGAATGAGCTGATAGTACTCGCGGTTTTTCTGTTTCACATGACGGTAGCGCAGAATTTTCACATCGGCTTCGATGTTGTCATAGCCGATAAATTCGGGTTCGCCTTCATTTACCACAACCCAGTCGGCGGCCTCAACGGCAGCAGCGGCACGTGCACGCTCTTTCTGCGCGGCCATCTCTATATCGAAGCCCTTTATGTCGGCAGTCATACCGTAGTCCTTAAGAATAAGTTCGGTGAGATCGAGTGGGAATCCGTATGTATCATAGAGGGTGAACGCCTGCTTGCCCGAGATTTCAGTTTTGCCTTCGGCCTTTGCAGCCTTTACAGCGTCGTCGAGCAGACGGATACCGTTTTCGAGAGTACGGAGAAACGAGTCTTCCTCTTCTTTTATCACGCGCATAATGAGGTCGCGGTTGGCACCGAGCTCGGGATATGCGTCGCCCATGTTGTCAATAAGAGTATCGATGAGACGATACATGAAAGCCTGCTTCTGGTCGAGGAATGTGTAGGCATAACGCACGGCACGGCGAAGAATGCGGCGAATCACATATCCGGCCTTAGCATTCGACGGCAACTGATTGTCGGCGATGGAGAAAGCAATTGTGCGCAGATGGTCGGCCACAACACGCATGGCAACGTCGACCTGACGGTTCTTGCCGTACTCTTTGCCCGACAGCGAGGCGATTTTGGCGATGATGGGGGTGAACACGTCGGTATCATAGTTTGAGGTCTTGCCCTGAAGAGCCATACAAAGACGCTCGAAGCCCATGCCGGTGTCGATTACCTTTGCAGGCAGGGGTTCAAGAGAGCCGTCGGCCTTGCGGTTGTACTGCATGAACACGAGATTCCATATCTCGATTACCTGGGGATGGTCGTGGTTTACGAGCTCACGGCCCGAAACTTTCGCACGCTCTTCGTCGGGACGTATGTCGATATGGATTTCGGAGCAGGGACCGCAGGGACCCGTATCACCCATTTCCCAAAAGTTGTCGTGCTTGTTACCGTTGATGATATGGTCGGCGGGCAGATGCTTCATCCAGAAAGCGGCGGCCTCATTGTCGCGCTCAAGACCTTCGGCGGGCGAACCCTCGAAGACTGTGGCATAGAGATGCTCGGGATTGAGCTTTAGCACATCTACAAGGAACTCCCATGCCTGGTCGATAGCCACTTCCTTGAAGTAGTCGCCAAACGACCAGTTGCCGAGCATTTCAAACATTGTATGATGATAGGTATCGAGCCCCACTTCCTCGAGGTCGTTGTGCTTGCCGCTTACTCGCAGACACTTCTGCGAGTCGGCCACACGGCGATACTTAGGCACTTTTGTGCCGAGAATGATATCTTTGAACTGGTTCATGCCGGCGTTGGTGAACATAAGGGTAGGGTCGTCCTTAATCACCATAGGAGCCGACGGCACGATATGATGGCCCTTCGATTCAAAATAGTCTTTGAATGACTGGCGTATTTCCTTTGCTGTAAGCATTGTATTATGGAGTTTTTTATTTTTTTCGGTATAATTTGCGCAAAATTGCTAATTTTGCAGTTCAGAGCGCAAAATTACTCATTTTTTCGCATGTGCGCAAATATACGGCGGTTTAATGCCGCCGCATTAACCATAAGCCACTTATGAGCCAAAAAGTATTCTTCCGCTACAATCAGGCCACCGAACAGTACGAACGTGTGTTTCCCGACCGGAAACAGCGCATAATGGCATCGGCGCGTGCCTACATATGGGCCATAGTGACTGTCACTACAATAGCTCTGGCTCTATATTATATGGTAGACTCTCCGCGAGAGAAGGCCCTCAGACAGCAGAACGAGGCACTGAAACAGCGCTTCGAGCTCCTCAACCGCCGAGCCGAGCAGGCTCTGGCCGTTATGGAGGATATCGCCGAGCGCGACAACAACTTCTATCGCGTGATGATGCAGGCCGAGCCCATGACTCCGGCACTGCGATACGCCGGACTCGAGCGTCAGCGCAACTACGACAGACTCGACTCTATGGCCGACAGCCCGTTGCTGAACAATATCGACCGAAAACTCGACAGACTCGACCACATGCTTGTGTCGCAGATCAAATCTTTCGATTTTCTTGCTTCCGAAAACACCCTGCAGAAAAACCGCACCGCGCACATACCGGCCATACAGCCCGTGCCTCAGAAATATATGCGCACAATGGCCTCGGGCTACGGCGCGCGCCGCGACCCGGTGTACGGCACTATGAAATTTCATGAAGGCATGGACTTCTCCGCGCCGACAGGCACTCCGGTCTACGCCACGGCCGACGGCACCGTGACCACATCGTCGTGGCAGGGCGCATACGGCAATATGGTGGAAATAACGCACGGCTACAACTACGCAACGCGCTATGCCCACTTGTCGAAACTCATTGCCAAGCAGGGACAACAGGTAAAGCGAGGCGACCTCATAGGACTTGTGGGCAACACCGGCAAATCGACAGGCTCGCACCTGCACTACGAAGTGAGATACCGAGGACAAGCGCAAAATCCCGTCAATTACTATTTCTACGATATCTCGCCCGAGCAATACGACGAAATCATACGTCTCGCCGAAAATGCCGGTCATGTAATGGATTAGCCATGGATGCTCCTCACGACGAACTCACAAAAAAATTCTATAGAATCGGTGATGTGTCGCAGATTCTCAATCTGCCACAGTCGACAATCCGTTTTTGGGAAAAGGAATTTTCTGAACTGCGTCCGCGCCGCAACAGCGGAGGCACACGCATGTATACGCCCCACGACATTGAGCAACTTCGCATTATACGCTTTCTGATTAAAGACAAAGGGCTTACACTCGACGGTGCCCGGGAACATTTACGCCGGAACAGAGCCGACCTCGAACGCAAACACGAGGTAATCAAACGATTGCAGGCCATGCGCCGCCGTCTGACCGACCTCCTCGAAGCCCTCGACCAACGACAGCGCGATTAAAGTTTTCACATCATAGTATAAAAAAAGGGTTGTGTCTCTCGACAGAACCCTCTAATAATCTACAATCTATAAAAACATATTTCATATGACAACGGCTCGGCAGCGGAAACCCGCCAAGCCGATGCAAAAGTAATAAGAAATATTGATGTGTGCAAATTTATGTTTAAAATCAGCCCAAACAACGTCGCAAACATCACTCCTCGGCACATAATTCTATTTTTTGAGAACAAAGAAACAGCGCTTCATTTGTTCCTTTGCACGAACATTCATAACTTTGCAGACAAGAACGAAAAGAACTAAAGAAACAAATATGAAAAAATTAATTTCCTTTTTTGCCGGTATAGCCATGTCATTGAGCATGCTTACATCGTGCAGCACATCGGACAGAAACGACCTCGTAGTCGAGCAGTCGATATCGAATTTCTTCGCATACGTGACCGACCTCACCACCGGCACCGACGCATACTATTCCCAAATATCGTATACTCTATCCCTCAACTATACAAATATGACCGCCGACGTGAAGATTTTCAATCTCCGCACCCCCGACGGCACCAGCTACCCCACACTCTCGCTCACCAATATTCCCTGGAGTACAACCGGCAAACAGATTATTGTAAAAGGCACCGACATCACCCCTGCCGGAGCTACAGTTCCTGTTACTTTCAGCAGTTTCAACCTCACTTACTCGCCTCGAATTATCGAAAATAATATTTCAGCTCCCGGCGTGGGCATCACTTTCACTATCAACAGCCGCTTCGCAGTCACCTCGGCCAATCCCAATCAGATTGCATTCGGCACAACCACAACAACCGATGCCCAAGGCTCTTCTTTCGTCGGCCAAAAGACATATTATACTTTTATCTTCAACAGCGAGACTCGCCGTGTAAACATTACAATGAACAGCACGAGCTTCATTCCGCAAATGCCTGCAATGGACATCGAGCTCGCAAACGTGCCTTATGTTATCGACGGTGCCATGGCTAAGTGGGAAGTTGAATCAATCACACCGCAGATTGGCGGCGTGCCTTATGGCGCATTCCCGATAACAAACCTCAAAGGCTCGTTCAACTTCAACACAGGCCTTACAATGAATTTCGACTGCACTCCCCGAAATATGGGAAAATATCAGGTAGCCGTAAATTGCGACATAACCAATTCGCAGCCTGAATAAAATACAGTTTAGAATAAACCGACTTTTCGCAGCGGGATTGATAGCGAGCTTCGCTATCAATCCCGCTGATTATACAGGCATGTGAACGGCGCATGGTAAAAAACCTGTGTTTAGGCGTAAAGATTACATAGTCTGAAAATGA
>RYWL01000086.1 GCA_003979155.1 Muribaculaceae bacterium
CCTCCCAACCAGATATTGCGCACCGAGACCCTCACACGTATCTCGACCGGAAATGTGCGCTTCGTTGTCACATATCCCGACGCGATTGCAGAGTGCGTTGCCTCGCGCGAAGACATAAAGGAGCACACCATCACTCTCCGCAAAGACTCCCGTGCGAGCATGCATCAGACCGAGCAGTGGCTCAAAGAAAACGGCTTCAAAGAGACCGACTACGTATACGAGCCCGGCCAATATGCCATTCGCGGCTCTATATTCGACATTTACGGCTACAGCGACGAGCTGCCCTACCGTCTCGACTTCTTCGGCGACGAGATTGATTCGATTCGCACATTCAATGTAGAGACACAGCTGTCGGAGAGTAGGCTCGATAGTGTCGACATCACGGCCAACGTAAGCCACCGCGGACAACTGCAGTCAATTCTCGACTTCATAGACCCCTCGAGCATCATTGCCTTCCGCAACATGGATCTCACCCTCGAGCGACTGCGGGCCATCAAAGACACGAATGTGTCGGCATTCACCCTACTAACTGACGAAGGCGACCCCGCCGCGCTCGAACTCGTAATAGACCCTTACGACTTCGAAAATCATCTGGCAGAATTCAAGCGCCTCAGCTTCACCGCCGCAAAACCCGGAGAAGACCACACACCGGCTCGCAGCCGTGCCACCACGACCCTCGCGTTCGACTGCACTCCGCAGGGCGTATATCACAAAAACTTCGATATCATAGCCGAATCGTTCAGCCGTTTCATAAGCGAAGGCTACAGGCTATTCATTCTCTCCGACAACGAAAAGCAATTCGACCGTCTGCGCGAAATTTTCGCCGACCGAGGCGACAAAATCGAATTTGAGGCTGTCGAAGGCACCCTGCACGAAGGCTTTGTCGACCACAAAAGCCGCATATGTGTGTTCACCGACCACCAGATTTTCGACCGCTTCCATAAATACACCCTCAAAAGCGACCGGGCTCGCTCGGGCAAACTCGCCCTATCGCTCAAAGAACTCGGCCAGCTCGAGCCGGGCGACTATATCGTGCACGTCGACCACGGCGTAGGCAAGTTTGCCGGCCTGTTGCGCACCGACATAAACGGACGCAAACAGGAGGTAATCAAACTCATATATCAGAACAACGACATTCTGTTCGTTTCAATCCATGCCCTGCACAAACTCGCCAAATATCGCGGAAAAGAAGGTGTGCCCCCAAAAGTGAACCGCATAGGCTCGGGAGCATGGCAGAAAATAAAAGACAAGACAAAGGCAAAACTCAAAGACATAGCTCGCGACCTCATACAGCTCTACGCCAAGCGCCGCGATGAAAAAGGCTTTGCCTTTTCGCCCGACACATATCTTCAGCACGAACTCGAAGCATCGTTCGTCTACGAAGACACCCCCGACCAGACTACCGCAACCCAGGCCGTGAAGACCGACATGGAGAGTCCGCGGCCCATGGACCGTCTCATCTGCGGCGACGTAGGCTTCGGAAAGACCGAAATTGCCGTCCGTGCAGCCTTCAAGGCCGCTACCGACGGCAAGCAGGTGGCGGTGCTCGTGCCCACAACGGTACTCGCATATCAACATTACCACACCTTCTCCGAGCGGCTCAAAGACTTCCCCGTGCGCGTCGACTATATATCGCGTGCACGCTCTGCCAAAGACGTGAAAGCGATTCTCGCCGACCTCGAAGCCGGCAAAATCGACATAATCATAGGCACCCACAAGCTTATAGGCAAATCTGTGAAATTCAAAGACCTCGGCCTGCTAATCATCGACGAAGAGCAGAAATTCGGCGTCGCTGTCAAAGAACGTCTCCGGCAGATGAAAGCGAACATCGACACACTCACCATGAGCGCGACCCCGATTCCACGAACGCTCCAGTTTTCGCTCATGGGTGCCCGCGACCTGTCGAACATCACCACTCCTCCCCCCAACCGCTACCCGATTATCACCACTGTCGACACTCTCAACGACAGCACTGTTGCCGAAGCGATAAACTTCGAACTCGCACGCAACGGCCAGGTATTCTTCGTCAATCCGCGTATCGAGGAACTACACAACCTCGAGGACATGATTAAGCGGCTCGTGCCCGATGCCCGCACCATTGTGGCACACGGTCAGATGCCTCCCGAGAAACTCGAGAAAGCAATCAACGACTTCTCGGCCCACGACTACGACATACTCCTGGCCACCACCATAATCGAGAGCGGAATCGACATGCCCAATGTCAACTCCATCATAATCAACGACGCCCATCGATTCGGCCTTAGCGAGCTTCATCAGCTCCGCGGACGTGTCGGACGCTCGTCGCGCAAGGCATTCTGCTATCTCATGATTCCTCCGGGCAAGCCACTCACGCCCGACGCGCACCGCCGCCTGCAAGCCATTGAAAGCTTCGCCGACCTCGGTTCGGGCATACACATAGCCATGCAGGACCTCGACATACGCGGTGCCGGAAATCTGCTCGGTGCCGAACAGAGCGGCTTCATTGCCGACCTGGGCTATGAGACATACCAGAAGATTCTGCGCGAGGCCGTTGTGGAATTGCGCACCGAGGAATTCCCAGAGCTCGCCGAGGCCGACAACAGCGGCGACAACGGCGATTTTGTGGCCGACTGCATCATCGAAAGCGACCTCGAGCTACTTCTGCCGGTATACTATGTGCCCCAGGAAAGCGAGCGCATAGCTCTCTATCAGGAACTCGACAACATAGAGCGCGACGACCAGCTGCAGGCTTTCGAAGACAGGCTCACCGATCGCTTCGGCAAGATTCCCGACGCGGCTCGCGAGTTGCTCCTCGTGCCCCGTCTGCGCCGCTTGGCACGCCGCTTGGGCATAGAGAAAGTAGTACTTAAACAAGGACAGATGTTCCTGTTCTTTGTCGACAGCACCAACCAGGCATATTACCAGTCGCCCATGTTCGGCCGTCTGCTCAATTATCTGCAGGCGCATCCTGCCAGAGTGCAAATCCGCGAACGCAACGGACGCCGAAGCTTCGCCTTAGCCAATGTACCTACGGTTGCCGAAGGACTGTCGATTCTCGACACTATTCTCAATCTCGAATCCGTTTAGACTTACCGTCTTTGTTTTCGTCCTTATCTGTCTTTTTTTGACATGATTTTTTGATTAAACATGTCAAAAAGTTGCCTGGTAATATTTTTTTATATTACTTTGCGTCGGCATTTACACCAAACGAGCCAATCATCTAAAAACACGATTAAATGAAAAAACTTTTACTTCTCGCCACGGCAGTACTCACGAGCCTCAGCCTCTGTGCCAACACCATTCTGCCATTTACCCAAGAAATCAAAGCAGAGAAGCAAAGCTTCACACAGACGAAGACTTCGCTAAAGAAATCCCGTCCGCTCATGCTTTCGGAAGCCAAGGGTTCAAACACCTTCACTTTTGATGCCGCAGAACACGGACGCAAAGTTATGCCATCGCGTGCGGGCGAAACAGCCACAATGCCTTTCGCCTATGCCGGAGCACCCTACTCGCTCAACGTAATCCAAAGCTTAGGCAGCGGAACAAACTCTGTGAATATTGCTGCCGGTACGCGTGTATATCTTGCATTAGGCATGCTTTCGGGCGATATCCAGGTACTGGCCGGCAATAAAGTGTCGGAAGTCACTCTTGTCACTTCTGCATCTAACGACATTTCGACCAATCCCATTCCCGAAGTTGAATTCTTCATCACCACCGGATTCGGCGAACCTATCCTCTACCGCCAGACAATGAATCTCGGCGAAGAAGCTTTTAAAGAGGTAACAATTCCTCTCACAACCCCTTACGTCATCCCTGACGACCAGGAATATATATTCTTCGGTTACTCGTTTGTCGTTCCCCAAGGCGACAATTACTGGCTTCCCTACGACTTAATAAATCCTCCCACAAACTTTGCCGGACTTATCGCCGCTACCAACGATGAGGCTCTCGTCACGGACATGGGACAGACCAGCCCCGAAAACTGGGCATCATTCACAAGTCTCTGTGGCTCACTCTGCATGTACCTTACTATCGAAGGCGATAACCTTCCGAAGAACCTGCTCTCACCCGTTACTTTCCAAAGCTCGAGCTACACCACGCCCGGTGAAGACAGCGAGCTGCTCATTGTGTTCGACAACAAAGGCTCGAACGACATTGAGGAAATCGGTATCAGCGCAAGCGTAAACGGCGGCGCGACAAGCTCCATCACCAGCGCTTCAATCATCGACTACAACACCGACGAGAAAGCTGCCATAAAGCCCGGCGGAACAGGCATAGCATTGTTCAACATTCCCGTTCCGGCCGATGCCAACGGTTCGATGAATATCGCATTTACAATCGACCGCATCAACAATGAGCAAAAAGAAGTTATCAAAGGCGAATACCAGACACTCAGTTACAACAACGGATATGACCGCACTGTAGTATTCGAGGATGCCACCGGCACATGGTGCGGCTGGTGCCCCGCAGGTATCTATATGCTCGAATATCTCAAGGAAAACTACCCCGAAGCTCTGCTTATCGGTGTTCACGCTTCCAACGGCGGCACAACCGACCCGATGAACATAACACAGTATATCAATGCCCTCAACGTTTCAGGCTTCCCCAAAATTTTCATCAACCGAAACGAAGAGTTCTCTCCCGGCGGTAGAGATGAAAACAATCTCAAGATTTTTGCCGACGAATACATGCGTTTCATGACTTCATATCCGTCATATGGCAAAATCGAATTCACTTCGAGCATACGCTCATCGTCGACACTCAACATTTCGGCAACAGTCAATTTCAGCATCGACTTAGCATCGCCCCACAGCGTAAGCCTCGTTACGATACAAGACAAAGTAGGTCCCTACGACCAGACCAACTACTACAACGGCATCAACACAGCTCTCGGAACATGGAACACAGCCGGAGAATTGGTGTCGACAATATTTGACGACGTGGCACGCGGTTTCAAACTCGGCAGAGCATTTGCTCAAGAAGTTAAAAAAGACGAGAATTATACCGTAACCAACACTGTATCTTACTCTAAAGTAGATGCAACCAAGCCCCACCGTGTGGCAGCCCTGCTCATCAACGACACAACCGGCGAAATTGTCAATGCCGCTGTGATTGACTGCCTTGAAGGCGACTCGGCAGGAATTGAAGACGTAGTTGCCGGCGACAGCAATGCCGACATCACTATCGGAGCCGGC
>RYWL01000087.1 GCA_003979155.1 Muribaculaceae bacterium
AGGAGAATGAATAATTCCTAGCTCAAAGTTTTGCACTTCGATTTGGAATCTTCACATCAAAAATTAAAATTCTTTCATTTGATATTGCCCACAACACTATGTTGTGGGGTGTTTTATTTTTACGCCGACGCGTCTTTATCTTTCGGCCCTCATTGGATTGGTGAGGTAATCGTTGTATGCCAGGCGAATGCCTTCGGGTAGCTCTGTTTTGTAGCTCCAACCCAGTTCGGTGGCTTTGCTCACGTCAAGGAGCTTGCGGGGTGTTCCATTGGGCCGTGAAGTATCCCATTCAATTCGGCCTTTATACCCTACAATTGAGGCTACAAGTTCTGTCAGCTCCTTGATTGATAGTTCTTTGCCTGTACCTGCATTTACGGTCTCGTTGCCACTGTAATTGTTCATGAGAAATACGCATAGGTTTGCGAGATCGTCGACATAGAGAAATTCGCGCAGTGGCGAGCCGTCGCCCCAGCATGTCACGCTTTCAGCTCTGGCTTCTTTTGCCTCATGGAAGCGCCGTATGAGAGCCGGCAACACATGGCTGTGCTCAGGATGGTAGTTGTCGTTGGGGCCGTAGAGATTGGTTGGCATCACCGAAATATAGTCGGTGTCATACTGACAGTTTAGAAATTCGCAGTATTTGAGCCCCGATATTTTGGCGAGGGCGTATGCTTCGTTGGTCTTTTCGAGCGAAGATGTAAGGAGGCAGCTCTCGGGCATGGGCTGCGGTGCCATACGGGGGTAGATGCACGACGAACCAAGAAATTCGAGTTTCCGACATCCGTTTTTCCACGCCGCATGAATCACGTTCATCTCAAGCATCATGTTGTCGTACATGAAATCGGCAAGAGCCGACTGATTAGCGACAATTCCGCCTACTTTTGCCGCAGCGAGAAAAACGTATTCAGGTTTCTCAGAGGCAAAGAAGTTGTCTACGTCCTGCTGGCAGATAAGGTCGAGTTCCTTATGCGTGCGTGTTATGATGTTGGTGTAGCCCTGACGATGCAGTTCGCGGACAATCGCCGAGCCCACCATACCCCGGTGTCCGGCAACGTATATTTTCGAGTCTTTTTGCATCATTTCACGATTCCTTTCTCGAGATACTCGGCGAGATTCATTTTCACTTGTTCTCCGGCCCGCTCCACAGCCACTTTTGCCATGTCTGCATCGACCATGAGATTGACGAGCTGTTCGAACGAAGTCTTCTTCGATGGGTCCCATCCCAGTTCTTTTTTCGCCTTTGAAGGGTCTCCCCACAGATTGACCACATCTGTTGGTCTGTAAAAGTCTGGCGACACCTCCACGAGCACTTTTCCTGTTTTTATGTCTACACCTTTTTCGTCGGCACCTTCGCCTTCGAAGCGGAGTTCAATGCCGGCTCGACGGAATGCCAGGAGGCAGAATTCGCGCACCGAATGCTGCTCGCCGGTAGCGATGACGTAGTCGTCGGGTTTTTCCTGCTGTAGAATCAGCCACATACATTCTACATAGTCGGGCGCATAACCCCAGTCGCGTAGCGACGACAAGTTTCCGAGATATAGCTTTTCTTGCTTGTTCTGGGCTATGCGAGCTGCAGCAAGAGTAATTTTTCGGGTAACAAAGGTCTCGCCTCGCCGCTCGCTTTCGTGATTGAAAAGAATTCCGGAGCATGCATACATATTGTAGGCCTCGCGATATTCTTTTACAATCCAGAATCCATATAATTTAGCTACGGCATACGGCGAATAGGGATGAAATGGAGTTTTCTCGTTCTGGGGCACTTCCTCAACTTTACCATACAGTTCGGAAGTCGATGCCTGATAGAAGCGGCATGTATCCGATAGACCGCATTGACGTATGCCTTCGAGCATGCGCAGAACGCCCACAGCATCGACATTGGCCGTATATTCCGGTGAGTCGAAACTTACTTGCACATGACTTTGTGCTGCGAGATTATATACTTCGTCGGGTCTTATCTTGGCAAGAATGCGCACTATACTCATCGAGTCGCCCATGTCGGCGTAGTGGAGGTGAAAGTGCTTAAGGCCCTCGAGATGGGCTATACGCTCGCGGAAATCGACCGACGACCGGCGGATGATGCCGTGCACGTCGTATCCTTTATCCAATAAAAACTCGGCAAGGAAAGAGCCGTCCTGCCCCGTGATACCTGTTATTAATGCAGTCTTCATATTTGTCTTACGGAATGGATGTCCGTTTATTGTATTTCAGAGGTTGAAAAAGCCGTCCGTTTTATAACGCACGGCTTTTAATCAATGTTTAGCTTGTGTTTATCGTGTCGGGGTTGCCGACATCTCGAATTCAAAATCGGCACCGTCGACTATGTCGGCGTGTGAGAAGAAAGGCTCTGACAACTCCTTGCCGTTGAGCTTCATGGATTTGATATACATATTGTCTTTGCCATAATTCTTCACCGTTATGTTTACCTTTTTGCCGTTGGGAAGATTGATTGTGGCTTTGGGGAACCACGGACGGCCAATCGAGTAGGTGGGAATGCCGGGAGCGACCTGATAGAATCCGAGGGCGTTTAGCACATACCATGCCGACATCTGGCCGCAGTCTTCGTTGCCTGCAATGCCGTCGATTTTGTCGGAATACATTTCCTTGAGCACGCGGTCAATGTTTTCTTGTGTGCGGTCGGGGCGTCCGGCGTAGTTGTACATGTGAATGATATGATGCGAGGGCTCGTTGCCGTGGGCATACTGTCCGATGAGACCCGATATGTCGGGTGAGTTTACATCGCCTTCAAGAGCCGAGTCGGCAATGAAAAGCGAATCGAGTTTCTGAACGAAAGGTTCCTTGCCGCCCATAAGTTCGATGAGGCCTGCAACGTCGTGAGGAGTGTACCATGTCCACTGCCATGCAGTGCCCTCGCAGTAGTCGTCGGCACGATGATTCGACGAACGGGGATTGAACGGTTCGTGCCATTTGCCATTAATGTCTTTGCCGCGCATGAATCGTGTCTCGGGGTCGAAATATTGACGGTATGCCTTCGATTTCTCTAAATATTCTTTTGCCGTGGCTGTATCTCCGGCGGCTTCGGCAATCACGCTCACACAATAGTCGTCGTAGGCATATTCGAGTCCTTTGGCAACCGACTCAAGCTCTACATCCCAGGGTATGAATCCGAGTTCGTTCTTATATTTCTTCGATATAGGCGAGAGGATATTGCTGATGCGTGGAGAGGCGCATATGCTGTCGGGATTGTAGATTGCCGAACGGATAGCAGCGCGTTTTGCTTTACTGATGTCGAAATCGGCCGCATTTTTGCTGATGGCATCGGCCATGAGTGACACTGCATGGTAGCCGGTCATCTCGGCTGTGTAGTTGGCAGCGAGTTCCCACTTGGGCAGTATTCCGCCTTCTTCATATTTCGAAAGCAGCGAGTTTATGAAATCGTTGTTCAGTTTTGGGTCAATAATCGTGAGCAGGGGATGAAGCGCACGGAAAGTATCCCAAAGAGAGAAGATGGTATACACCGGATTCTCAGCATTGCCCTGATGAGGCTTGTGGTCCATGCCGAAATAGCGTCCGTCTACATCGGTGTAGAGATTGGGGCTGATTGCCGAGTGATATAGGGCAGTGTAGAATATTCGGCGGTCGGTGTCGTTATCGGCCTGCACTTCGATTTTGCCGAGCCACTCGTTCCACTTCTGCCGGGCGTTGTCGCGCACTTTGTTGAAATCCCAGTCGGGAATTTCTGCTGCGAGATTTCGCTCGGCACCATCTGTATCTACGCCCGAAACGGCGATTTTCATAGTTATCTCTTCTCCTTCGGTCGTGGGAGCGAATTTGAGCAATGCTTTGCAGCGCGGATATATAGCGCCGTCGGTGTCGGTCACCGTATCGCGCACAATAGTTGCAGTGAAAGGCTTGGAGAATTCCGCATACATGGCGAGGCTTTGGTCGCCAGCCCAGTAACTGGTGCTTTTCCATGCCTTGATAGCTTTGTCGCCAACAATCTCCACTTTCATATCGTTGTTTCGCTGATTCTGTATCGAGTAGTCAAGGTCAACGATTACTCCCGGTTCGGAGCTGGCCGGATATGTGAAGCGGTAAATAGCGGCACGTTCGGTAGCCGAAATTTCGGTGTCGACGCCATAAGTGTCAAGTCGAACGGAGTAATACCCCGGCTCGGCTATTTCGGTGTCGTGCGAGAAAGTGGAGGCGTAGGGGCGCACGGACTCATGGTTTTGCTGAGGGTCGATTTTTTGTTCACCAGTTGTGGGTATAATCAGAAAATCTCCGTAGTCGGCACAGCCTGTGCCGCTGAGATGCGTCTGAGAGAAGCCGTTGAGGCTTGTGTCGGAGCGATGATAACCAGAACAGGCATCCCAGCCATGTATGCGGGTGTCGGGGCTCGGCTGTATCATGCCGTGGGGTACGACGGCGCCGGGAAAAGTGTGGCCGTGGCCACCTGTGCCGATAAAGGGGTCGACCGATGCGGCGTAATCAGTTGTCTCGGTTGGGCTCTGGCATGAGAACAAGGCTGCAGTGGCAAGAGCAAAAACTGGTGCTGCGATTTTCATTGTAAGAAACGATAGGTGATGCGATTGTTTGTGTTTATTACGCAAATTTACATATAAATCGCGATATTTCTACACCAACAGAATAAAAAGATTACAGAATGTTCAACGTCGACCACAACGTCGACCACCCAACTGAGACAGATGCAGAAAAACTTGTCGCGCTTGTTCATGGCAGGACAGTCAACAAGCTTGGACGTGATGCCATTATTGGAGCGGTTACCGGCAACATCTCGCCTATCGACATCGTTGTTATCCGCCGTTGTCTCACCATGATTGACCTATAAATGTGCTGCTGAACGATTATGCTTCGACCTTCCTATCTATGCGACGACTATTTGTATGTCCGCGATGAAAAACGGTGATTATGCAGGTTGAAGAGGTAAATTTGTGTTTTTACAATGGGTTAAGGATTAGCGTGTTATCCGTTAGAGTAAAAATATTCGAAAAATAATTGGTAAAAAATTTGGCAGAAAGAAAAAATGTGCGTAACTTTGCACCGCAATTGAGAAACACGATTGCCCAACGCGAAAATAGCTCAGTTGGTAGAGCACGACCTTGCCAAGGTCGGGGTCGC